>DHWW01000113.1 GCA_002413385.1 Granulicella sp. UBA5172
CCGCGATCACCGTCACACCCGGCAGCTCCACAGATTTGCCCTTGACCGTATCGAACACCTTATCCGCATCCGCCGTCTTGCCATACTGCAGCACAAACTCCTTATCGCTGATAGCCAAAGAAGCCAGATCAGGAGTCGTAGCTATAAGATTCGAAACGATATCCTCCGGTTTGGGAGCAGCCGTCACAGTGAATCCAGCAGGTGGGTCGAGGCTCGTCATCACCGCTGTCTGCATCGCCGGATAGCCATCGGCACTACCGTGGTGCTTCTTGTAGCAGTAGATCGCAAGTGGCTGAATCGTAGGCTTATACGCGTCAGGAGCAAAAGCCGCCGCACGCGTCGCATACCAAGCGCAATTCAAATAGTCAGGAGGCGTTGACGTGTAATACGCCTGCGCCAAAACATACACATCCTGCAACACAGGGCTAGCCTTCTGCGTGTCCGCCTCGTCGCTATCTATCTCTTTCTTCAGGATTGCAATGGCACCAGCATTGTCCTTCTTCGTCAGGAGATCGTCGGCCATCGCGCTCTCAAAGGTNNCAAAGGTCGGATCCGCAGAAGCCTTCAGCTTCGCAAAGTCTGCATCCGCCATTTGCTTGGGCTTTATTGCATTTAGCCCCTGTTGTGCATAGGTAGCCACCTTATCCAAAGCTGCTTGCTTCGCTGCTGGATCGGTGAGTTTATCAGCATCAGCCCTGCGGTAATACACCTCAAAGACAAGAGCACGCACATTATTCGGATCGATGGTCAGCAAGCGGTCCGCAGCATTCAAGGTTGCAGCCTGATCGCCAGTCTGGCTATCGGCAAACAAAATCTGGTTCAACACATCCTCTTTTACGGACGAGTTTGGATACGCCTTGAGATACGCTTCAAACGCCGCGGCCTTGGCTGCGGGAGTGGTCTGCGTGTTGGCGTTGTTGTACGCCGCATATTCATCCTGCGACATCGTAACGCCGCCGGCTGCAGCCTGCTGGGCAAAAGCGAGAGACGCTGACGGTACCGCTACGGCCAAAGCCAGCAGCGAAACAAGTACGACCTTCTTCATAAAAGAGTGCTCCTCGGGAAAATGCGTCTGTTCCTAAATCTGTTTCTTCTAAAGAGTAGCGCAGATTCAGCGCCTTGGATGTAAACCCACCCCGTACTCGGGAGATAAAGGGAGTGATGCTGATTATAGAAATGGTGTTGCTCTCGCGCAACCTATAAGACCTTTCTTCTCCACAATTGGATTCGACCGCCCTTATCCACAACATCCTTCCATCCGCGTGCGATTCAGCGTTGATTCCACCCTCCCCGCCGCTTACGATTCGACGTAGCAGCTTGTCAAACGATGTACCCAGACATGAATTCTGCCTAAAATGTTCGCCTGTTGAAGAGGTTTCACTCATTGCTCAAGCTTAAAAAAGTTCAGATTCTCGGCTTCAAATCCTTTTGCGACCGCACCGAGGTGCAACTCGCTGGCCAGGGCATCGCCGCGATCGTCGGCCCCAATGGCTGCGGTAAGTCCAACATCTCTGACGCCATCACATGGGTCCTCGGGGAGCAATCTGCCAAAAGCTTGCGTGGGATCAAGATGGAGGATGTCATCTTTGCCGGCACACGGGACCGGAAGCCCACAGGCATGGCGGAGGTCTCGCTCACCCTCGTCGATCCGGAAGTCTACGACGGGAATACCCTTGCCGACGGCGAAGCCGAAATCTTCGGGGACGATCAGAACGTCACCACCATCGACTCTCTCAGCGACTGGGACGAGTCCGCTCTCCGCGCAGAAGCTGCTCAAGAGACGGAGGAAGCCGTAGCAGACGCCCAACCCGGCACCACCTACGAAGCCGAAGCTCCCACGAAGAAGCCTGCCTCAGAAGATACTGCCTCTCAAACCGACGCCAACGCTGAGTTCACTCCGGCCAACAACGTCGTTCTCAAGATTCGTCGCCGCAAGTTCGGCCGCACCCCCATTCGCGCCGGTGAGATCACAGTCACGCGCCGCCTCTTCCGCTCCGGCGACTCCGAATACCTGCTCAACGGCAAGATTTGCCGCTTGCGCGACATCCAGGACATCTTCATGGGCACCGGTCTCGGTGGTGAAAGCTATGCCATGATCAGCCAGGAGCGCATCGGCAGTATCCTCTCGGCCAAGCCTCTCGATCGCCGCGCCATCATCGAAGAAGCCGCCGGTATCACTCGCTTCAAAACCAAGAAACGCCTCGCCGAGCTTCGCCTCGAGTCTGCCAAGCAAAACCTCTCTCGCGTCAATGACATCTTCGAAGAGGTCACACGGCAGATGGGTGTCCTGAAGCGCCAGGCATCCAAAGCTGAACGCTACGGCGCACTTCGCGATGAGCTACGCAGCAAGCTTCGCGTTGTCCTGGCCAGCAGGCTCTCACAGATGGATGCCGACCAGTCCACAACCTCCGCCGAGATTGCACGCCTCGGGGAACTCATTGATACCCAGGCCGCGCAGCTCGAGGCCATGGATAATCAACACTCCGCTGGTGCGACGCGTGGATATGAACTGGATGGTCAGATCCGCGAAGCTGGTTCACGCGCTAACACCAGCGCTGTGGAACTTGAGCGCATCGTGGCGCGTACCGCGTCGAACAGCGATCGCATCGCCGATCTCACGCAGCGAATCGCTACAGGCAACGACGATCTGGCCCAGGCCCATGGTCAGCTCGAATCTCTGGCCGGCGAGCGCGAACAGCATCGCAGCTTCCTCGAAAACGCCACCGCCGAGGCCACAATCTCGCGCGATACAGCCAACGCACAGCAAGCGCAGGCCCATGAAGCCACCCGCAGCGTGCTTGCTGCCGAGGCCCTTGCCGAGAACCAGCGCCGTAGTGCCATGCAGTCCATGCAGCGCGCGGCGCAGGCCAACAACGAGATCGCGCAGGCCGAAGCCGCGCTTGCTGGACTCGACCGCGAGAACGAACGACTCGAAGCCGAGTCCCAGACAGCCCGCGCCGAACTTGAATCACTCGGCCAGCAGCGCGGCCAGGTCAAGCTCTCCTTCGAGAGCGTCAACGAACGCCTCAAGCGGCTCGAGACGGAGATTCTCGAGCTTCGCCACACGCTCGAGACCAGACGCCTTGAAGAGACCCAGTCTCGCCGGCGCGGCGACGAACTCCGCGCCCAGGCAGCAACGCTCAACGGCCGCCGCAGTTCTCTTGAATCGCTGATCCGTGAACACAGCTACTCCACCGACACCGTTCGCAACATCTTCCGTGCAAACGCAAAGCGTGAAGGCGGTGTTGCGCCCATCGGCACCCTCGCCGACTTTCTTGAGGTCGATGGCCGCTATGAGAATGTCGTCGACGAATTCCTTCGCGACGAGCTCAACTACATC
>DHWW01000111.1:0-8991 GCA_002413385.1 Granulicella sp. UBA5172
ATCGTACAGTGAACTCCGAGCAATGCAGCTGTAAGGATGAGGGAGTGACACACGTTATTCCCATCGCCCACATAGGTGAACTTCAGTCCTTCAAGCGAGCCGAAGCGCTCCTCAAGCGTCATGAAATCCGCGATAGCCTGACATGGATGTTCAAGATCAGACAGTGCATTGATCACAGGTACCCGTGAATTGGCGGCCATCTCCGTGATCGTGTCATGAGCGTATGTACGCAGAACAATCACGTGCATCCAGCGCTCCAGGTTGCGCGCAACATCAGGAATGGACTCGCGCTCGCCGAGAGGGGAACTCGTCTGGTCGACAAACAGTGCGTTACCTCCAACGGTATTCATTGCGGTCTCAAATGTGAGACGAGTGCGAAGCGATTCCTTCTCAAAGATCAGCACCATCTGCTTTGCATCGAGGGCGCTGCGGAAGTCTTCAGGCTGCGCCTTGACGGCGTGCGCCAACTCCATAATCGCGGCCATCTCCGCAACCGATAGGTCGGCAATGGAGCAGAGGTCGCGCCCCGCCAGGCTCTTCGCCGTTTCACTAAAAGCCGTGTCGGACTGAATTCCGAGCTTGACAACCGGACGCGTGCCTTTCGGAGGATTCATTACGATGGTCTTGCTATCCATGGATTGGTTCTCCCGCCAGCGAGGTGCTGTGCAATAAGTTGGATGGGGTATGCAGCAAAAGCAATTCGTTCAGAGCTGCAATCGTCTGATCGACATGCTCGGCCGTGATAACAAAGGGTGGAAGGAATCGCAATACAGTTTCATGGGTGCGGTTAATCAGAATGCGACGCTCCATCATGCCCGCATGAATCGCCTTCGCCAGCGGTTCCGAATCGAGTTCTACGCCGATCATGAGACCCATGCCTCGCACCTCGATGATCGCTGGATACTTCTGTTGCAACTCCTGGAGACGCATGCGGAAGTAGTCCCCGGTTGAGATGACGTGATCGAGCAACTTCGCATGCTTGATCTCGTCGATCACAGCAATGGCGACAGCGCAGGCCAACGGATTGCCGCCGAAGGTCGTTCCATGCATTCCCGGTGTGAAGGCACGGGCTGCCTCCTCGGTGCAAAGCATTGCCCCAATGGGGATACCCCCAGCCATCGGCTTCGCAAGGGTTGTGACGTCTGGCTGGATCCCGTAGTGCTGATAGGCACACCATTTGCCGGTACGTCCCATGCCGCTTTGAATCTCATCGAGGATGAGCAGCGCACCCGTGGAATCACAGAGCTCCCGCGCAGCCCGCAGAAACTCCTGTGACACTGGATTTATTCCTCCCTCACCTTGCAGCGGTTCCATGACGATAGCGCAAACTTCGGTAGAGAAGGCCGCACGCAACGCTGCAACATCATTGAACGCGACGAACTCGACATCAGGCATCACAGGTGCGAAGGGCTCGCGATACTTCAGTTTGTGCGTGGTCGCAACTGAACCCATTGTGCGTCCGTGGAAGCTGTGTTCGAGTGCGAGGAATCTGGTTCCGAGCTGTCTGCCCTCTGCTCGCAGGCGTCCGGCATGTGCGCGGGCCAGCTTCAGCGCTGCCTCCCATGCCTCCGTACCGCTGTTGCAGAAGAAGACGCGATCGAGGCCGGTCATCTCCGTGAGTCGCAGTGCCAGCTCTGTCGTGCCGCGGTGATAGAAGAGGTTCGATGTGTGCAGGAGTTGCGGAGTCTGCTCAGCGATGGCACGCGTGATCGCGGGATGGTTGTACCCCAGCGCGCACACGCCAATACCGCTCAAGAGATCGAGGTAATCGTTGCCATGTTCATCGCGCAAGTGCACACCTTCGCCTGAGACGAAGAGCAGCGGATATCGCTCATAGGTTTGAACCAGCAACTTAGACTCGGCTGCCTGCAGATCCTTTAGGGTGCTTTTAGTATTGACGTTCATGCGACCATTACCTCGGTTCCATCATTGACGCGCGAGCTCAGCAGATCAGGTAAAACAGATGCGGATTCAGCTGGGAGGATGCGAACGCGCTTGACTCCATGCATCAGCGCCTCTTTGCAGGCATTCAGCTTTGGCAGCATCCCCTCCGGACACAACTGCCTGTTCTTCGAGCGCCGGAATCTGTTTGAGCGAGAGCCAGCGCATCACATTGCCATCCGCTCCCTTAACTCCCGGCACATCGGTAAGAAACACCAGGGCGTCAGCCTTGGTCGCAACCGCACAGGCAGATGCCATCTCGTCGGCATTAATGTTGTAGTATTCGCCGTCGAAGCCGAGCGCGATCGATGAAATGACAGGTACCGCACCCATGGTCCAGATGGCATCGAGCCACTTTGGATCGGTTGCCGCAATCTCGCCAACATACCCCAGGTCTGGGGTGGTCTTCTTCTTGCGAGCTCGAAACACATGTCCATCGCCGCCGGTAAGTCCCATCGCAGCCTGCCCACATTGGTCGAGTGCCGCTACCACTGATTTGTTCACACGTCCGCCGAGAACCATGAGCGCAGCATCGCGCGTCTCAGCATCCGTCACGCGTAGCCCGGCAACAAACTCGCTCTTCTTGCCCATCTGCGCTAAAACTCTTGTCAGTTGCACGCCGCCGCCATGAACCAGCGCTACCTTATGGCCGTCCTGGGCAAGTTGCGTGATGGCTTTGGCGCAGCGGCGCAGCAGCTCTGGATTCTCCAATGCAGCGCCACCGAGCTTTACGACGAACTTCACAGGAGACCCTCCCTCTCATGCCAGCCAGCCATAAGATTCATATTCTGCACCGCCTGAGAAGCAGCGCCCTTCAATAGATTGTCAATGCAGGAGACGACCACCAGGCGACGCCCATCAGGGGAGAGTTGAAAGCCGATATCACAGAAAGCGGTACGCACTACATGCTGAATCTGCGGCAACTGCGGGGAGCAACGAACCCGAACCAAGGGAGCATTCGCGTAGAAGTCATCGAAGCGCGCTTGAATGTCTTCTGCCCCTATAGCCTTATTCAGCCGAACGTATATTGTCGAAAGTATGCCCCTCGGAATTGGTAGCAGGTGCGGCGTGAACTGAATCTGCTCTGACGTAAGGCTTAGCTGTTCGAGCAGTTCGCCGGTCTGGCGATGCCCGAAGACCGCGTACGCCGAGAAGTTGTCGGCCGCATACATGAAATGGCTCGTCGGGATAAGCGATTTCCCCGCGCCGCTGACGCCAGACTTTGCATCGCAGATGATTCCACAGCCTAGATCGACCAGATTGGCGCGAACCAGGGGGGCCAGCGCGAGGAGGATGGAGGTGGCATAGCAACCAGGATTTGCTACAAGACGAGCGTGAGCAATTGCCGGCCCATGTAACTCGGGCAATCCATACACCGCTTCAGTTTGCAGCTTCTCAGCGAGCAACGGGTCAGCGTCTGTCAGTCTGTATACCTTGCGATTTTCGTCGTCGTGCAAACGCCACGCGCCACTGATGTCGATCACACGAATGCCATGCGAGAGCGCTTCCGGAACCCATGCTCGCGATTGCTCGTGCGGTGTTGCCATAAAAAGGACATCGACGGACTTGTGCTGCAACTGCTTCCAATCAAACGCTGCGACATTCAACTCGTCGGCATGGGGAAGACCGGAGAGTTGCGGATGGAGAGAGGTGAGAGGTACTGGTGGCGTCTCCGACTCACCTATGCGTCCGACAAGAATGGGTGGTGTGTCTGCCAGGCGCGGATGACGCAGCAATAACCGCGCAAGCTCTCCGCCAGCATATCCGCTGACACCGGCTACTGCGGTACGCAGGGAAGTGAGACCAGCATCAGCCAATGTAAGCCTCGATTCGGCTCTTCAGCGACTCTGCTCTTTCGTTATCCGGACAGATGATCAGCACCGTATTGTCGCCGGCAATTGTGCCGACGACCTCCTCCCAATCCTCGGAATCAATGCTCGCTGCAACCGGCTGTGCTCCTCCCATTGTTGTCAACACAATCAGCAGATTCTGCGCCTGACGAACTTCCAGGCCGAAGTCCGCCAGCACACTCGCAATCGCCGGGAGATCATCCTCTCCGTCCAGGTTGGCGGGGAGAGCGTAACCTGCAGGACCCTTCATCAGCTTCAACTCGCGTATGTCGCGCGAAAGTGTAGCCTGCGTTACATGAATATCGCGTCCGGCAAGCTTGCGGCGCAACTCATCCTGGTTCGTGACAGTCGTCGTCACCAGGAGTTCTCGAATTGCGCTTTGCCTTTGACTCTTCATGCATTCCTCATCTGCCAAACGTTAATCTGGAAACACGAAAAAACGTGACGCACTGAGCGCCACGTCGTTCGCATAAAAACTCATGCTTCATGTATAAATATACATACGCACTTTGTCAACAAGACCAGTTCTTTGGTACCTGCTACTCCACCAATAGTGTACAGGGGACCGATGGCTGACCATACGGTTGTGCGGGAACGGAAGTATAGTGGATTATGACCCTTGCTGAACAAGACCGAGCAGGGCGTGCTGAGCAAAAGCACGCCGATCACGAACCATATCTATGGTCCGCACCCCAAGCTGTTGCGCGCTCATTCGTTCGCGCTGAGGCTTCTCTGTTGGACCCTCGCTTTGATCATGATTCCTGCGGTGTAGGCTTCGTGGCGTCGGCACTCGGTCATACGAATCACAAGATTCTGCAATACGCACTTACCGCGCTCTCACGCCTGGAGCATCGTGGTGCGGTTGCCGCCGATGGCGCAAGCAGTGACGGCATCGGTCTCATGGCTGCCGTGCCGCGTAATCTCCTTCTCGCCGCTACGGGGATTGAACTTGGCGCGGATGAAACACTCGGCGTAGGGATGGTCTTCTGGCCACACGCAGAGACACGTGCAGAGGCCGTCCTCGAAAGCTGTCTTGCGTCACAGCAGTTGCGTGTGCTCACATGGCGCGATGTGCCTACCCGGCCCGAGATTCTTGGAGAGATCGCGCTCAGCACGATGCCGCGCATCCGTCAGGTCCTGATCGCGGACGCGGCTCCACAGGATCCCGATCCCATGGAGCGGCGCCTGTACCTGGCGCGTAAGCAGTTCGAGCGCACCGTTGCTTTTGGAGAAGTAACTGGATACATCTGCTCTCTCTCGACGACGACCGTGGTGTACAAGGCCATGTGTCTAGGTCGACTGCTGCCCGAGTTCTACCCGGATCTTGCATCCCCTGACTACGTCACGCACTTTGCCGTCTTTCATCAGCGCTACGCAACGAATACGCTGCCTGCATGGCATCGAGCACAGCCGGGACGAACTCTCGGTCATAACGGTGAGATCAATACAGTATGGGGTAATCGTTCGCGCATGGTTGCGAGGGACTCCACGCTCCCCGTCGAGTGCAAGCCGGTATTGACGAAGGATGGAACCGATTCCACAAGCCTCGATGAGACAGTCGAGTTGCTGAGCCAGAATGGCCGAACCATCTCCGAAGCAGTACGCATGCTTTTGCCTCCAGCAATGGTCAGCCGCCCAAGTCCATTCCTGCAATATCACGCGGGTTGCACCGAGCCGTGGGATGGGCCGGCGGCCATTGCGTACAGTGATGGTGTCGTCGTAGGTGCGGCACTGGACCGGAATGGTCTGCGGCCTTGCCGGTATGCCATCACAAGCGATGGTCTGGTCGTGGCTGGCAGTGAGGCTGGGCTCGTGGATCTGGATCCGGAGACCGTCATCGAGAGTGGACGTCTGGGGCCTGGACAGATGCTCGGCGTCGACATGGTAGAGCACAAGATCTACCACAACGACGAAATGCTGGATGCCTTCGACGCGAAGGCGACCTATGCCTCCCTCATAGAAGCGACACCACTGATTCCAGTAGCTGAGACTGCATTTCTATTTGATCTAGCGGCGCAGCAGAGCGGCTTCGGTTACACCCAGGAAGATGTGAAGATGATCCTGCAGCCGATGGCGACAAGCGGCAAGGACGCCGTCTGGTCCATGGGAGACGACACGCCACTGGCATTTATGGCGCGCAGCCCCCGTCCGTTGTACTCATTTTTCCGCCAGCGCTTCGCCCAGGTAACGAATCCTGCCATCGATCCTCTTCGTGAAGCGATCGTGGTTTCGCTGGACACTCGCCTCGGTCCATGGGCACACATCCTGGATAAAAATGCACCTCTGCCGGGAATTTCGCTGAGCTCTCCCTTCCTGTCTTTGGGTCAGGTTGCAGCACTGCGTGCCCGGGTCTTTCCGCATACTGAAGTACTTCGGCTGGAAGAGTTGCCTTGCCTATTCTCACCGGAGAAGACTCTGGAGCAGGCCCTCGATGACCTGTGTGCCCGCGCCGTGGAGATGGTGCGCTCGGGGGTTCGCCTCCTGCTGCTCACCGATCGTGGTGCAAGTGCAACCGCGCTGCCGATTCCGATGGCGATGGCAACTGGAGCGGTACATCAAGGCCTGGTGGAGGCGGGGTTGCGTACGCTCTGCGGACTTGCCGTGGAAGCCGGTGATTGTCGCGATCTTCACCACGCCGCCATCCTGATCGGTTACGGAGCTGGTGCCGTTTGTCCATGGCTTGCGCTGGAGACCGCGCGGTCTCTGCAGCCCGAGGGTGTCGATGGCGAGAAGATGACGCTCAAGGCTCTCGACGCCGGTCTGGCGAAGGTGATGTCCAAGATGGGCATCTCGGTGGTAGACAGCTATCGCGGCGCGCACCTCTTCGACCTTCTGGGCCTGCACGCAAGTGTGGTGGATCGGTGCTTCCCCAACACTCCCGCTCCTCTCTCGGGGATCGGGTTCGCGGAGATCGATCGCCGCTTGCGTCTTACCTGGCTGCCCAAAGCTGAGCCCTCCTCCAAGGGCCTTCCGGACTTCGGCTGGGTGCGCTTCCGCAAGACGGATAGTGCTGAACCTCACCGCTGGCAACCTTCCACGGTGAAGTCGTTGCAGACCGTGGTTGGCACCGCACACGGAGCCGTAACTAGCTTCGATCCGGCCGCAGCCTTCGCCATCTTCAGCCGCAATATGGATGTAGGCGAGGCGGTAACGCTGCGTGACCTGCTGGAGATTCGGTCTGCGGGAATGGAACTCAAGCTCGACGATGTGGAACTCGCTGAGAGTCTATGCAAGCGCTTCGTCTCGAGCGCGATGTCGCTCGGCTCGATTAGCCCGGAGGCGCATCAGACCATCACGCAGGCGATGAACTCAATCGGTGCGCGCTCCAACACGGGCGAAGGTGGCGAAGATCCGGATGTCTATCGTCCGGTTGGGATATCTAAGGTTCCGGAACGGGACGATGGCGGATCGTTATTGGCACGTTCGGGCAGTAAGGGAAGTGCGACTGCGATTGCTGAGCTCGTCTCGGCTCCAGCTGTGCATAGTTCCCTCAACAACAAGATCAAGCAGATCGCATCAGGACGCTTCGGCGTTACGGCGGAATATCTGGCCCATGCTGAAGAGATCGAGATCAAGGTCGCTCAGGGAGCGAAGCCTGGTGAAGGCGGTCAACTGCCTGGACACAAGGTCTCGGGACTGATTGCGCGGTTGCGTCACGCGCAGCCTGGGGTGTCGCTGATCTCGCCTCCACCGCATCACGACATCTACTCGATCGAGGACCTTGCGCAGCTGATCTATGACCTGAAGCGTGTGAATCCTCGCGCTGCTGTTGGGGTCAAGCTGGTATCCGGATGCGGCGTTGGCACCGTTGCCGCGGGTGTCGCGAAGGCCTACGCGGACTTCATCGTCATCGCCGGCAATACTGGCGGAACCGGCGCTGCGGCGCTATCGAGCATCAAGCACGCTGGCAATCCGTGGGAGCTTGGGCTCTCCGAAGCACAGCAGCAACTGCGCTCGAGCGGCATGCGTGAGCGCGTGCGGTTGCGCACCGACGGAGGCATTACGACGGCGCGCGATGTCCTCGTTGCAGCGCTGCTGGGAGCGGATGAATATGCCTTCGGGACAGCTGTGCTCGTCTCTCTGGGCTGCGATATGGCGAGGCAATGCCACCTGAACACCTGTCCAACGGGCATTGCGACGCAGCGACCAGAACTGCGCGCCAAGTTCCGCGGCAAGCCTGAGCATGTTGTGACCTACTTCCACCAGCTTGCGGCAGACCTTCGTCGACTCCTGGCGAAGTTCGGGCTGCCAAGCATCGAGGCGGCAATCGGTCGCGTGGACCTGCTCGAACAGGTACGGTTCGACGGCAATCTCGACCTGACTCCGATGCTCTCCGATGTGGGCGAAGGTCCAACTCGCTGGATGGGATCACCGAATCTGCGGCCTGGCGAAGACCATCCGCTCGACGATCCGTGGACAGAACCAGCGCTTGCGGCTACAGCGAAGGGCGAGTCGTTCCATGTGCACACGACGATCTGCAACGAGCATCGTGCGGTTGGCGCGCGACTCTCGGGAGAGCTGTCGATCCGGCGCGCCAAGGGCGAACTCGACGAGGCGGATGTGACCTTCGAGCTGGACGGAACAGCAGGCCAATCGTTCGGAGCCTTTGCGGGCAAGGGAATGAAGCTGATTCTCACTGGGCAGGCGAACGACTTCGTCGGCAAAGGGCTTTCGGGCGCAGACCTGATCCTTCGCGCTGTGGGTCGAGCGGTCGAACGCAGCGACGAGCACGTTCTGCTGGGCAATGTGGCGCTGTATGGTGCGACTTCGGGGCGTCTGTTCGCGGCTGGACGCGCGGGCGAGCGCTTTGCCGTGCGCAACTCCGGCGCGACGACCGTGATCGAGGGCGTTGGCGATCACGCCTGCGAGTACATGACTGGTGGTTTGGTCGTGATCCTGGGCGAGATTGGCATCAACTTCGGAGCTGGCATGACAGGCGGTTTGGCATGGGTGCTCGACACCAGGCAGACCATGCTTTCCGAGGAGCGTTATCACACGGACTTCCTCGATACGCAGACCTTCGCGGAGACGACGCTTGCGCAGCAGAATGCCTTGCGTGCGCTGATCGAGGAGCATGTGAGCCTCGCGCATAGCACGCTCGGCAAACGGTTGCTGGCCGATTGGGCGAACGTGTCGGGCAACTTCATCCTGTTCACGCCGAAGCCACAAGCGTAGAAGCAGTTGTTGGTTGTTGGTTGTT
>DHWW01000111.1:9103-9485 GCA_002413385.1 Granulicella sp. UBA5172
GCGGAACGTCGGCGCATTGCTTTGGGTCGGGAATGGCGGCGATTACGGCGCTTTGCACCATGATGAAGTCGGGCGATCATGTGGTGTGTTCGGACAATGTATATGGTGGAACTTCGCGGCTGTTCGACAAGGTGCTGGTGAACTATGGGCTGACGTTTACCTATGTCGACACGCGCGATGTGGAGGCTGTGAGAGCGGCGATTCGGCCTGAGACGAAGCTGGTTCACATCGAGACTCCGACGAATCCGATGATGTCGGTTACGGATATTCGCGCGGTTGCGGATGCGTGTCATGCGAAGGGCGTTGAGCTGAGCGTCGACAATACGTTTCTGTCTCCGTATTTGCAGAGGCCGATCGAGCTGGGCGCTGACATCGTGATGCA
>DHWW01000114.1:0-2199 GCA_002413385.1 Granulicella sp. UBA5172
TCAATCCCACGCAACTCAATCGCCGCACGTTCCTTCAAATGAGCGCCCTCCTCACCGGAGGCCTCGCCCTCAACCTCTACGATCTGCCCATCGCCTCGGCCCAGGGTAGGCGTCCCGAGCCCAACCTTTCCCCTGATGCCTTCATCCACATCGCCTCCGACGGCACCATCACCCTCATGGCCAAGTCCCCAGAGATCGGCCAGGGCGTCAAGACCATGCTCCCCATGCTTATCGCCGAAGAACTTGACGCTGACTGGGACACGGTCCGCATCGAGCAGGCCGAGCTCAACGAGGCCCGTTACGGCGGTCAATCCGCTGGCGGAAGCACCAGCACGCCCAACAACTGGGACCCCCTCCGTCGTGTCGGCGCAGCCTGCCGCCAGATGCTCATCACCGCAGCCGCACAGCGCTGGAACGTCCCCGCGTCCGATTGCACCACCACGCCTAACCATGTGCACCACGCCGGCTCCAAGCGCTCCTTCACCTACGCCGAACTAGCCGTGGCTGCCGCCGCACTCACCCCACCGGCCCTCTCCTCCGTAAAGCTCAAGGACCCCAAAGACTACCGCATCATCGGCAAGTCCCACCCTGGCGTCGACAACCTCAGCATCACCACCGGCAAGCCGCTCTACGGCATCGACGTCACCGTCCCTGGTATGTTGCAGGCCATCATCCAGAAGTGTCCCGTCTTCGGCGGCAAGGTCAAGACCTTCAACCAGGCCGAAATCGAGAAACTCCCCGGCGTCCGCCACGTTCTCGTCCTCGACGGAACCCTCGGCACCGACCCTGTCGTCTCCTCTGATCCCGGCATCGAGCCCGGCGTCGCCATCCTCGCCGACACCTGGTGGCAGGCCCAATCCGCTCGCTCCAACCTCAAAATCGACTGGGACTACGGCCCTGGCGTCACCCAGAGCACCGACGCGTTCGACAAGCGAGCCGCCGAGCTCCTCCAATCTCCTCCCGCCAACACCCTCAAATCCGACGGCAACGTAGACGCCGCCCTCAAGGGTGCCGCCAAGGTCATCGAAGCCACCTACGCCTACCCGTTCATCGCTCATGCCCCACTTGAGCCTATGAATACAACCGCCTCTTTCAAAGACGGTAAGCTCGAGGTCTGGAGCCCCAGTCAAAACCCCGGCAGCGGCCGCCGGATGATTATCAACACCCTCAAACTTGCACCCGAAAACATCACCATCCACCTCACCCGTGTCGGCGGAGCCTTCGGTCGACGCCTCATGAACGACTACATGGTCGAGGCTGCTTACCTTACCAAGCAGGTTGGCGTCCCCGTCAAGCTCGTATGGTCCCGCGAAGACGACTTCGGCCACGATGCTTTCCGCCCCGGCGGTTTTCACTCCTTCAAGGCCGGCCTCGACGCCAACAACAAACTCGTCGCCTGGCGTCAACACTTCGTCACTTACGGCGTAGGAGACCACTACGGCAGCAGCGCCGGAATGCGTGGAACCGAGTTCCCCGCCGGTCACGTTGAAAACTTCGGCCTCTACACCAGCACCATGCCTCTCTGGCTCCGCACCGGCCCCCTGCGCGCCCCCGGCAGCAACGCCCTGGCCTTCGTCGGCCAGTCCTTCCTCGACGAGGTCGCAACCGCTGCCGGACGAGATCCCTACGAGTTCCAGATGGAGCTCCGCGGCAAATCCCCCGACCACTCCGACCGCCTCAGTAACGTCCTGGCCCTCGTCGCCGAAAAGTCCAACTGGGCCAACCGCCCCAAGACCCCCGGCCGCGGTATGGGCATCGCCTGCTACGCCTCCCACCAGGGCTTCTTCGCCGAAGTAGCAGACGTCTCCGTCGACGCAAAAAATCAAATCACCGTCCACCACGTCTGGGTCGTTGGCGATATCGGCAGCCAGATCATCAATCCCGGCGCCGCCGAAAACATGGTCTACGGCGCCGTGATCGACGGCCTCAGCGAGATGATGCAGGAAATCACCCTCGACAAGGGCGAGATCCAACAGACCAACTACAACCACCACCCCGTCCTGCGCATGCGCCAGACGCCCATCATCGACGCCATCTTCCTCAAGACGGACCACTCGCCCACCGGCCTCGGAGAGCCAGCCCTCCCACCGCTGCTCCCCGCCGTCGCCAACGCCGTATTCGCCGCAACGGGCAAGCGTATCCGCACCCTGCCCTTATCGCGCAGCGGCTTCAGCTTCGCCTAGAGATATTTTTGTGCAG
>DHWW01000114.1:2347-2781 GCA_002413385.1 Granulicella sp. UBA5172
TACCTCTGGCGCTCAAACAACTCCTTCACCAGCCCAGCAAAAGGCTGGTCCAATCGACACTCCTGAACCAACGAAGAGATTCGTCCGGCCTATCGTCCACGATCGGGCAACGGCACAGCACTGAAAAATCAAAAGGGGGAAAACAATTGACCTTACTGTAACAGGATCGCCTTTGCGGATACAGGAGCGCGTCTCCCACCACAAACGCAAATCGTCCTCGATCTTCCTGCCTACGGCTTCAGCACAATCTTCATCGAGTCCGCCGCCGGATGCGACGCCAGATCGATCGCCTTCGCCGCCTCATCCAAACCAAACCGGTGCGAGATCAGCTTCGTCAGATCCAGCTTCCCCGACCGGTACCCCTCGAACACCAGGTCAATCCCCGCCTGCTGAATCGCCACCGAAGCAGAGTACGAACCCATCAGTGTCTTCTC
>DHWW01000323.1:0-170 GCA_002413385.1 Granulicella sp. UBA5172
GGGTCACAGCATTGGACCCAAAGTGAAGCGTTGGGGTCAGACCAAAGCTGGCCGTATAGTCAGTCGTGTTGCGATGCACGATCGAATTCGTCGCAGGCACGGAGATGATGCCGCGAGCGTTCCGCAGCTGAAAGAAGCCCACATTTTTTGGCAGGTTGGGAAGATGGAGG
>DHWW01000323.1:307-19342 GCA_002413385.1 Granulicella sp. UBA5172
ATGCTTGACTGCGTCCAGTTCGGCAGCAGCGCGCCTGGTCTCGCCTAATCCGAGATAGCTGTTCGCCAAACCGATGCGAACGGCCATATCCGGCGCGCCTGCGATTTTTGCACGCTCCAGATACGTCTGCGACAACTCGTACTCATGTATCTTCTGGAAGATATCGGCAGCCTGGATATACTGCTCGCCTGTGAATGGGACAGTATCTCCGGCTGCGGCTTCCATCTGTGCCAATGCGATCTGTCGCTCGGCATCTGCGTTCTCGCTCTGCTGCGCCATGAGCGCGGCAATCGCAAGCCGAACACTGACGCGGTTGCTATTGGGTGCGAGGAGCGCCTTGCTGAATTGCTCCATCGCTCCCTTCTGGTCGCCCAGTGTGGTCAAAGCCTGGCCGGTGGAAATGTAAATATCGCTGACAGTGCCCTTGTCGACGGCTGGTTTTAGCGACAAATCAGTTTTTTCGGCGTACTTTTCAGCGATTTGAACGTTGAGCAGGGCCTCCTCGCGACGATGCAGGTTTGCATTCGCGCGGGCCATGAGGGCATAGATGGAGGCATCTTCCGGGAGGTACTTCGCCGCTGTCTGCAACTGCAATACTGCCTCTTGATAGCGGCGCTCAGCAAACAATACATTTGCGAGACCGACATAAAGCGACCCATCCGTGGGATCGAATTTGATAGCAGCATCATATTCCGCTGCGGATTTTCCCAGCAGACCCATGCGGCCATACGCGGTAGCGCGAATCGTGTGGACCAATTTAGAGTCGCCAGCTACGGACTCCGCCAGCTCTGTCTCCCTGATTGCTTCCTGTGGATGAAGTAAATTGAGTTGGGCGAACGCGAGGCCCATATGCGCTTCGGCGCTCTTGGGATCACGCTTCACGGACTGCTCGAAATCAGCAGCCGCACGCCTGGACTCACCAAGATCGTTGAGTACATAGCCACGATTGGTATAGGCGGTCACAACATTCGGATCCCGGTTGAGCGCCTCGCCAAACTCCGTCGCCGCCTGATCCAGGTTGCCATCGTGCTTGTAGACGTAGCCGGCGAGCAGAGGAATATCAGGATCTTTCGGGAAGGTATCTGCATACTTCGTGGTCAGAGCCTGGAGTTCGGCGTACTCACCGAGGTGAAGGAGGTCATACCCGAGGTAGACAACGACATCGCGATCATGAGGAAGAACTTTGATTGCCTCGCGACCGATTTCAGCGGACTGCCGGCTGTCGCCCATGAAGCTGAAGTATCGTTCCTTCTCGCGCAGAATCTGCGGAGCCATTGCCATATCGTTGGTCACACGATGCAGCCAGTCACCAGCCAATGGAAGGTTGTGGGCCTCGATTGCAGCATTCATGCCGCCCGACACAATCAGGGAGTTCTTCGGAGCCAAGGCGTAGCCACGGACGTATGACGCTTCGGCTTTGCTGTAGTCGTCGAGACTTGTGTACATGTCTCCCAGCGCAAGAAACGGAACGTACGATGACGGATAATCCAGCGCCAGCTGCTTAAAGTATCTTTCGGCGCTGGCGTCGTCACCCGCCGCCCGCGAGGCATAGCCCAGAGACGTCAGGGCAAATCGGCTCTGCGGATCGATGGTAAGAGCTTTCTTGAAGACAGCAATGGCCTCGGTGGTCCGTCCCATCTTCATCAGCAGATCGCCGTCGAGCTGCAGACTGTTCGGATCATTCGGAGTCATCGCGAGGGACTCTGTCATGTCCGCCAGCGCTGTGTCGAGCTGGCCGGCATTCATTCTGATCAGGGCCCTAAGTCGCAAAAACGCTGCCCGGCTTGGACCCTGCTCGTTGAGCGCTCCGATTTGAGTTTGGGCAATCTCCAGTTGCTGGTGAGCAAGGTCTGGCTGATCCAGGGCCTGATA
This sequence comes from Granulicella sp. UBA5172, assembly GCA_002413385.1. Classification (GTDB taxonomy): domain Bacteria; phylum Acidobacteriota; class Terriglobia; order Terriglobales; family Acidobacteriaceae; genus Granulicella. Next base: position 2,180 of record DHWW01000323.1, read on the forward strand.
CAGCGCCTCAAGATTCATATGTAACTGAATGCCGTAGAGATTCCCCTCCGCGGGCGCCGCGGGTAGATTCGCGATAGCCTCGCTGTATTCCTGCGCGGCATCGCTGGTGCGATCCTGAATTTGAGCGATCTCGGCTCGAATGGCGTGCAGCCGATAGTACTTCGGATCCAGGCCAGACGCGCGCTGAAGAAAATGATTCGCCTGATCGATTGACCCCGCGGAGACTTGCGCCTGCGCAGCGGATAGTTGCAGACCAAGGTCGCGCGGAAGGGCGTCTGCAGCCTGCCGGTAGAGACGGGAAGATTCTGCTGGCTTGCCGTCGAGCTGGTAGGTGTAGGCGAGCTCCGCTACGACGTCGGGCTTAGGATTGCGGATGGCCTTCAATGCGTCGACGGCCTTCGCATAGTCGCCAGTCTCGCGATAAAACTCAGCCAGAGAGCGCGCAATATCAGGGTTATTCGGAGCGCGACCTTTAGCCATGTCCAGATAATGACTGGCCATATCCAGCTGTTTCAGGTGCTCGTACGCAACGGCCAGCAGCAACTCCGATTGCGCGGCTGGCTCGATGCGTTCTGCCCTGTTCAGCCAGTCAAGCGCGCCGGTGTAGTTTCCTGCATGCATATACAGATCACCGAGAGCCATCAAATCATTTCTGCGCCCCGGTGCGGCGGCAATGACCTGCTTGAACATGCGTTCTGCTTCGTCGGTACGGCCCATCAGGCTGTAGGTCTGGGCCAGGCCGGATAGTCCATCGATTGAAGAGGGCTTCAAGCGCAGCCCTCGCTGGTAGGCGTCTACCGACGGCCCATACTTCCCATCAAGTCGTGCCGCGTACCCCATAAGGAACAAGAGTTGGGGATCGTTCGGCGCAGATTTGGAGGCGCGCTGCGCATACTCGAACGCAAGGGCGTGATCCCCGCGTTGGAGTGCGAGTTCCGCGGCCCGCGCCAGGCGGGCATTCTGGATGCTCGAACCCCAACCCAGCTCAGGGGACGGGCTCTGATGATCCGTTTGCGGTCCAGGCTTCACGGAGCCTCCAGAACCTACCTGGTAGGTCTGCGAGAGTCCCGAGCCAGCAAACAAGAAAAGTACAAACGAGCACGTGATTTTGAAACAGTCAAATCGAGCGATCAAGGGTCACCGAAACGTTATTACTGAGTATCAAGCCATTTGATTCAAAATACGGTGGTAGCGTCTCCTGCTCCGTCAAAATGTAACGGATACACCGGGAGAGCCTGATGTGTCATATCTGAATCCACACTAAACGGTTCTATGTAATCTAGTTAAACTTCAAGAAAAGGCAACCGGGCTTTGTAATCATTGCATCACATCCAGTCTGACCAAAGAGGGAAATTTGCAAAAGCCTGGTTCCATAGCCTTATCGTCGAAACCGATACCGATGAGCTTCATCCTGATGGCAGCGGTTGCAATTCATTTGCCTCTCATGCTCATGCAACTGCCGTTGAAGTCGTACGACACCAACTTCCACATCTTCTTCGCGTCGCATTACGTACATCACTGGTTCGATCCCTGGAATGTGAAGTGGTTTGCGGGCTTTTCTCAGACTACCTATCCGCCGCTTCCTCAACAGTGGGTCGCACTGCTCTCGTGGCTCTTTGGCTTGAATATGGCCTACATGGCCGTTCAATTAGCGGCAATCCTGCTGCTCGCAGTCGGCGTGTACCGGTTTTCACGGCTGTGGGTGAGTCCGCGAGCGGCCTCCTATGCGGCGCTGGCGAGTGTTTTTCTCGGGAACGAGAGCTTCCTCGTTTATTCCGCTGGACAATTAAGTACGACGTTTGCTGCGCCAATCTATCTCAATGCCCTGCCCTACTTTTTTGATTGGTTGCGCTACGGCAAGTGGCGTTCGCTTCTCAAAGCGTGCGTGCTGCTGGTGGCCGCTGCCGCCGCGCACCATGCGACGCTGATCTTCGGATCTGCGTTCTTCGCATTGCCCGTGATTGCGCTCGTGCTTTTGGATGGAAAGAACGAGGATCGCGAGGCCGACGAGAAGCCTTCGGTACAGGCCGTGATCGCACGCACGGTCACGCTCACCATCGTGGTCGGCATCGCCATTGCCGTTGTTTTGCTGCCGTACTGGATCGGCTTGATCCGATACCCGATTACGCAGACACCGATTCCCCATCCCAGCCGCGCCAGTTATATTCTCAGCCCGGAGTGGGGCCTCAACTACTTCCTCGTTCCCTATGGAGCCCTCATTCTGGCATTGCCGTTCATCGTGATTCGCGGCGCGGCGGTGGCTCGACTTCGACCTTTGCTGCTGGGGTTCTGGGTTGCCTTTCTTGTGGGGCTCGGCGGTACAACGCCGGTAGGCAAACTGCTTCTGGGGCGCGCGTTCGAGGTGCTGACCTTCGAGCGATTCAGCTACTGGGCAGCGTTGCTCGCCTTGCCAATTCTCGGCCTGGTCATCATGGAATTCATCGATCGCTTCCGACTGAAGGCCGCGATTACCGTGGCACTGCTGGCGGCATCTACGTGTACCCTGGCAGTCGCGTGGTCCAGCATCCGCCCAGCCGACGCCGCCAACTTTGACGTAAGCTCCGTCGCCCAGTGGCTCAATCGCGATGGCCATGACCGGTTCCGCTACGTCACACTCGGATTCGGCAACAAGCTCTCGCGACTCGCCATCATGACGGATGCAAACAGCGTGGACGGCGAATCAAACTCCTCTCGCATGCTGCCCGAACTCACCAAATTTGGCGGAGCTGCGCTGACCAGCTCGAAGTATTTCGCCAAGCCGGGCATGGATTCCTTGCGGGCGATGCTGGCCCACGCGGACCGGTATGGACTGAAGTGGGTGATCGTTCGGGATTCCTATTACGACCCGCTCCTCTACTTTGCCGGATGGCGTCAGGTGGACGAACTGGATAACAAAACCATCACGGTCTGGGGCAAGGACGGTGTACCGCCGGCCACTCCAATGAACACATCGCAGAGGCCTCCTCGCTGGCAGGGCGTGCTCTGGGGCACACTTCCCTTTGGGTTCAGCATCCTCGCGTTGCTGGTGATCTGGCTCCCGGAGAAGCGGTCGCGAGGTTTCCGCGATGACGATTTACCACTCTCAACGGAACAGACTATCGACGGGGAGGTGATCTCGTGAATAAAGGACGCCTGCTCGCAGTTGCTATAGTCGTCGCCACATTGGCATTATTGGCGATCGGTACGATATGGCCCGTGCCCTCAGCAGTCGCTTATGCTGGAGGAGGAAAAGGGGATCTGCTGGTTTCACCGTCGACGCCGGAAGCCGCTGCCAATGATCTCGGAACTCAGATTCGACTCCATGCGTGGGACAAGGCCTACTCGAGCCTTGCCAACAAGGCCGAATTTACACAGTCGCAGTTTATCCATGACCTTACCGGATATGCACTGAGTCTCCGCACCTATGCGACCCTCGATGGTTTCGAAGTGCAGCCTCTTCACCAGTCCGCCAATGATGCGGAGGTGATCATGAAACTGCGCTGGTCTACCGTCGTCGGGACCTTCGAGGACAAGCGGGATGTACACGTCGTGCGCAGTGGAGACCATTGGGCTGTGAATTGGCCTATCGTGCCGGAGCAGCATGTGCCGCCGCAGGTTATTCCGGTGAACTATCTGCGCTGGGATGTGATCAAAAGTGGTTCTGGAGATGACTGGGGAGCGCAGGATGTTGAAGCGCCTCACGTCCGCATTGTCGACATGCACCCGGTGAACCGCGCTGACGGTGTCGTCGTGATGGGTGAACTGCTTAATGAAGATGTCATCCCTGCGTATGTATCGGTACGAGCCACGCTGGTTGCAAAGAGCGGCTCTGTTCTCGATAGTGAGGGCAGTTTTGACATGATTTCGCACACCCTGCTGCCCAAGCAGGTCACACCCTTTGTGATCCGGTTCCCCGGCATTGACTTATCCGAGGTCGGCAGCATCCGCATGGTCCCCCAATCCGTCCTGGTCTCCGCATCCGCAGACCCGGTGATCGAGGTGCAGAACCAGCAATACAACGCTCCTCCGGGAGCAACGTTGACCGGCCAGCTTTCCAACCAGAGCGGGCAAACGGTCAATGTAGCGCACGTCCTGTCATCGTTCTACGACAAGAATGGGCAACTGGTTTGGGTGGCCGGCCAATATATAGACCGAGCTCTCCAGCCCCAGATACCCGTCGACTTCCGCATTTCTGTTCCAGAAGATATTGCGAGAAAGATCAACACCGAGCGAACTGTCGTATCGACATATGCGGTTGGGAGTTTCCAGTGAGGCTTGGCCGGGTAGGCGCATTCGTAACAGCGGCCGCAATGACGGCAGCGACCGCGGCTATCGGACAGAGCAGCAACATGACTCTGCCCCCCAGCGTCGTTGCTGGAAGTGCGTTCTCCATTGCTACCAACGGAAGCGGGAAGGCCGTTCTGTACATCGTTGGACCGGGACAGGCCGTCCGGCGCGATGTGGAAATGGGACAACCAGTTTCCTTCGCAGCGGGAGTTCTCTATAACGCTGGACATTATCTGGTAATTCTTGCCAAAGATTCCACAACGGATACTGAGGCGCTGGATGTAGTTCCTGCGCCGAACCCGGAGACGCTGGGCTTTCTTGCGCAGCCCTCTCGACTTCCGGTCGGAGTTCACAATGGAATCAGCGGCGCTGTGTATGTCTTCGATGCCTACCATAACCTGATGACAACTCCGATGACGGCCTCGCTTGAGCTATCGAATTCATCCGGCACGGTGCAGTCTCGAAGCATTCCGACGCTGAATGGCCTGGCATGGGCTGAGATAGATTCGGCGTCTAAAGAAGGCACAGTGAAATTTGTGGCTCGGGTCGGGGGAATCTCGAGCACGCGCATTATCGATCAGGTGCCTGGCGATCCATGTGCCATCACCATCAGCGCACAGCCGGAGAATGGGAAGTTGCTGGTGCAGACGGCTCCGGTGCATGACTGCAGCGGTAATGCGATTCCAGACGGGACGATCGTGACCTTCACCGAAACCTACAATGACATGCAATCCACTGTTGATGTTCCGCTGAAGCAAGGGGTCGCGCGCGTGACCATGCCGGCGTACAAAGGATCGAAAATCTCGGCAGCAAGTGGGGTTGTCGCAGGCAACGAGATTATATGGAATGGTGGGCGATGATCAAATACCTCCTGGTGATGAGTTGCGCGTTGAGTCTGCCCATGGCTGCCCGGGCAGACCAGCAGGCATCTGTGCGCATGGAACCGCAGCAGTTGCGTGGGTCTCGACCCATCGAGAAGCAGACCGAGACAGCCGTGATCCGCGACTATCTAGCGGCATGGCAGAGTCTGCAATCAGCACTCGATCAAAATCAAGCGGCACTTCTGGATGCGAATTTTGTCGGACCCGCCCTGGACAAGCTGACGAATACGATCGAGGAACAGGCCCATCTGGGAATCCATGCGAAGTATCACGCGCGATCGCACGATTTGCAGTTTGTGTTTTACTCGCCGGAAGGTTCATCGATTCAGCTAATCGATACGGTCGAATATGAGGAGCAGGTGCTCGATCACGATAAGGTTCTGGCAACGAAGCCGGTACGCGAACGCTATCTCATCGTGCTCACACCGTCCGAAGTGCGATGGAGAGTGCGGCTCTTTCAGGCAGACGTCCAGTGAGGTCCATGTAGTCTCGATGAAGGCTCCTTAAGAACTCTTATCCGAGAACGAGTTCGCTCGTCTAAATTGATCCACTTCGCTCATCTAAACTGGCCCACCTGTACAAGCCCGGATGTAAGGATTCGGGGATGGACAGGAGGCAAAAATTTGCAAGCAACAAGGGCGCTGATTACCTCAGCGCCCTTGTTGACTGCTACTAGCGATTACGAAGGCGTACTGCCCTTCATCGAAGTCGCGCACATCAAGGCAGCAGCGTCCGCAGTGCTGACAGCGTCGCCTTGCATGCAATCCGCTTGACTACGCCCGCCGGCTTGTCACGTCTCTTCGGTGCCCAATTTTTGATCGTCTCTGCATATAGTTCTCGCAGTTGATCGGTCGCACCTTCCCAGCTATGTTGTTCGACATCCTGCCGTGCGCGTATACGAACCGCCTCAAGATCCGTCGTACTACTCATCGCCCGCTTTACCGTATTAATGAGTCCATTTGGATCATCCGCTTCGAACAGAAAGCCTGTGACCCCATCCTGCACTGCGTCGGGAACCCCACCCGCACGACAGGCGACAACAGCACATCCTGCGGCCATCGCCTCCAGCAACACCAACCCCAATGTTTCCGTCTTCGACGGCATCACAAACAGGTCCGCTGAAGCATAAGCCTCCGCCAATGCCCCACCTCGCAGATATCCCGTAAATACAGTTGGGGTTCCCTTGAAATGCCGTTCAAGTTCCTGCCGCATCGGTCCGTCGCCGACAATCGCCAATCGAGCGTCGGTCAATGCCAGGATCACATCCCGCAATCGCGAGACTTCCTTCTCGGCAGAGAGTCGACCAACGTACAGCAACAGGGGCTTCTCCGGCTCCCCGTCGCTCAGGATATTGCGCCGCTCCGCAGACTTCGCACTCGGTGCAAACAGCGTTGAATCCACCGCACGCTCCCATAACGCGAGGTCTTTGATTCCATGGGTTTGAAGATCATTCATCGTCACAGTCGACGTACAGAGATTCAAATTGGCGCGCCAATGCCTTTCCCTCATCAAGCTCCACGTTAGCCGCTCCAGCACTCCCAGCTTGTAATACCGGAGATACGCAGGCAGGTTTGTGTGACTCGAAATCACTAGCGGTATCTTGAGAACCTGGCTGTAATACAACCCCCCGATCCCCAGCAGCGCAGGCTCAAACAGGTGCATAATATCCGGCTCAAATGCCTCTAACTTGGCGCGCATGGACGCACGGGGCAGCGCCAGTCTCAACTCCGGATACAGAGGAAACCGTACGGACGGCAACCCCACCACCTCGGCCCCATACAACTCTTTCGGCCCACCACTCGGAGCGAAGATCAGCACCTCGTCGCCTCTGCGCCGCAGACATTCCACCGTCTTGGTCAGCATGGTGACGATTCCGTCAATTTTCGGCAGAAACGGCTCCGTCATCAGCGCAATTCTCATCCGTGCTCTTCCCCTGTTCCGGCCGTTCGCCCGACCACCGTTCAAGTATAGGAGCGTAAACGACTCAAAACGCCACAGTTGGTCCGAACCAATCACTTTTACTCGAGCGTCTGAGTGGATGAACAAAGTGTCATGCAGTGGCATGTACCACATTGACCATGTCATCCGTCTACTACTCTAGGAAACACTTTAAGCCGATCGTCTCAATCTGCGGGAAGGACCACTCCTTCGCTAATTCGATAGTCACTTACGCCAACGAGGAATTACTCTTGATCACAACGTCTCTTCGGGATTCGCGCTGCCTTCCCATCTACGCTCCATGCGACTCCATCAATAAACCGGATCTACCATGCAAAAACTAAGCATCTCCTACACCTGGCGCAAGCGCGATTCCTCGCGAGGATTCAACTCCGGTGTCTCTCTCCATAGCCACACCTGTCTATCCAAGGAGACGCTCGATTTTCTTGCCGATATGGGAAGCGAGTATCACATCCTCCGCCCTATTTTTGCCAACCGCGAGCGCTATTGCAGAGATCTCGGTTTCGAGCTCAATTACAAGGCTAGTTACTGGACCCCGCCACTTCCGCCGCACCTCGCCTTCGATCTCGAACGTCGCCAAATCGAAGACACATTGCAGATCCCTGCGCTTGTTTCCATTACCGACCACGACGACATTACGGCGCCTCTCATCCTGCGTTCAGAAGCAAAATCCGCTCATGTCCCTATCTCCGTCGAGTGGACCGCACCCTACCATGATTCGGTCTTTCATCTTGGCATTCACAATCTCCCCGCTGCAACTGCATCCGCATGGATGCTTACCTTCGCGGAGTTCACGACTGCACCTTCGCCCTCCCGACTCCAGCAGATACTCTCCGAACTCCATGCCTTACCAGACGTCCTCATCGTCTTCAACCATCCCGTCTGGGATCTCAATAAGGTTGGCGACGAAAGGCATCGCTTCTGCATCCACGAGTTCATGACCAACTGCGCCCCGTTTATCCATGCAATGGAACTCAACGGTCTACGTGGTTGGACCGAGAATCGCGCGGTACAGGCGCTCGCCCAGGAGTGGAAACAACTCCTGATCAGCGGCGGCGACCGCCACGGTATCCAGCCCAATGCGAACACCAACCTCACCCACGCCACCTCTTTCGAAGAGTTCGTTCACGAAATTCGACGTGAACGCATCAGCAATATCCTCTTTATGGCGTCCTATGCTGTGCCGTGGAAGTATCGCATTCTTGAATCAACCTTGGACGTGATCCGCCACTACCCGGAGTTCCCCGAAGGCACCCGTAACTGGGACGATCGCGTCTACCATCCCGACCACAACGGCGTCACTCGTCCCATCTCGCAACTCTGGCCCGGAGACGGTCGTGCCCCGGTCTTTGCTCGATACGTTCTGGGTGCCGTGCGTCTTCTTGGCAGGGGCCCCTTATCCAGCGGCCTGCGACTTGCCTGGAATGATCGTCAGGGGCTCCGTACGACGCTAAGCAACCAGGAGGCCTAACGCTTCGCTGCCACCTTGCTTCCCTTCTTTCCAAAGACAGCGTGGCTGATGTCCGGCCAAAACTCGTGGAACATGAATGTTACCGAGTCATACGTGATGTCGAGCCCCCAGTTGCGAAACCCATTACCAACTGTCCTCTCCACGGATGGGTAGTAGAAGCTCGATACGCTCACCGCTGCTGCAGAACCGGCAACCTCCGAAATATTGAACGTCGACTCCCCCGAGTCTTTCTTCGTCACAACCACGCGGCTCAGCGAATAGCCCGTCCGCTTCCAGAACCCGCCACCCTCCTTGCTCAGCGTCCTCCAAACAAGCAACCATCCCAATCGCTTCCAACCATTGCTCCGTTCCCTCCAATCGCCTACACTGGAACTCGTGCCCAAAGTGGGCGGATAGCTCAGTTGGTTAGAGCGCCTGCCTTACAAGCAGGATGTCGGGGGTTCGAGTCCCTCTCTGCCCACCACTTACTCATTCCACCCCGTCCAATAAGATCCAACGAACTAGCAAGTAATCCTTACCAGTTGCCCCCAGATCAAGCTCGCCATCCTCGTAAATAGCTGCAACATGGATGGTTATGTTCTGTGGAGTGGTCTGATATAGTTCCGCAATCTGAAGACGGGAAAGCCAGACGCTCTCTCCGTCGAGCCGCACCTGGAGGCGAAGCCCCGCGTCCTGAAAGATGAGGACCTGTCCGGGCGTGGATTCGGCACCCTGTATTTTTTTAGACCCCATAGCCCACCACCCCCAGCTTCCCGCGAATTGCCACGTTCCGCTCCGCGCAGGCAGCTCTCACTTGGCCACGTCCCTGTCAGCCGGTTCCTGAACGACAACATATTCCTTGCGCACAATCTCGCGAAAGCGCTCTGGAATCTCATCCCACACATGCAGGTCGACCAGAAAAGGTAGATTGCATTCGTCGAGAGCGTCCTTCAGTTCACTCACCGCGGAACGCTGCTCAGGAGTGCTGAAAACGACCATGTCCAGATCGGAGTTCTTGCGCGCCGATCCTTTGACCCGCGAGCCATAGGCCCACACCGCAACGCCGGGAATATATTGGCGCAACAGATCCGCCAGCATCCCGCGCTGTGCGCTCGTGATGTCCATCGCCGCATTCATTTCCNNGTCTGTCCCGTCATCGTCTGCACCAGGCCAATCGCGTCCTTGATAAAGCTGGGCATGATGGCCAGGCACTCCCCGGCCTTTTCTCCGCTGTAGTCATGCGCGGTGCTGACGCGCGCATCGGCGTACTTCAGCCACTGCTCGACGGGAGCAGCAAGAAGATCGTTCTGCCCTGCCAGTTTGAGGATGGGCTTGGGACTGTTCGGCGTATCGGCCAGGCCGGTCTCTTCGCTCAGATAGCGCTTGAGCGTCTTCCACAGCGTGTCATAGCAGGTCTCAAAGCGCTGGATCATAGACTCGCCAATGGCTTCGCGGTCAAGATCGGAGAGTTCGATTTTCCTAAGTTGTATGGGAACTATCTCGACACGCATAGGGACAAGCTGGATGCAATGATTGAAGAGACCGTACATGCTGGCGACCGCAGCAAACTCGAATGGATGCAACGCTATCACGATCGAATTGTGAAGAGCCGACGTCGTAAGAAATAACACGCGTACGCAGAAGTCCATATAGATTGCCGCTGTATCTATAAGCGATTCTCCTAATCGCAAGAGCGGATTGGTATCGAGAAACGCTGTTTGCGACGGCCATATTTTATCCACTTCACCGTCCCGCCGCATCGCGGGCGCAGTGCCGGGTTGTTTGCAGACATTCCCTGACTGGTTCTCTTTTTGGGAACGTCAAATAAGGTGTCGCAGGAGTCAACTCCGGAGACTTGGATCTGGTTCTCCTGGCAGTCCGCTCTGCGGTGCCATGGGCATATTGCGAAGGCGTATCCCCGAGGCGGCAAAGATGGCGTTGCCGACTGCGGGCGCCAGGCCCACAAGACCGGTTTCGCCTGCGCCGGCCGAGGGCAAGTCCTTGCGGTCGATGAGCACGACCTCAACCTGCGGCGTATCGCTGAACCGGGGAAGGCGGTACTGCGCGAAGTAGGGGTTCAGAATGCGGCCATCGGCAAAGAGAATCCTCTCGAAAAGTGCGCCGCCGATGCCCTGGACAATGGCACCCGCAAGCTGATTGCGCAAGCCGTCGGGGTTTACAACGGCGCCGCAATCCCATGCTTGAACGACACGGCGGATGCGCACGTGCTTATTGACAGGATCGATCTCCACCTCGGCGCAGGTTGCGACGTAGCCTCCCTTATCCACTCCGCCGGCAAGGCCAAAGCCGCGCTCGGGCGTCGACTTCAAACGGCCCCATCCGAACTTAGCGGCCGCTGCCTGGAATACTTTCTGCAACCTGGGGTCGGCCAGATTCTTCAGGCGGAACTCCAGCGGGTCCATGCCCGCAACGTGGGCCATGCTGTCCATGTGCGACTCGCGCGCGAAGTGGTTGGCGGTTGAGGCAAGGCCGCGATAGGAACCCTGGCGCAATGGAGATTTCNNGGGTTGGATCACGCGTACCTGCGAAGGAGAAAGGTGAAACGCCTGCATGAGTTCGTCGCGAACGCCGAAGGGGCGCTGTGTTCCGGTCCACACGGTCAGCTTGCCGTCCGTCCACTCGGCCACGNNGGCTCAAGCGGCGCGTGGGCGATGTACGCGACGGTATACTGCTCCTCCAGCTTCAGGTCTGCGCCGGCCAAGGCCTGCGCCACCGACCCGGTGACATGTTGCGGGCCGTCGTCCCGAGCGCTCTCGGGGTTGTTCTTCAGATAGGCGAAGAGGCCCCGGTTCGAGGGCTGCGCTGGCACATTCCATTTTGCGTGGATTGCCGACACGGCGTTCTCCGCGGTGAAAGCATCGGGCGCCACCAACCCGATGAAATCGCCGTCGCGCACAACCTTGACTCCGGGAAATTTTTCCGCCGCGCTGGTGTCGAGCGAGGCGAGTGTCGCGTTGAACCCATCCGCACGAAGCACTGCACCAAACATCATCTCCGGGCGGGTGATGTCGGAAGGATACTTGTGTTTGCCGGTAACGAAGTCGCGCCCTTCGGCTTTGGGCACGGCGGTTCCGGCGATCTTCCATTCCTTGGGAGGCGTGAGGCTCTCTTCAGTGGAGACAGTCTTGACAAGTTTTTCTCCGCGAGTGAGTTCGCCATACGCGAGCGAGCGCGCATTCTGAGGATCGGTGATTTTGCCGTCGGCGGCGGTCAAGCTGGCCGCAGCCACATGCCAGCGCTTCGCGGCAATCTCCAGCAGCATCTCGCGAGCGGCCGCGGCCATGGTGCGCAACTGCGGACCCATGGTGGGAGTGGTGCGGCTGCCAAAGGTGCCCATGTCCCAGGGAGTGAGATCGGTGTCGCCCATCACCATCGTGATGGCCTCGAAAGGAACCTTCAGCTCCTCGGCGACCAGTTGGGCCAGCGAGGTACGGATGTTTTGTCCCACCTCCACCTTGCCGGTAAACACCTTCACCTGGCCATCGGCCGCAATGTGCAGCCAGGCGCTCAGCTCCTTTGGAAGCTCGTGGGCACCGAACGCCCGGCCCGACTCCTGCGCCAACGAGGAGGTGTGGGTGAGACAGATCAGCAACCCACCTCCGAGGACTTTCAGAAAGTCGCGACGGTCCAGCGCGGAGATGCTGGGCCGATCTGGCGAAATGCTCTGGATGAATTCAGTTGCGGGCTCAACGCGACGGTTCATCGGCTTGCCCCCTGGGCCAGCGAGCGCGAAGCTCGCTTGACTGCTTCGACGATGCGGGGATACGTGCCGCATCGGCAGATGTGCCCCTCCATCGCCACAACGATTTGCTCTTCCGTGGGATTGCGCCGGTCATGCAGCAAAGATGTTGCACCCAGAATCATCCCCGAGGTGCAGTAGCCGCATTGGAATGCGCCCTCGTCAAGGAAGGCCTGCTGGACCACGCTGAGCTTCCCGTTCTGCTCCAGACCCTCGATGGTAACGATCTTTGCGTTGGTCACCGAATCCACGGATACCAGGCAGGAACGTGTCGCTCGCCCGTCGAGCAAAACAGTGCAGGCTGCGCACTTGCCTTCCCCACAGCCGTACTTGGTCCCGGTCAGATTCAGCCGGTTGCGCAAGACAGAAAGCAGAGTCTCATCCGAAGAGGCGCTAACACGGAGGTTCGCACCGTTAACGTTTAGAACAAAATCACCCATTCCAAACTCCAAATACAACCAGGCCGCGCTAATGCTTCGGTTTTCAGAATACTCCAGGTCGTATTACGAATCTCAATTTCCGCCATGGGTAGGCAGGGCCGACGCATATAAATTGCTATATGCAAGGGGTGTGTAGGTGTTCGAGAAGGGGATATGGAAAATCCCCTGAAGTATTTTGCTGAGTTGCGCGACCCGCGCGTGGAACGGAACCGAGAGCATCTGCTGGAAGAGATTCGATTGATCTCGATCGCAGCGGTGTTGAGCGGGGCCGAGAGTTGGAACAACATAGCCGAGTACGGCGAGGACAAGCTGGAGTGGCTGAAGACGTTTTTGACGCTGCCATCGGGCATCCCGTCGCACGATACCTTCAACCGGGTCTTTGCGGCGCTTGACCCGGAAGAGATGGAAAAGGGCTTTGTAGCTTGGGTTTCGTCGATTGCCAAACTGACGGCGGGCGAAGTTGTGGCCATCGACGGGAAGGCATTGCGTGGCACACGCGAGACCGGCAAGAAGGCCCTCGTGCACATGGTTTCGGCCTGGGCCGAGGGCAACGGTCTGGTGCTGGCGCAGCGCAAGATCGATGAAAAATCCAACGAAATCACGGCGATACCCAAGCTGCTGAACGCGCTGGAGTTGACTGGAACCGTGGTCACCATCGATGCCATGGGCTGTCAGCGTGAGATCGCCAAGCGGATGATCGAGAAGAAAGCCGACTATGTGCTGGCGGTCAAGGGCAACCAAGGCCTGCTGGCTGAACAGGTGAGGGATTCGTTTCTGATGTTGGAATCAGACGCTGTTGCTGAAGAAATCGATTGTGGTCATGGACGGGTCGAGCAACGCAAGTGCTCGGTGATTGCCGATTTGAGCCTGATCGACAAATCCACCGAATGGGCTTCTTTACAAGGATTGGTGCGTATCGAGTCCGAGCGCTATCACAAGGCTACGGGTAAAACCGAGCGCGAAATCCGCTACTACATCACCAGCCTCAGAGCCGATGCCGCGCGGCTGAACTCGGTGATCCGCCAGCACTGGGGGATCTGAACCTCGATCAGTTGCAGAGCAGGCAAGCGCGCAAGAATCGCGACAGCGCATCGGAGGCGGTCAACCGCACGATCCGGGAAACTTATCGCTGGCTGCTCGCGACTCGTCAACGATAGAAGTTGCGAGCCAGTAGCCGGGTTCCCATCAACCTGTTCCGGGAGATATGGTATCCTCCGGAACAGGTTGGCGCGCTGTAGGGGAATCGGGCTTGATCTGGCACGAAAAGCTCCAAGCCCTGCTCGGCAGGGGTATATTTTGGGGTATTTTCCTACCGTGAAGCTGCATCTATTGTTAAATCACGTAGTTATAGACTGGTTCGAGTCCCTCTCTGCCCACCACTTCTCACTTATGTCTCCTCTCGTCTCACCCGCTTGGCTGGCCGGCCATCTCGACGACCCCAACACCGTCATTCTCGACGCTACTCTGCCTCCCGTTGGCGTAACGCCGCCTGTCGACACCCACGCACGCTATCGGGCTCAGCACATCCCCGGCAGCATCTTCTTCGACATCGAAGCGCTCTCTGACCCCGCCACTTCGCTCCCTCACATGCTTCCCAGCTCCGATTTCTTCGCAGCGAGCATGTCCGCTATGGGCATCAGCAATGCCATGACGATCGTCGTCTATGAGCAGGAGGGTGTTTTTTCCGCGCCACGCGCCCGCTGGATGCTTCGCACCTTCGGCGCGCCGAACGTCGTGCTCCTCGATGGCGGCTTGAAGGCCTGGCTCGAAGCCGGACTGCCCACGCAATCCGGCGAAGTGCGACGGGCACCGGCAACCTTCCTTTCCAAATTTAATACCTTCGATGTAAAGGATTTTGCTGAAATCCAACATCTCATCGCAGAGCGCGCGCAGATCCTCGACGCACGCTCCGCGGCGCGCTTCAACGGCACAGCACCGGAACCGCGCCCCGGCCTCAGTTCCGGCCACATGCCAGGAGCAACCAGCGTTCCCTTCACCGAGCTCGTCGAAGACGGCCATCTTAAATCCCCAGAGGCCTTGCGCACACTCTTCGCCAGCAAGTACGTCGCTCTCGACCGTCCACTCACCACCACATGCGGCTCTGGAGTCACGGCCGCTGTCGTCGCCCTGGGCCTCGAACTCGCCGGGGCCAAAGACATCACCCTCTACGACGGCTCCTGGGCCGAGTATGCCCAGCACCTCAACGCGGTCATCGAAACGTCCTGATCCTCTGACACTTCCCTAAAATCACCACTATCCTACAATCATTCCGATGCCTGCACGCCTTATCCTCAACGCCGACGACTTCGGACTCACCCGTGGCATCAACCGCGCCATAGCCGAACTCCACGCCGCCGGCGCGCTCACCTCCGCCACGCTTATGGCCAGCGGCCCCGCATTCGACGATGCCATCAGCACCGCCCGCTCCCACCCCACCCTCGGCGTCGGCTGCCACGTCGTGCTCACCGACGGCACGCCCATCTCACCTCCCCAATCTATCCCCACGCTCCTCGGCCCTGACGGCACTACCTTCCGCGACCAACTCTCCCACTTCACCCGCGATCTCCTCCTCGGCCGCATCGACGAAGCCGACATCGCCCGTGAAGCCTCCGCCCAGATTCAGAAACTCCAGCATCATGGCATCACCGTCACCCACCTCGACACCCACAAGCACACCCACATCTTCCCCCAGGTGGCTCGCCCGCTCCTCATCGTCGCCGAGCACATGGGCGTCCCCGCCATCCGCAACCCATTCGAGCAGCCCTGGAGCCTCGCCCTCGGACGCAGTCCCATCCTCCGCCGCATCCAACTACGCGTCATCCATCACCTGCGCCCGCGCTTCTTCGCTCTCCCCCAAATCCGAAGCGGCCGTATCCTCACGACGAATGGCACCCTCGGGATCTCCGCCACCGGCCATCTCAACGCCACTACCCTCGCAGCCATCCTCAACGCCATGCCCGATGGCCTCTGGGAACTCGTCTGTCATCCTGGCTACAACGATTCCGACCTTGACGACATCATCACACGCCTCCGATCCACCCGCGAAGTTGAACTGTCTGCTCTCCTCGCCGCCTTCGCCAACTCACCCCAACAATCGCCGAACCCTCCAGCATTCCAACTCATCAACTACACAGACCTGCACAACGCAGCCACCTAACCGGACCTCTCTACCCTCGATTCTCTGTGAGCAAAGCGAAAACTATGAAGATCGGCATCACCTGTTACCCAACCTACGGCGGCTCTGGCGTGGTCGCCACGGAACTCGGTATCGAGCTCGCAGCACGCGGCCACGAGATCCACTTCATTACCTACTCGCAACCTTTCCGCCTCACAGGTCGCGAAGCCAACATCCGCTACCACGAGGTCCCGGTCTCGAACTACCCCTTATTCGAGTACCCGCCCTACGACCTCGCCCTCGCCACCCGCATGGCCGAGGTCGCCGAGTTCCACAACCTCGATCTCCTCCATGTCCACTATGCCATCCCCCACAGCGTAAGCGCCCTGCTCGCGCGCCAGATGCTCGCAGCCCGCGGCCGTCATCTGCCCTTTATCACCACCCTCCACGGCACCGACATCACCCTCGTTGGCCTCGACCGCTCCTATCTCCCCATCACCCGCTTCGGTATCGACGAGTCCGACGGTGTCACCGCCATCTCCTCCTACCTCCGCGACCAGACTCGCGAAAACCTCGGTATCACCCGCGACATCGAGGTCATCCGCAACTTCGTCAACTGCGACTTCTACCAACGCGACGCCGCCCTCGTGGCCCAGCAACGCCCCCGTTTCGCCAAACCCGGCGAACGTCTGCTCGTCCATCTCTCCAACTTCCGCCCCGTCAAGCGTGTCCTCGATGTCATCGAGGTCTTCTCCCGCGTCAACCGCGCCCTCCCCGCACGCCTCCTCCTCATCGGCGACGGCCCCGACCGTTCTGCGGCCGAGTTCCTCACCATGCGCCTCGGCCTCGCCGACCGCGTCGACTTCGTCGGCAAGCAGGAGAACGTCAACGAGCTCCTCGCCCTCTCCGACCTCATGCTCATGCCCAGCCAGCTTGAGTCCTTCGGCCTCGCCGCACTCGAAGCCATGGCCTGCTGCGTCCCCGCCGTCGCCACCCGCGTCGGAGGTGTCCCCGAACTCATCGACTCCGGCAAAAATGGCCTTCTCTACGAAGTCGGCGACGTCGACGGCATGGCTGCCGGTGCCATCTCCATCCTCAGCGACCCCGCTGTTCTCGAGAGATTCTCCAAGGCCGCCCGCCGCACCGCGCAGGATCAATTCTGCGCCTCACGTATCATCCCCCTCTACGAGCGCTACTACGAACGCATCATCGCCGCCCCCCCACGCAAATAACCGCAAACCTCACCGGATCTTTTTTTGTTTGTCATCCCATAGGTGTGAAGTCTCAATAGG
>DHWW01000328.1 GCA_002413385.1 Granulicella sp. UBA5172
TGCGAAGGTGAGCACGATCCGTGCGATTCAGCCGGGCGATCAACTGCGGGTACGCGGCACGAGATCCGCAGATGGTAGTTTGATTGAGGCGGATGAGTTGGTTACAGGAGCGTTTCATCACTAATTCGGGATTGATTACAGCGGTCGATGCGACGGCGGGTACGGTGACGCTGAAGGACCTCGCGACGAAGAAGATGGTGACGGTCGCGGTGACATTGAGCAGCGACCTGCGGCGCATTCCAGCGATGCTGGCGCAGCGGGTTGCGATGCAGATGAAGGGGGGAGCGGCTGGTGCCGGGGGACGGAGTGGAGCGGCTGCTGCGGCACCCTCAGCCGATGCGGAAGGTGGAGCGCAACGTGCGGGGATGGGGCTGTCGCAGATGCTATCGCGGTTGCCGACGGAGACGCTGGGCGGATTGAAGGCGGGGGACGCGGTGATGATCGTGGCTACGTCGCCGACGGAGACCTCGGAGAGGTCGACAGCGGTGACGCTGCTGGCTGGAGTGGAGGCAATTTTGACAGCATCGCCGAGCGGCCAGTCGATGACCCTGACGCCGTGGAGCGTTGGCGGTGATGCACCGTCGGAGGGAGGCGGCGCTGCTTCGGACTCTGGTCCGCAGCATGCGGCGACTCCACAATAGGCACTGTCGCAAGGGCAGTGAGGCGCAGGCCAAGGATATTCGGGTTGCGCGAGTGCAAGCCCGCTGAGAAGCACTGGAATAGCCGGTAACGAAGTGTCGCAAGATCAGGCGACTTGAGGAATGGATCAATTGAAGAGTTCAGGAGCGAGGATGTCGGTTAAGATTTTGCGCAAGAGGATGATGTTTCGATGGTTGGGTGCAGCAACGATGAGCTTGTTGCTTGCGGGCTCGGTACTGGGGCAGGCAGTGGATGGGACAGCTGCGCAGTCGGGTGGTGCTACGGGAGCCCGGCCAGCCCAGGTGAATGCAACGCGAGTGCATGGGACGATCGCGGATCCCGACGGTGCCCTGATTCCGGGGGCGACCGTAACGCTTACGCCGAAGATGGGGCAGGGCGTTTCGACGAAGACTGGCGCGGATGGAACGTACAGCCTGGTGGTGCCCGCAGGCACGTATACGGTGCTGGTGACGATGCCTGGGTTTGCATCGTACTCGGCGATCGGTATGAAGATTCCAGCGGTGGTGAGTACGACGCTCGATGCGAAGCTGCAGATCGGGATGCAGTCGCAGGTGGTGACGGTGGAGGCGAACACGGTGCAGTTGAGCGTGGATCCAGACTCGAACCAGAGTTCGACTGTGCTGACCGGGAAAGACCTGGATGCTCTCTCGGATGATCCGGATGAGCTATCGAGCGAGTTGAGCGCGCTGGCGGGGCCATCAGCGGGGCCGAATGGCGGGCAGATTTATGTTGACGGATTTACGGGGGGGGAGCTGCCGCCGAAGTCGTCGATTCGCGAGATACGGATTAATCAGAATCCATTTTCGGCAGAGTACGACAAGCTGGGCTATGGGCGTATCGAGGTATTTACGAAGCCGGGTACGGACAAGCTGCATGGCTACTTCCAGATCAACGGCAATACGTCGCAGTTCAATACGCAGACTTCATTTGAGAAGGGCGTCAATGTTCCGCCGTATCACACGATTTTTTCGTTCGGGAGTGTGACTGGACCGTTGAGTTCGATTGCGTCGTATTCCGTGGGAGGATCGTATCGTGCGATTCAGGACGATGCGTTCACCAATGCGACGCTGTATGCGGTAGCCGGCTCGACAACGCTGTGTCCGGCTGGAGCGGCGACGTCGAGCAGTGGTGCGGCTTGCGTATCGACGATAGCGCAGATTGCGACCAGCACGCCGCAGACTCGTTTTAATATCTCGCCACGTGTGGATGTGGCGCTGGGCGAGAAGAATGTGTTGACGACGCGGTTTCAATATGTGCGGAACAGCAGGAATAATCAGGGGATTGGCAACTTTACTCTGCCGTCGGCGGCCTATGCGAACAGCACTGATGAAGCAGAGTTGCAGATGAGCGACTCGGAGAACTTCAGTT
Source organism: Granulicella sp. UBA5172 (assembly GCA_002413385.1). Taxonomy (GTDB): domain Bacteria; phylum Acidobacteriota; class Terriglobia; order Terriglobales; family Acidobacteriaceae; genus Granulicella. The sequence continues at coordinate 2,029 of DHWW01000328.1, forward strand.
CGCGGCTGATCAACGAGACTCGCTTCGAGTACGGGCGTGAGCGGACGTCGACGACGCCGCTGACTGCGACGCCGACAGTATCGATCGGCGGCGACTTCACGAGTGGCGGCTACTCGGGACAGAGCACGACGGACCACCAGGATCGCATTGAGGTGCAGAACTATACTTCGCTGCAATTGAAGAAGAATTTCGTGCGGTTCGGGGGGCGTCTGCGAATGACGCGCGAGGCGGAGAACTCGCAGGCGAATACGAATGGGGCGTTCACGTATACGAGTGTGCTGACGCCGTCGAACTGCATCAGCAAGCCAACGCAGGGGACATGCATTGTGCAGGATCCGGTGACGCTGGCGACGAGCACGGTGGCGGATCACAGCTATCAGAGCGGTGTGCCGAGCCAGTTTTCGCTGACGCAGGTCAATGTTCCGAAGATCGCGTTTACGTTTGCGGATCTTGGTCTGTATGCGGAGAGCGATTGGAAGGTGAAGCCGAATTTTACGTTGAGTTACGGCATTCGCTACGAGACACAAAATCATTTGAACGATCATCATGACTTCGCGCCGCGGGCATCGCTATCGTACGGGTTGTTCAGTGGAAAGGGAGCGCCGAAGACGGTTTTGCGTGCAGGGTTCGGGATGTTCTATGACCGGTTTGGACAGTCCAATATCATGACGATCGAGCAGAAGAACGGTTTGAACCAGACCGTGTTCACGGTGGATCAGGTTCCGACGGCCTGCTCGCCGAATACGTTTGATGCGGGATCGGCGACGGAGGTGGCGGCATGTACGGCGAGTGCGACGGTGAATGCGGCGACGGTTTACTCAACCGGGGCGGGGTTGCGAACGCCGTATACAACGCAGGCGGCGGTGGGTGCGGACGAGCAGGTGGGGAGATTCGGGACCCTGTCGTTCAACTTCATTCACTCGCAGGGAGCGCATCAACTGGCGACGGAGAATGTGGGCTACGATGTGGCGACGCAGAGTTCCCCCAACGGGAAGGACTACCAGTACTTCACTGAGGGCGTGTTCAAGCAGAACCAGTTGACGATCAATGGCCATGTACAGACATCGAAGAGTGTGTCGCTGTTTGGGTACTATGCTCTCAACTCGGTGCATGGAGACACGTCGGGTGCGGGTTCGTTTGTGAGCACACCGTATAACCTGCATGCGGACTATGGGCGTACGAGCTTCGATGTGCGGCAGCGGTTGTTCCTCGGTGGATCGATTACGTTGCCGAAGTTTATTCAGTTCAGCCCGTTCCTGATCGGGCAGAGCGGCAGGCCGTTCAATGTGACGACGGGAAGCGATAACAACAATGACAGCATCTACAACGACCGCCCGTACGTGGTGGATAAGAGTCTGGCGACGCAGGCGAATGCGCAATACGTGAAGACGATCGCCGGTTGTGGAACGTTTGCGGAGCCTGGATATCAGTCGGTGGGTGCTCCGATTGCACCGATCAATACATGCACGGGGCCAGCGCTGTTCACGTTCAACTTTCGATTGACGAAGACGTTTGGCTTTGGCGCGTCGACGAAGCCGGTGAATCCTGGTGGTGGCGGACCTGGCGGACCGGGCGGCGATCATGGGCATGGCGGAGAGCACCATGGCGGGGCGTTCGGATTCGGCGGCGGCGGCGGCAGCACGGGGCGCAAGTACAACCTCGCGATGGGTCTCCAGGTGCAGAACCTGTTCAACAATGAGGATCTTGCTCCACCGATCGCCGTGTTGAGTTCGCAGGCATTTGGGCAGTCAACGCAGGTATCTGGCGGCCCCTTTACAACCAACAGCGCGCTGCGCAGGATTTCGCTGCAGGCATCGTTCAACTTCTAACGTCCAAAGTGGAAGATTGAAGCCAGGAGGTGTGACCATAAGGTCACACCTCTTGCTTTTAACCGGTGTGTGGGTGCGAAGATGGAGGGATGATGGAGCCACGATTCGAGCGGACGACAGAGCAACCGGGTAAGAGACAGACACCGTTCTTCGGGCGGTTGGCGATCGTGTCCATTGCGTTGCTGGTTGGGGTGCTGGCGATCGGCTCCGTATTGGCATGGCGGACCAACGCTGTGATGGGGAATCTGCCGTTTCTGAAGCAGGCGAGCCGCAAGGGTGCGGTGACGGACCAGCAGAAGACGCTGGTGGACGAGACTCCATGGAAGACAGCGCAGGAACTTGCAGCACTGGCGGTGACGCAGGAGGAGCGGGAGTATGCTCGCCAGGCGGAGCGGTTGGCGGATCAAGAGGTAGACCAGGCGTTTGCGACGGCACTGCGGCAGGGGAGTCTGGAGCAACGGACGCTGACGGGAGCCGCGTTGGCCCTGCAGGCGAAAGTGACGCGGATGGCAGGCGTGGTGAAATCGGACCAGGCGGCGTTGAAAAGTGCGGTCAAGGGTAGTGATGACGAGCAGGTTGTGCAGGCACAGTTGGGGCTGGACCAGGACCAGTTGAATGATGCCAAGGGAGATTTGGCGAGGGAGTCAGGGGACAAGCGGGACGCGATTCAGCAGGAATTGGCGGCGCGCGAGGCGGGGATGAAGACGTTCGACGCGACGGCGGGCATGACCGGCGTGGGCGAGGTGACGGCGATTTCGGTACAGCGATATCGGACGCTGGCGGGGCTGATGGGTGGGTGGAGTCGCCAACGACAGCGGTATGCGCTGCTGCTGGAGGCGAAGGCTTCGGCAGAGCGCGCTGCGGCGGCGCTGACTGCAGAACATAACCGGATGGGCGTGAGTGCTGCTGCGAGCCATGGCGCAGGCAATTCGGCGGTGGCAGACAAGGTGGCCGGGCTGAAACGGATGAGCCTGGAACAAGAACTGAAGAGTTTGTATGACGGCCGGATCGAAATCGAAGGGCAGCTCGCAGACGTGTATGGAAAGTGGGGGGCGCAGTTGGAGTTGCAGCACAAAATTATGGCGCACCTGATTCTGCTGCAGTTCATGATGATCGCCCTGATCTTGCTGGTCGCAATTTTTCTGGGTGCAGGGGCGAGGCGGCTGGCGGGGCATGAGTCTCTGGACCAGCGGCGGATGCGGACGCTGAGCTGGATTGTGCGACTCGTGGTGCAGGTGGGGGCGTTGATTGCGGTGCTGCTGGTGGTGTTTGGACCGCCGAACCAGTTGTCGACTGTTTTGGGACTGGTGACGGCTGGACTCACGGTGGCGCTGCAGGACTTTATCCTGGCGTTTGTAGGGTGGTTCATCCTGATGGGTCGCAGTGGGATTGGTGTCGGCGATGCGGTGGAGATCAACGGTGTAGCGGGCGATGTGGTGGACATCGGAGTGTTCCGCACGACGTTGCTGGAGACGGGCAACTGGACGGCGACGGGGCATCCGACGGGGCGGCGTGTGGCCTTCAATAACAAGTACGCGATCAACGGGCAGTACTTCAACTTTTCGACGACAGGACAGTGGATGTGGGATGAGATCACGGTGTCCGTGCCAGCGGCGGAGGATCCTGCAGCGACGATGGAACGGGTGCGGAAGACGGTTGCAGCAGAGACGGAGAAGGACGCGACGGAGGCTGAGGCTGAGTGGAGGAAGGTGTCGCAACGGCATGGGCTGAGCCAGTTTTCCGCGGGGCCGGATGTGAATCTGCGGCCCAGCGCGACGGGAGTCGACCTGGTGGTGCGCTACGTGACCCGGGCGAGTGGGCGGTTCGAGCGACGGAACAGGCTGTATCAGTGTGTTCTTGAATCGCTGCATGCTCCCAAGGCAGCGCAATAGCGGCGGCTAGTTGGAAGAGCCGATGCTGAGCGTGGTGTGGGCGCGGTCGATCAGGGGGATCGAGTGGTTGGGGTCGAGTACGACCGAGGTGGCGGCGGTGGGCGTGTCGATGGTGAAGGTGTGGCTTGCGTTGAGCATCCAGGTTTCGACGGGGATGGTGATGTCAACGTGGCTGCCATCGGCGAGATTGGCGCGGAGGGTCTTCACGCGACTATGGTACAGGGGAAGCGCGGCGTACCTTGCTCCGCGGCATGGGGTGGCCTGCTAGCGTAGGCCGAGGATGGAGCCGCGNNGTGTCCTTGCGTGGCTCGGAGGTGTCCTTGCGTGGCTCGAAAGTGTCCCGGCGCGTGGGCAGTTCGTCTTTGCGTGGCTCGGGTTGGCGTGGTTCGGGTTGGCGGGAATCTGGCCTGCGGGGTTCGAATCTGCGCAACTGGTCGGCGATCTGGAGGAACTCGCTGGGTTTGTCGGAGCGTACTTCGGTCTTGGGTTGATCGAAGAGGGACGGCTGCGCGGTGATCGCGGGGCCACCAATCACAACGGTTTTGGCGTTGAGGAATTCACGCATGCCGGCAGTGGAGAGCTCGCGGCCGTAGCCGGAGCGCTTGATCCCTCCGAAGGGGAGGCGGGGGTCGCTGGCGACGGCTGCGTTGAAGAAGACGCCACCGCACTGGAGCTCGGCGGCGAGGCGATTCTGCTCGGCTGTGTCGGTGGTCCAGACGCTGGCGGAGAGGCCGAAGGGGGTGTCGTTGGCGAGGGCGATGGCCTC
>DHWW01000322.1:0-207 GCA_002413385.1 Granulicella sp. UBA5172
CCCCGCAACCTCCATCCCGCCACAATCCTCCCCGGCGCTGCACTCCTGACCGCCTTGCTCCGCTCGCTAAACTGCTAAACTCGACTAGTCGAGGCACGGCTCCGAACACCGTGCCACCAAGGAGCACATCATGGCACTCAACGGAAACGGCTCACACAACAACTCCACCAGCCTGCGCCTCAAGACCGGCCTCGCCGAGATGCTCAA
>DHWW01000322.1:254-28431 GCA_002413385.1 Granulicella sp. UBA5172
GAGATGCTCAAAGGTGGCGTCATCATGGACGTCATGGACGTCGATCAGGCCATCATCGCCGAGCAGTCCGGTGCCGTCGCCGTCATGGCCCTCGAACGCGTTCCCGCCATGATCCGCGCCCAGGGCGGAGTCGCCCGCATGTCCCACCCCGGCATGATCAAGGCCATCCAAAAAGCCGTCAGCATCCCCGTCATGGCCAAGGTCCGCATCGGCCACTTCGTCGAAGCCCAGGTCCTCGAAACCCTCTCTGTAGACTTCATCGACGAGTCCGAAGTCCTCACCCCCGCCGACGAACTCCACCACATCGACAAGCACGCCTTCAAGACCCCATTCGTCTGTGGCGCGAAAGACCTCGGCGAAGCCCTCCGCCGCATCGCCGAAGGAGCAGCCCTCATCCGCACCAAGGGCGAGCCCGGCACCGGGGACGTCGTCCACGCCGTCCGCCACATGCGCCAGATCACCTCCGAGATCAAGGCCCTCACCGTCCTCTCCGAGCAGGAACTCTACGCCGCCGCCAAGAACCTCCGCGCNNCCGTCTTCGTCGGCTCCGGAATCTTCATGAAGGAAGGCAACATCCGCCTCGACGTGAGTTTGTATCAGGAGGGCGACGTTTATCAGCCCGGTGATTGGCATCTCGAAGAGCCAATCCGTGCGTCCGATTTCGGCAACAAGGTGGATGCTGAGTTGATCGGCAAGATTCGAAATCGTCTCGAGCGCGCCGAAGCCGAATCCCGCGCCAAAGCCATCGTCCGCGCAGCCACCCACTTCGACAATCCCGCCATCGTAGCCGAAGCCTCCGAAGACTGCCTCGGTGCCATGAAGGGCCTGGCCGTCGGAACCATAGCCGAAGCCGACATGATGCAGAACCGCGGCTGGTAAGTGCTCGCAGCGCGGGCGGCGCACTACACCCAGCCCCCATCCACCACGTAGCTCTGGCTGGTAATAGCAGAGCTATCGTCGGCTGCAAGAAACAACACCAGCCTCGCCACCTCCTCGGGCAGGATCATCCGCTTCAGCGCCTGGTTCGACAGCACCTCCGCTTTGTACTCCTCGGTGAACCAAAGCCGCTTCTGCCGCTCCGTCACGATCGCTCCAGGCATCACGCAGTTCACCCGCACATCCTCGCCACCAAACTCATGCGCCAGCGTNNGTCGAAGGAATCACCCACGCAATCGACCCCATGTTGATGATCGACCCTCGCCTCGCAGCACGCATCGCCGGAGCAACAGCTTGCACCATGAAGAACTGTTGCTTCAGGTTGATAGCCATCGTCCGATCCCACGACTCCGGCGTAACCGACTCCACCGAATGCCGCGTATCATCTCCAGCATTATTCACCAGCACATCCACCGAACCAAACCGCCGCACAATCTCCTGCACTGTCGTCTGCAACGCCGCAATATCCGTCAAGTCGCATCGGCAATACGTCGGCGCTCGAAGCCCCTCATCTCCCAGCCTCGCAGCCAAACTCTCCGCAGCAGCATCCTGAATATCCAGGAACACCACGCGAGCCTGCTGCCGCACAAACGCCTCTACAACAGCTTCTCCAATCCCACTCGCACCGCCTGTCACAACCACCACGCGATCTACCAGACTCGGATACACCGCAGCTTTGCCCTTGATATCCATCCGAGCATTATCACCCGCGAGCGAGCCTCCAGTCTCCACCACGCAATGCACTAAGATGATCGAGTGGCCCATATCCCGACCATCGGTGTCCTCGCCCTTCAGGGTGCCTTCGAAGTCCACGCTCGCCGCCTCGCCGAACTCGGCGCCATCGCCACCCTTGTCCGCAGGCCCGATGAGCTTGCCGCCCTCGACGCCCTCGTCATTCCCGGCGGCGAATCCACCACCTTCCTCAAGCACCTCGAGCGCGAAGGCTTCTACGACACCCTCAACACCTTCGTCCACACCAAGCCGGTCTTCGGCACCTGCGCTGGCTGCATCCTCTTAGCCAAGGAAGTCACTAACCCACCGCAAGCCTCCTTCGGAGTCCTCGACATCGCGGTAGAGCGTAACGCCTACGGCCGACAGAACGACTCCGCCATCATCACCGCCGACACCACCCTCCCCGGTGGTCCACTGGAGATGGTCTTCATCCGAGCCCCCCGCATCACCCGCGTCGGTCCCGCCATCGAAACCCTGGCCACCCGCGACGGCTCCCCAACACTCATCCGTCAGGGCCGCCTGCTAGCCGCCACCTTCCACCCCGAACTCACAGACGATACGCGCGTCCACCAACTCTTCCTCGACATTGTCCGCGAAAGAAATCAATAGAATCCTCAGTTCCTACAAGCATTCATCGTTAGGGAACTTCTGCGCAGATTGACGCGCGAGCGCTGTGACGCATTGGGTCCAATTCCCTGCTCCGCATCAAGACGTGTGGATCGGCGTTGGACCAGCGTTCAACCCAGGATGGGTCGAATCCGAGCGACACCTTTTCTTCGACACAATCCTGTGTTCCCGTTCCAGAACGTTAGGTCACGCCTCTACAATGATGCGTCCGCAGCATTCAGTTATCGCTGCCACCCAAGAATAAAGCAGTTTGATTGGAGTCAATATGCCCACCTCCCAACGACCTTACAAAAACGCGCCGTGCGAAAGCACGAGTTTGCACAACGCATCACATCACAGGTTGATCGTGCAAGTCCCGACACCGCCAACAAGGATTGAGCTAATGCTCACGTTGGGATTCGCTCGACCGAAGCTTCTGGCTCTCGTTTGTCTCATGGGATTGTTCTGGTTCATGTCGCCGTTTCAAATGAATCAGGCACGGGCACAGGCGATGGATGGCGCTCCACACCTTGAGAATCGGGGCGATGTAACAGAGTTGATCGTCGACGCAAAACCATTTCTCATGCTGGCGGGAGAGTTACACAACTCCAGTTCATCCAGCCTCGAATACATGAAGCCGATTTGGCCGCAACTGGCCGCAATGCATCTCAACACCGTGCTGACCCCAGTCTCCTGGGAGTTGATTGAACCCACCGAAGGCACGTATAACTTTGCCCTCGTCGACGGCCTGATCGCACAGGCGCGTGAGCATCACCTGCACATCGTTTTTCTTTGGCTTGCTTCCTACAAGAATGGGATGTCGAGCTATCCGCCGGACTGGGTCAAGCGCGATACCAAGCGGTTTCCACGCGTCATGATCGATGGGAACGAGACAAATATTCTGAGTCCGTCTGGCGGCGCAACCGAAGCAGCCGATGCCCATGCGTTCGCGACACTGATGAGTCATATCCGCAAGATAGACGGCGAANNCAGAGAAGCTGTTTGCGGATTCTGTTCCCACACAACTGACGAGCTACATGGTCAGCCATAGGCAGACCTTGTATCCCGAGCTACGTACATTGTGGGAGCAAAACGGTGCTCGAACTACAGGCAGCTGGGAGCAGGTGTTCGGGCCGTCTTCGCGCGCGGATGAGATCTTCATGGCATGGCAGTATGCCCAGTTTGTAAAGGGTGTAGCGGCGGCCGGCAAGGCTGTTTACCCGTTGCCGATGTATGTGAACACATGGCTTGGCGGTGCGGACGCACGGCCGGGGAATTACCCAAGTGGCGGTCCGCAACCGCGCGTCGTTGATATTTGGCGTGCCGCCGGTACAGTGATCGACGTCTACTCACCTGACCTTTACGCATCCGATTTTTCGGGCTGGGCCGAGCGCTATCATCGTGCCGGCAATCCCCTCTTCATTCCGGAAACGAATGACGGACCGGCAGGAGCATCAGGCGCATTCTATGCAATTGGCGAAGACCACGCGCTGGGAATCTCTCCGTTTGGCATCGATAGCTGGGTGCCCGGTGGACCGGCAGCAAAGGGCGATCCGGATAACGAGCTCAGCGAGGCATACCAGACGCTGAATGAGCTTTCCCCGCTGCTGATGGAGACGACAAAGGCCGGCATGATCCATGGCTTTCATCTGGATGCGAACCATCCGTCCGTCGAATTCGAAATGAATGGATATACCGTTGACGTCAGTCTGGATGAAATCTTTGGACACAGCGCAGAGCGCGGCTATGGACTGATTGTAGCGACGGAGAAGGATACATTCATCGGGGCGGGCAGAGGCTTTCGCGTTAGCTTCCGTGCACGGACTCCCGGAGATTTGCATGTTGGCCTCGCAGCTATTGACGATGGAAGTTATGCGGATGGTCAATTTGTAGCGGGCCGCCGCTTGAATGGCGATGAGAACGATCAGGGCCAGTACTGGCGATTCGATCAAAGAGCCGACCACATTGAGCGCGCGACCCTCTATCGTTTTCCGTGATCTTACATAACAGGATGATGCAGGTCTCCGCCAAGTGGAAGCTAGCAGCCCGCAGGATCATAGTTTTTATTCGACGCAACCCAACTACGGAACCCATCACCATTTATTGACGTATTGCTACAAACTCCGTGATATATTCCGGCAACTATACAAATCCAGCACCACCCACAATGGAGGGTAACGAACGTAGCACTCACCATCTCCGGTCTATCGAAGACCTGCCCTAATGGCGTCAAGGCACTGAAGAACCTTTCTCTCACCATCGGCAACGAGATGTTCGGTCTGCTGGGCCCCAACGGCGCCGGCAAATAGTCCCTCATGCGAACAGTCGCCACACTTCAGGATCCCGACTCCGGCTCGGTAGATCTGGACGGCATTGACGTGCTCAAGGACAAGGCTGCCGTGTGACGCCTCCTCGGTTACCGGCGCCATCTGCAAGAGAGGATCTACGCTGCCCAGCGTGAGGGACCCGTTCGCAATGTTCTCTGCATTGCTGTAGATATGAAAGTGGGACCCGTCAAACGTCGCGGCGATCAGTTGCCATTGGTTCGGATGCACGAGTGCAGTTCCACTAAGTTCGTTACCAGGTCCTATTCAGAGGGAGATATTGTCCGGGCTGACGGAGAGGAAGCGTGCGTACTCTTCTGAGACGTTGCCCAGGCCAGCGATGAGCCCCTGTCCCTTTACCTCCTCGGAGGGTCGAATCCAGCAATAGATCGACCACGGAGAATCGGCGAGTAGAACAGAGTCATGAACGTTCGCCAACGGAACACGCAGGCCCAGGCCATCGGCAAGAAAGATGCCGTTGTAAGGTCCATGTTCAGGAGGTTCCACGGTCGTTTGGCGCTGCGCCGGGGCGAGTCGCGCCATGGTTAGCAGGAGCAACGCACCGAGGAGGTGTCGTGGCTTGTAGTTCGTTTTTTTTGAGAACAAGAGATTTATGCAGGGGAGAATTGCTGGCAACAACCATCATGAAATCACCCACTCCTTGGCCCGATAACGATATTAGATGGCAGGTATGCTGATCGACTTCCTCCTCTGGCCAGGGAAATACCCTGCATAGATCAAGGAGATCAAGGAACCGACATCGTTTGAGAATCGGGCATCCAATTCATTGTGGGCTATGCGCGTGATCCACACCCGGTAGGATGGGGATGAAGGTGAGGGAGATTATGTCGAACCAAACTACGGCTCCACGTCAGCATGCATCGAGTGGACCAGCCGCGCCGCAACTGCCAGAGCCAAGCCACGCCGAGCGTGCGCGAACGCTGATCTCACTCGCCACGGTGGCTACGTTGTCTACTGTTTCGCGCAGACATCCGGGATTTCCATTTGGCTCGCTGATGCCCTTCGCGCTAGACGCCGCAGGGCATCCGCTTTTTCTGATCAGCAATATGGCGATGCATACCCAGAACCTCAAGGAGGATCCACGCTGCAGCCTCTTCGTCATGCAGGCCGCGGCCGATGGCGATCCGCTGGGAGCAGCGCGGGTTACATTGATCGGTCGCGCCAAGCCGGTGCCTGAGAACGACCGCGATTCCGCTCGACAGGTCTACCTCGCTCGCCATGAAAATAGCCGGTACTGGGTCGACTTCACCGACTTCAGCTTCTTTCGCCTTGAGCCAATCGACCTGTACTACGTCGGTGGCTTCGGCGTGATGGGATGGGTGGACGAGACGGAATATATCCATGCTGCACCCGATCCGCTGGCCGACGCCGCGCCCGGTATCCTCGCTCATATGAACGCGGATCACGTGAATTCGATGATCCTGCTGGCGAAGGTTCACTCGCANNCGAAGGGATGAAGGGAGCTCGCGTCAACTTCCTCTCCGAAGTAAAGAACGCGCAAGAGACACGTAAGATGCTGGTCGAGATGGTTCGTCAAGCCAAGGGACAGGACTGAGAGGTTGGTAGAGTCCGACTGCACAAGGGCTGCCACTATCGCCCCGCGACTGCTTCTGCCCTGCGGGAGTTTGGAGAAGCTACCTCAATGACGCCTCTTGCCGACATCCAGGCCGGACAGGAACCGGGTCACTATCGCATCGACGCGCTGGTCTCCGCGACCGGGATGGTCTCCGTCTTCCGCGCCACCGACCTCACCGATGGACGCACCGTGGCCATCAAGGTTCCAAACCCGGTGATCGAGGAGGATCTCATGCTCTTCGATCGTTTCAAACGCGAGGAAGAGATCGGAGCCCGCATGGATCATCCCAACATCATGCGCGTCTATCCGCAGCACCCGCCGCGTGAAGCCTATTTCGGGCTCGTCCGTCGAGGTCTGCGTCGAAGATCGCAATTGACTCGACTCCAAAAATCGCAAGCAGCAGAGACGCCAGTTGCGGACGGGGCTCCTGGTGCAAGCCGAGTTGGGAGATCTGCATCGCAAATTCGTAGAGGAGTTTAGCCTCTCTCGAATTCGTCTTGTTCCGCTGGTTCAATAGGAAACCTCAACCGGCGCAAAGTTTCTCTTCAGATGTCAGTTCGTCCAGGAGTATCCCCGCATAGGCGGGGAGAAAGAACAAAAATTTCCATATGTCTTAAAAGAAGACACAATACTCTGTTTCACTACAATTCTTTTGCGCGCGACCTCCGATCTTTCCCTGCCCCCCAGAATAATGTTTCTACCCACACATTTCTTTAGGGGTTCATGATGAGATTTTTGCGTTCCTATATCCATCAGCAATCAACCAGTCTTTGCACCTGAGTTCTCCACGGGAGAAAGTGCTGTCTCGCCACAAGGGGCTTTTTGATCAACGCTGACGAACTCAACCTTCGCCCGGCCCGGAACGCCGCGATGATGCAGAACGATGGCATTTCGCTACTTCCAGGCATTTTGTCACCGGGAGATCTTCTGCTAGCACTACAAATTGGGCTCTCCACCTTCCGGAGAATTCCAGTCAGTCAATGTATGGAGGCAAGAATGAACACCAGGCCACTTCTTCTTGAACTACTCGTCTCTGGATTCTCCGCGATCGCCTGTCTGAAGGCGTGCTCCGGAGACTTCAGCCGCGCGGCGCTCTCTCAGCGCAACTTCCTCCGCCTCACGGACCGCCTTGACCGTCTCCGCCGCGCAGGTTGGCCAGAACAAGATCGGCATCAACTTCACCTGGATCCTGGTCTGCGGCTTCCTCGTCATGTTCCTGCAGGCTGTCCTACTCACCACCGTGCTCACGCCTCTCGCCCTCCGCGCGGCGACCTGCTCGACTTCATCGCACACGAACCCAACTTCGGTGACGACAATCCTCCAGAAATCCCCTCGCCGCAAGGCCGAGAGCACGCTCTCTCGGTGGCGGAAGCAGCGCGTCTAACCAACTCCCGCTAACCCTCCGCTCTTCCCGGCTCTTGTTATCACCTCGCTCTCACGCGAGCGCGCACACCTGAGTTCCTCCGTCCTCCTGCTCCGGATCATCATTGCCGCAAATTTCCCAAGCGAAATATTCGAACTTCTTCGAATCCTCATAAGTCCCTCATGTCCCGCTTGATAGAAAACAACTACACATCAGTCTTACTCGATTTCTCTGCGCTCAAACGCTGGCCTCCAACCCATCGCTTGATCTGGGAATGGGAGGTCTGTCTGAGCTCGTGCACTACTCGCTGATAAACTTGAAAGAACTGCCAAATGACGTTTACCCCTTACTCTCCGCGCCTCATCTCGAAGGCTGCTCTCGGTCTAATGATTGGTTGCTCTGCATCTACCTTCATCCCATCCGCCCGCGCTCAAGCTCCCGCTCCCGCCGCCACTCACGCACCAGCCGCGCCACCCACATGGAGCGTCGGGCCTATTGACTTCAGCGGCCTAGTCGACGGTTATTACAGTTTCAACGCTAACCATCCCGCCACCAGTTCCAACGGCAATCAACTGCGCAACTTCGACTTCGACGCCAATGCCTTCAGCCTCAGCATGGCGAAGATTTCCATGTCGCACGACCCCGACCCCGTTGGCTTTCGTGTCGACCTCGGCTTGGGCAAGGCCTTCGATGAGATCCTCGCCACTGAACCCAGCTTCAAGCACCTCGAGCAGGCCTACGTGAGCTGGAAGCCAGTCAAGGCCAAAGGCTTCGAGGGTGACTTCGGCGAGTTCGTAACCTCCGCCGGTGCCGAGGTGATCGAGGCCAAGGACAACTGGAACTACTCCCGTTCCCTCCTCTTCACCCTCGCCACCCCCTACTACCACGTCGGCCTACGCACCTCGATGCCCCTCACCAAAGCCTTCACCGGCGGCGTGCAGATCGTCAACGGCTGGAACAACTTCAGCGACACCAATAGCGGCAAGACCGTCGGCATCACCGGCGTCTACACCAAGCCCAAGTTCGTCTGGGCCGGCGACTACTACACCGGCCCAGAAAACACCGGCACCAACAAGGGCTTCCGTAACCTCATCGACACCACCCTCACCCTTACCCCCAGCGCTAAGTTCAGCGCCTACATCAACTACGACTATCTCCAGAACCGCAACGCCACACTGGTCTCACCCGCGGTCTACACCACCAGCGGCCTCGATCACCTGCAAGGCATCGCCGGTGCCGCCCGCGAGCAGATCACCGATAAGTTCGCCCTTGCTGGCCGCTATGAGTACCTTGCCGACAAGTCCGGCTCTGGCGGCTCCATCGGTACCGGCGGCCGCCGCAACCTCAACGAATTCACCGTCACCGGCGAGTACAAGGTCCCCAAGGGCCTCGTAGCTCGCATCGAATACCGTCGTGACGGTTCCAGCGACCCCTACTTCAACAAGGGCACGTCATCCCCGGTCAAGGGACAGTCAACGGTGGAGTTCGCCCTCATCGCCTTCTTCGGACCCAAGCGCTAACCCAGCCGCTTCCTCTCCCAACACCGGCCGGAGCTCCTCCGCGGAGCTCCGGCTGCCACCTCGCACACTCACCCCGAAACGCGACTGAACACCAACGCATGCAGCTTGAAACCCGCTCGCTGGCGTCAATACCAGTACGAACTTCTCCTCCAGCTGCATATAGACGATACCTCCCGTCCATCTGTCTCGGATAACATTTTGTTCGTCACCGTATGGCGTGCGCTTGGCGCAGGTCGATTGATATAAGGCGTACGCCGATCTCGATGGCGAACGGGTCAAGTTGCAGGTCTTCGCGATGCGTTCGATGGCCCGCGGAGCGGCCTTCCACCGGGTATTACCGTGTGCGACGCAGCAGGCGTTTCTGGAGGCGCATGAACTTGTGTTCGCATATTTCGAGGGGCCTTTCGGCGGCTTCGTTACGATAAGCTGTCAAAGACGCTGAAGAAGATCCTGCGCGGCCAGCAGCGCGAGTTGACCTCGCGGTTCATCGCGTTCCGCTCGTACTGGAAATATCAGGCCGAGTTCCCCACTTGAAAAAGATGGTAATGCCAGTTCAGCATCAGTCCCGAGTCTCATATACCCATAGCTCAGCACCCCGGTTGGCGCGTGCGGGCACTGCGACATAGAGGCTGTTGTGTTTGCCGACCTGACCGTAGTACGCGCTCGTGCGGGCACCGATTGCGCTGGGAATCTTCGCGATGCGTTGATAATGATCCGCGTCGATCTCCTGGTAGACAAAGATGAAGCCCTCGCCGCTGGGGACGTAAATGCGCTTCCGGGTGGCGTCAAACCACATGTCGTCCGTGTCTGCGGCACCCGGAAGAAGGGCGATCTCCTTGCCTGAATCCATGTCTAGAACCACCAGGCTCGCGGGCCTTCGCGCTGCAACAAAGAGTCGACGGTGCTGTTCGTCAAGCGCCATCGGAAAGTTCGTTCCAGCAAGTTGCAGTTTTCCACTTCTCGATCGCGTGAGTTTTTCTGTCAATTACCGCAACTTCACTGGCTGCAGCCAGGTTCACAAACACCTTTTCTCCCGAGTGCTCCAGCTGGAAGGATTCCGGATGAACACCTAATTGGAAGTCTCCTGGTATTCGCTTGTTGTTTGTGGCATCGATCATTCCCAGCGCGCCATCGCCGTATCCCACATACACCCGCTTCTCCATGGGGTCATAGCGAAGCTGGTCCGCATCATCTGGGAACTTGACTGAGCTAATCAACTTGTATGTCGTCCCGTCGAAGATCGAACAGGATCCATCCCCGCTATTGGAGACAATGATGCGATTCAGATCGGGCAGGTACGCTACCCCTTGCGGCTCATTCAGCCCGTCATGAATCGTATAGATCTGTCGCCCTCTGTGGACATCCAGCACCGCGACGGTATCGTTGCCGTAGACCGCTGCGAACACCCTGCCTGTCGAGGTATCCACCGCCATATGGTCGATGCGACCAAGGGCTTCCGGCATTGGAATGATACGATCCAGCACCAGAGGCTGGGACTCTTCGTTAACCGGGATCTCCTGCCCCCATGAACTTGCAGCGGCAAGTAAGAGTGCGCAAAATACAGCAATTGCTGTCCTCATTGTTATGGTCCTCCTGTGCTGCGTATCTATGCTATTTCCTGCACCCAGCCAAATATTACATCCAATCCGTTGCGCCCCGGCAGCATCACCCCCCTGGAGAATCAAGTCGAACGCTCGATCGCTAGCAAGGGAAACCCTTCCCCACCTGTCCCTACGAGGACAACTTCGCAGCCTTCGGCCCGCAATCCTTCCTCCAAGATATGACCGACCATCGGTTCCCCTTCAATGTCAAGAAGCCGCGCGCTGTTCCCTCTTTCCTGTATACAGACGCATCGCGCCTGTGTGTTCTGGATTATTGCTGAAGTTTTTCTTGCGCTGACTTAAGAAAATCATCAGGACGCTGCGGAGGCGTTCGTCACTGAGCGTTTGCGACGGTGTAGTGCGTGGGTCACAGGATGTTTGCCTTTCCTTCAAAGTATTGCTCTACCTCCTCAAGCGTCTTACCCTTCGTCTCAGGCAGGAAGAACGCTGCGGTAAGGAGGTATACGACAGTGAAGCCAGCAAATAGCAAGAACATCTGCGTGTAGCCATATTTGCTGACGATGGGAAGGACCAACACAGCTAACGCCGTCGAGACAAGTTGGTTGAGGACCAGCGCAACGCTCATGCCGACCGAGCGGATGCGTGTCGGCATCAGTTCCGAGAGCGCCAGCCACACACAGACCCCTGGCCCCATTGCGTAGAAGGTCACGAACGCAAACAACGTAAGCGCGACAAGGTAACCGTGTCCGGTCGAGGGAATGCGTCCGATGCGAGCACGCTCAATCTTCAGAGGAGCCGTTCTCGCCGCGTTAAGGTCGGCAAACGGGTTCAGGAAGAAGGCCTTGACGGCGTTCGCAGGAAGGCTGTCGCCACGAGTGATGTGAATTGGCGCAGCACCTGGATTGTCCGATCGCACGTAGGTTGTTGCACTCGTAAAGCCCCCATACGAATAGATGATGGCGAGCGATGCGTGCGACGCAAGGGTAGCATCGTCGTTATATCCACTGGCCGAAAGCAGTTTTGCGGCCTCCTGGGCAGCGGAAGGAAAGTTTGAGCTCATCGGAGGACGTGACAAGCGTTTGTACCGCAGTGCCAACCTCAAGATCGTTTCGCTCCGTCTGATGGAAGAGCGTGGCCGTGGCGACCAGCGAGAGCATGACACCGGAGGTGCCGAGAACCAGCAAAAAGCGGCGGCCCTTGCGATCGACGAGCATCATGCCGACGAGCGTCATCAGGAAGTTGATCCCAGTGAAGATCACATAGCCCCAGTGCGACGCGAGATCGGAGAGCCCACTCTGCAGCAGAATACTGGTGTTGTATCCAATGATGGAGTTGATGCCCGTCGCCGTATTGCAGGCGAGGATGACGCAGGCCAGTAGAAAGGGCACAACATACTTGCGTTGGAACAAGGTGCCGGAGCTCTTCTGGCTCATGTCCGGGTGAGTGGCAACTGCCGTCATCTCTGCAAGCTCGAGATATGCGGCCGCGGTGCTCCTCGAGCGCAGCAGCGAGGCGAGTGCCTCGTCTCGATCGCCCCGGCGGAAGAGCCAGCGTGGGGACTCTGCAATGAAGAGACTTCCAAACGCGAAGAGCACACCCGGCGGCAGCGACACCCAGAAGATATGTCGCCATGCATCATTCTGAACTCTGAAAAGATCGGAGGCGTTCCCGCTGGCAGCGACAGCCTGTACGCGATAGCTGTAGTACATGCCTATCAACGCAGCTGCAACAATGCCGAACGTAAGTAACCATTGAAAGATTCCGGTACCCTTTCCGCGTGTGTTGGAGACAAGACACTCAGCGAGGTAGAGAGGCACGACCACACCGATAAAACCTCCACTGATGCCTTGCAACAGGCGACCGATGAGCAGAGCTTCATACCCACGCGAGAGCGCGATGAGTGGGATGCTGATCACGAAAACGAGCCCACTGATGATCATCATGGGCTTGCGCCCGAACCAGTCTGCAAGCAGGCCGGCAAAGACCGTCGAGATCACGCTGCCAAGGAGCACGGCGGCAACAATCGTCGAAAGCTTGGCAGCGTCGAAGTGCGAGGTCGCTTCGAGATAGGGCAATGCACCACCGATGATGCCAACATCCACGCCGTAGAGCAGGCCGCCAAGGCCGGCGACGAACAGCAAGAGGATGTTGTATCTACGGCGGCTGGATGCCGCCAAAGTCGTGGAACTTGCTTCAAGCGTCATAGGCGGCTCTTCCCTGATAACTAGCAGTGCAGTACTCTTCCGTTCGACTCCCATAAAGGATGGCAGCGACTTCTCAACGAAGCTGCGGCAGAAGTTTCAGAGCGTTCTCGCGATAGACCTTCCGCAACACATCCTCCGGCAAATCGAGGCCGTAGATATCCCATCGACCCTGGCGAGAGGCGTGCGTTGGATATTCAAAGTATTCATCATCCGTCTCCAAAAATCGATAGTAGAGCCTATACATTTCGACTTCGGGCACAAGGTCAGCGCCAAAAAGAATACGGTCGGCATAGCGTAGGAAGAACTTCCTTGCGGAGTATGGCTGCCGACCAAGTTCGGAGGCGCGTGCGCTGATATCGACAAGCACATTGGGGCAAGCGTCAAGCATGGCCGAAGCGCGCTGCAGGTCTTCACTATTCTCGGCAATGTGCGCGCCGACGAATGTCGTCGTGGGGTGTCGCTTGAAGACGCGATCCCGCTGCTGTAGGAGGGCGTCTTTTCCGTACTGCGCGCCGAAGAATCCCCAGTCAGGATGAGCGGCAAGCTCTTCATACCGCTCATTGGTGGCGTCGATGGGCAAGAAAAATGCCTCTGGATCGCCGATATGCACCATCACCGGGATGCCAAGACTTCCAAGCCGGTCAAAAATGGGTGCCAGGCGCTCATCATCGACGCGGATCAGTTCCCCGTTGGCATCACGCACCGTCAGCCCGAGGTCCTTCCAGAACTTGAATCCGACGATACCCTTTGATACGAGCCGGTCGAGTCTCTCCATAGTCAGCTTCATAAAGCTCGAGAAATCTGGCGAGTCGGCACCGCTCCAGTCCATCCAGCCAATCGTGGAAAAACGCCGGGCATCGAATGCCCGGTAACGCTCGATCTGCTCTACAGCTTCGTCACCGACTTTCATCGTGATGTTGACGGTATGTTCGATGTCGCAGGCATCCATAATCTTCAGCACCTCCGCAGGATCCTGTGCGTCGAGATGGTTGTGATAATCGATGACAGGAAAACGGGGTTGATGTACTTCATGCACTGCGTTGTGCAACATGCAGCGCGGGTGAAAGTCGCTGATGGGCAACGTCACATTCGCTCGAGCCGAAACCATGGCTATAAATTTGTCCTGCGCGTTCTCTCCCGACATACTTATCTCCTCGAAGCTCTACGAACAGAGTTGAACCAAGGAACCTCCCTGACTCCAACCATCTCTTGCAATGTTTCATTTGTAGAGATGGATCGCAAAACGGAGTATAAAGAACTTTCTATATATTTTGTTTTATTAGTTATACGTCATTACATCCAAGTCGAGGTGTCACTTATGATCCGATTTGCTTGCCATACTATCGTCATGCTCCTGGCCGTCGCGGCCGCTCCCGCTATGACCAGCCAGACGTATGAGATCCATACCGGCGCTTTGCGGGCCAGAGTCTCCCTGCACGATGGACGCTTTGACGGTCTTACCGTGACGGACAGCATCTCGGGACGCAACCTCAACTTGAAGGAAGGGTTTGTTGTCGTTCTGAAAGATAAGACCGAGCTGCGGTCTACAGACATGCAACTCGCGCCGATTTCAGACCCCACGACCGTGGTCGATCCACATCTGGCGCTGCGAAGAACGCGAGACAAGGTCGCGACGACAGATTCCTGCTGGCAGTTCACATCGACCGCTCCATCGGCCAGCTTTGCGTGGTGTCTGACGGTACGACCCGGTACCGACTATGTACGAGAGTTGCTGCGAATCTCTGCAGGCAAGACAGACCTGCCGATCGCCGAAGTCCGCCTGCTTCAATTTGACGATGTCGGCGCAAAGGTAGATGGCTCGGTGAAGGGCTCGCCCATTGTGGATAGCAATATGTTCTTTGGGTTGGAGTATCCGCTGTCCGTCAGCACCGTCGATAGCGGGTGGGTCAGAGCTTCGCTGTTCCGCGACCTTCCACTCCGTGCCGGTCAGTCGATTACCTACTCAGCCGTGATCGGAACATCGCAACCGGGGCAGATGCGACGTGCGTTTCTGGCATATCTGGAGAATGAGCGGCCGCGAGCGTATGAACCATTTCTTCACTACAATTCCTGGTTCGACCTTGGATACGAGAACCGCTTTAACGAAGCGGGGGCCATTGATCGCATCAACGCGTTCGGCCGGAACCTTGTGGAAGAGCGGCATGTGAAGCTCGACTCCTTCCTCTTCGATGACGGATGGGACGATCCCAATACACTGTGGGGGTTCAACCCGGGCTTCCCAGACGGGTTTACGAAGACCGGTGGGGCTGCCGCCAGGTACAACGCCGGCATCGGAGTTTGGCTTTCCCCGTGGGGCGGTTATGCACACAAGAACGAACGCATTGCCTATGGCAAAGCTCACGGCTTCGAGATCCAGAAGGACGGTTATGCACTCTCCGGGCCCAAATACTTCAATCGCTTTGAGCAGATATGCCTCGAGATGGTGGACAAATACCATGTGAACCAGTTCAAGTTCGATGGCACAGGCAACGCAGACCGAGTCTTTCCGGGCAGTGTCTTCGACAGTGACTTTGACGCTGCGATTCATCTGATCGAACGGCTGCGCAAGGAGGAGTCGGAACTATTCGTCAACTTGACGACGGGTACGACCGCCTCACCCTTCTGGGTCTTCTATGCAGACTCTATCTGGCGTGGCGGAGAGGATCATGACTTCTCTGGCGTAGGCGATTTTCGCCAGCGGTGGATCACGTATCGCGATGCGCAAACGTACAAGAACATCGTCCTCAATGGACCGCTGTTCCCGCTGAACTCACTGATGCTGGATGGCATCATCTACGCAAAGCAGGCCAAAGACCTGGCGACCGACCCGGGAAATGATTTCGCTGACGAGGTACACTCCTTCTTTGGCAGTGGCACACAGCTGCAGGAGATGTACATTACTCCTGCGCTGTTGACCAAGGCCAACTGGGACACGCTTGCAGAAGGTGCGCGCTGGAGCCGCGCCCACTCGGAGACACTGAAGGATTCCCATTGGATCGGTGGCGATCCGGACAAGCTCGAAGTGTATGGCTGGGCAGCATGGAGCCCGAAGGTCGGCATTGTGACGCTGCGAAACCCGTCAAAGGAGGNNACATGGAGCGATGCAAAGGACTGGCAGCGTGGTACATCACGGACCATACAATCCGACAAGCCGTTCGAGATTGAGCTGGAACCGTTCGAAGTGCTAACCCTTGAGGCTGATCCTCTGCACTGATGGAACTAAACGAGGGTGAGCTTGATACCAGCCGAGCGTAATGCGTCAGCGGTTTCAGGCACCAGGTCTGCGTCCGTGATGACGTGGTGTATCGCCGTCGCATCTACAATTTTCGAGAGACTGCGCCGGTTGAACTTTGTTGAGTCGCACACGGCAACCACCATCGACGAAGCTTTTACCATGGCGCGGTTGACACGTGACTCCATCACATTGGGCGTCGTCAATCCTACCTCGAGGTCGAACCCGTCCACCCCGAGAAACAGTATGTCCGTATGCATATCATGCAACATGTCTTCCGCCAGGGGACCGACGAGGGAGAACGAGTTCTTGCGCAGCGAACCACCCGTGAGTAGCACCTCAAAGTTGGTACTGCTGAGTTCGCCCGCGATGTTCACCGCGTTGGTGATGATGGTGAGGTGCGAGAAGCGCTTGAGAGCCCTTGCGATGGCGGTTGTCGTCGTGCCAGAATCCAGCAGAACGCACTGGCCTTCCTGAACAAGGTTTGCGGCAGCCGCCGCGATACGAAGCTTCTCCTGCGAATGACGCCCTTCTTTTTCCTGCAGAGAGGGATCGGAAAGTGCTCCGCTGCCGGGCAGCAATGCGCCACCATGGGTGCGATGCAGCAGCCCACGACCCTGCAGATAGTCCAGGTCTTTGCGAATGGTGATACGTGAGATACCAAGAGACTCTGAGAGCTCTTCGACAAGGACGCGACCGTGCTTCTGGGCCAGCCCGACGATATATTGGCGGCGCTCTTCGATGAGCATCTGAGGACCACGTCTCGTGTTCGGAAGGGCTGCTATTTTTGCCTTAACGGCTGAATTCGACGGCATATTTGTTCCAACCATGCTTGCTATGCTCCACGAAGAGTACATGTCTGCTTATCTAATTGCAATTCGAAAGGCAACTCGACGGGGAAAATCTCGCTCAACCGCTATCGGATAACACAGGCTGCCGCATAGTCACGCAACACATCACGGATATGGTCAACGATGAGCGACTCCGGGTCTCCTTCAATTAGCTTCTCCCTCAACCGTAAATACTGCACTGGTAGATAGCGGCTCAACATGCTCTCAGGGATCGTCACCGAGGAGAGGTTTTTCACCAGACGGTCGACGGCGGCCACAACCTGGGGACGTCCCCAATAGTAGCGAACCCGATCGCTATAACTATAGCGGCGAAGCAACTTCTGCTGCTCAGCCGTACCCGCATAGTAGGGTAGCCAGTTCTCCGGCTCGCTCAGCATGGTGCGTTCAAGCACTTCGCTGAGTCGTGAGCGCTGCGCCGCGCCGATGAGTTGTGATTCGATATCTTCCAACGCTTCCAGCGCCTCTCGCATTGCAAACGTGACGGCCGGCCCCACTTTCAGGACAGCGAAACCATCACGGACAAGATGCAAATAAGCAGCAGGAAGCTGATAGTCGGTAGAGTGCGCCTCAAAGACAATCGCTTCCGGTTGGGTGCGCAGCCACGCCGCAAGCTGTGCAGCCTTTGCGGAGTCGTAGTTCACNNCTCAAAGACTCGCTTGTGGACAGCGAGCGTGTGTGCCGCAGACTCCGTCGAGGTCGCAGGAAGATCATGAACAGAGTGAGTTGCCCCACCAGGAACTGGAACCTCCGTACCGATCACGTAAACAGGACGATCGCCAGCGACGTGGACGGACTCCGCCACCTTGCAGAGCAGGGCCGCACGCTGCGCAACCAGCTCATCGGATGGGTGGGTAAGGTCGTCTCCACAGGCCATACTTGCGTCGAGGTGAATCTTTGTGAAGCCTGCCGCCACGTACTCGGCAACCATGGTCTCGGCATGGGCCATCGCCTCCACGGCAGGCAGCTTGCGCCACGGGTTAGGACCCAGATGATCTCCGCCGAGGACAAGCTTCGCTTCATTCAACCCTGCAATCCTTATATGCTCCAACACAAACTCGCGGAACGCGGTAGGTCGCATTCCGGTATAACCGCCAAACTGGTTCACCTGGTTGCTGGTCGCCTCCACCAGCAACAGTGAGCCATCCTGTACAGCCTGCTCTGCAGCGGCGCGGATAACCCAAGGGTGCGCGGAACATACGGAATAGATGCCAGCAGGAATGCCATGACGCTGCTTTGCCAGATGCTGTTGGAGAAGACTGGACATAAGGAGTCTCTAGTAAATACGAAATTTCTGAACAACGCGGTTGATGACACCATCTGCGCTTGGTGAATCCGGGCGCAGTTTATGCTCAACTGAGCAATACAGTCCAAGGAGTTGACCGAAGATGACGTCGAGCACGGGACGATAAGCGTCATCCACATCCGTGTTGATCGGGAGGTAGAAGTCGCAGTAGGCGGGAAAATCCTTCTCAGCAAATCCGGGACCGACGGCGATGCGCTCGGCAACGACGTCCTTTTCGCCAATCTCCTGGAGCAGGTCGCGAGCATACTGCGCCCGACGCTTATCTCCGGACACGAAACAGATAAAGAGCGTCTCTTTATCCAATGCCGCCATGGGACCATGTCGCAGACCAAGCACCGTTTCGGACATTGTTTTTATCTGCCCTGCTGTCATCTCCAGCACCTTCAGAGCCGACTCCTTTGCAACGCTCGCGAGAGAGCCGCCGCCGACGAAACAGATACGCGCAAAGTTACGCCCAGCCATCTCTTCCGCCTTCCGTGCCGCGATAGACAGAAGATCGTTGCCAGCGTGCACCAATTGCTCAAGCAGTGGCTTATAGTCTGCTATCGACCAGGCGTTGGCAAGGCAGTGTCCCATGATGATCATGTTCGTGAAGGAACTCGTCATCGCAAGACTGCGATCATTCACTGCATCATCGAGAACAACGACGCAAGTGTGATCTACTCCCTCACAGATCGCAGCCATGCGCGCCTGCGCGTGGCAGGTGACAACCAGGTGCGAGATACTTGGGTAACGTTGGATCGCTTGCTCCAGAACAGCTACGCCTTCGGGCGAGTCACCTGAGCGCGAAAAGGATATCCAGAGGTATTTGCGGCCGGGAACAATATATTCCTCGAAATTCGGCAACAGATCTGTGCTTGCCACCGGGAAGACTTCACATCCCCACTTCTGGCGCAGGAGAAATTCAAGGGATTGCGCGACATAGTCAGAGGTCCCAGCTCCAACGAGCATCACGGTAGGACGATTTTCAACTGAATCGCGAACGCCAGCGGTATCGAGGAAGGCAGTAATCTGCTCCTGGTGCTGTTCGAAGATGCTCACAGTCGTCTTCCAGGTCACAGGCTGCTGGGCAATTTCCGCGGGAGTGAATAGCAGGCCCCGAGCCTCTTTCTCTTCCAACGGTAGATCCACAAAACTCGATAAAGCTGTCACAATCAGAACCTCAAAAAACAATACATCCAATAATTGAACTAAATGCGAAACTAAAACTAAGTAATAATAACATGGACACATTAAATAAGAACGATAACGCAATCGAGGAAAGAATGAGCGCAAACTCCAGCGACATGAACCAAAAACCATTCGACATCATCATTGTGGGTGAAACCAACCTCGATCTCATCCTTCACGGCCTCCCGGAAGACATGCCTGTTGAACGAGAGCTTCTTGCCAACGGTTTCGACGTGACTCTAGGAGGCTCCTCTTCGATTCTGGCGCACAATCTCGCTTTGCTCGGTACCCGTGTGGGTTTCGTCAGTGAGGTGGGTTCAGTGAGGTGGGTAACGATGCATTTGGAGAGATCGCGAAAGGTTACCTCGACGAGAGTGGCGTCGACCTCGCTTGCTTCCGGTATAAGCCCGGAGCCACAACTGGGGTGACTGTACTGCTTCCTCATGGCAAGAAGCGACACATTTTGACCTATTCCGGGGTGATGTCCGAACTGAGGGTCGATGATCTTGACCTCCAGTATTTGACCTCCGCGCGACACTTTCATCTGTCATCCCTGTTTCTTCAGACTGGCCTGCATGCGGGACTACCAAAACTCTTTGACGATCTGAAGGCAGCTGGGCTTACCTTATCTCTTGATACGAATGACGATCCAACCGGAACCTGGCGTGGCGTCCTTGACCTGCTCCTGGACAAGGTGGACATACTCCTCCCGAACGAAGATGAACTCCTACGCATCGCGGATGCAGCGACTCTCGAAGAAGGACTCAGCAAACTGGCACCGCGTGTGCCCATGATCGTCGTCAAATGTGGAGATAGAGGTGCCCTGGTGCAGCGCGGGAACGAGCAGCAGTGGGTTCAGCCGCTCGCCGTACACCCAGTTGACACCATCGGTGCAGGTGATAGCTTCAATGCCGGATTTTTGAGCGCATGGCTTGCAGGAGAAAGTCCAATCATTGCGGCGGGGATGGGAAACCTGACGGGAGCTCTATCCACGCTGCGGCCCGGCGGGGTTGCGGCGCATCGTGATTCATATCTGCGAAGGCAGTTCCTTAATCAGAACTCCACTGGCTGAATTCTCGAGGCGCCGCCGACCTGGCGCAATACCATCGCGGGCGTAGACGCGACTAGTTCACGAGCCGCTCTTTCTCCGTGGGAACGAACGTCGTCGGTACGTCACCGGTTACCAGAACCTTTTCACTCTTTGAACTGGTGATCGCATCAAGACCCGTAGCCGTGATCTGCAACGTGTAGGCTCCGGGCTGAGTATAGGCGTGGGTTACCTCCGCGCCGTCCAGGGCGACTCCGTCCCCAAAATCCCAGTGATACTCCACAACTGGATTGGCGGGAGAAGAAGTAGCGCTGAACGCCAGCGTAGCTCCCGTCTTGCCGCTCGATGCAGCGTTCACATCGAATGCGGGGGGAAGCTCAGGTACTGTGGTGTCGATCAATTTGAACATGCGCACAGAGTGCGGCGGCTGGGCGAAGCTCAGGCTGCTTGACGAGCCGCTACTGCAGCAAGTCCCGCCGTCCATCACATTGATGATCTGGTACTTCCCTGCATCCTTCAGGCCGAGACTGGAAAGATCGATCTTGCGGGTCTGCGCTTGCTCTGTCCAGTTGAAGACGGTGAGAACCGTCTGCCGCTTATCTTGCTTCAGGAGGAAGATAGAGGGCTGCTGATCGCCAGGCCCATAGCTCATCAGATCGACTGGGATCGATGCATGACCAAGACGTGCCATGTCAATCAGATCTCGGTTCTTCACGAGCGCCAGCCTTTCAGCGGAGGAGCCCAGTGTCGGTAGGTCGTCTCCAATCTCAAACATGCCGCCCGAGACCGCTGCGAGCGCAATCGACACCTTAGCCTCATCGAGCGTCAACGGCTTCTGCCCTCCGTGCCAAGCCTGGTCATCCACAACCTGCGTTGCGACCGTGAACGCATCCGGATCGGCAACGAAGTAGTTGCGATTCATGTAGAAGCGCGCTGCGATGCCTGAAGCTGCATCCCTGCTGGCATCAAATGTATGTCCCGTATCCTGCGAGATCCGGCCGGCATCAACGATGCCAACGGGATTTAGCATTGTGCTGCCGTCCTTATCCAGAACGACATGCTCGCCCACGGCATCGCGAATAACCTTTAGCCCGATGCGTTGCGCCTCCATGGCAGTCGTATTAGGGCGATAGTAGGCTCCCTCCACGGCCGAATCATCCATGAAGTCCATCTTGATGAAGCGAACGCCCCAGTTGTTGACAAGGGTGCTGTAGGTCTTCTTCAGATAGCCCTGCGATCCAGGGTTCGTCGTATCCAGCACATACAGTGGATCGTGATGATCTGTCACATAACCGATATGAATCAACTCGCCGGCGGAGTTATGCAGCAGCCAGTCCTTATGGTTCTGGAACACCCAGGAACGATCGGAGACTTCAAACGGAGCAGTCCATATACCGAAGTTGATGCCATGATGGCGAACCCGATCGCCAATATATTCCATTCCCCGCGGAAAGAGATGCGCATCCGGAGTGCTGTACTCCCCCCGTGCGTACTGATATCCCTCGTCGATCTGAAAGTAGTTGTATCCAAGCCCTTTCAGATTCTGGGAGAGCCACTCTACATTGGTGAGCGCAGTGCCTTGATCCAGCCCGAAGTAATACGCCGTCCAGCTCCACCAGCCTAGTGGTGTCGGAGTCGTCACTCGAGCTTTGTGCAGGATCCCCACGACATGTCCATAGGTTTCGAGTTGCGCATGATAGTCCGCGCTGACAGCGAACATGAGTCGCTCGGAAGGCAGGCTGTCGCCTGCTGCCACGGGCAGCGTGAGCTCTACCTGCTCGGATGCTGGGGACTCTCTCAGCGATTCGCCCTTCATGATCTCTGTGGTTCCCGTCGACTCTGCGTCGTACGAGACAAGGTGTGCGCTCCCGCCCGAATTCTCTTCCCTCAAGTGGAAGATAGTCAGCAGGCGGTCCGATGTGAGCGCTCCAAGAAACAGGCTCTGTCCGCTCTCGCGGTTGTAGATCAACTGGCTGCCTACAGCGCGGTGCACACCGCCTGGACCATCGGCAAGATCACGGATCTTGAGAGCCGGCCTGTCCTCGCTGTAGCTGTCAGAGAGAACACGATCTGCCGCTGCCGGTCCCTTCAGATTGACGCTCTCGGCTCCCATCGCATGAACGCTGTGAATGCTCGAGACGGAGACAACCTGTCCGGTCGTGTTCACTACCTTGACCTGAACATCACCCCACGGCTGATCCGCGTACAACCGAAGTTGCAGAACCACGTCCGGCTTGCCAGCCAGACCGGTNNATTTCCACTGGCAGATGCCTGGTTTGCAGATACACCTAAACCAGTTACAAGGACGACTCCTACGACACGCTTCAACCATCTATTCATATCGCACTCCACTTACCAGCCAGATCTACTTCGCCTCATTCACGCCGGCGGCCGCAGCAAACACGCTACAGCCGCCGACGACATTCCTTTAGTAGTACAACTTCGCTGCAAATTGCAGAAGACGAGGTGCCTGTGCTCCGGTCACGTAACCGAAGGTTGGCGTACCGAAGACCGTAGAGTTATTCGAGTTCTGCGGACCGGGTGCAGCAAACAGGAAGTTGGGATGGTTGAACGCGTTGAAGCTTTCTACTCTGAACTCAATATGTTTTGCCTTCGGAAGCGGGATCGTCTTCATGAGAGCGAAGTCGACATTCTTTTCTCCCGGACCCTCGAGCGTGTTCAGGCTTACGTCGCCGAAAGATCCCAACGCTGGATTCGTGAAGGCGCATGTATTAAAGAAGGTGCCTGGTACACATGGTTTCGAAGTAGCCTTCACGCCGGGAACCGCATCCGGCCGCTGTTGCCCATCCGAGTTAGCGAAATTGCCGTTTCCGTCCGTCACCGTGTACCAGGTGCCCGACGAAAGTGTGACAATGCCTGACGTGTTCCAGTGCCCGAGGATGTGATCGATTGCCGCAACACCTGTGGCAAAACGCTGCCCCACACCGAAGGGCAGGTCGTATTCGTAGCTCGCGACAAAGCGATTGCGAACGTCGAAGTCGAGCGGGCCATATTCCTTGTTGGGGTACAGACTATTTCGGAAGCCATCGTTGTTTTGAGCACCAAGATCGGCGCTGCTCGCATTGCCCAACGACTTGCTGTATGTGTAGTTGACGATCATCGAAAGACCGTGGCTGAGCCGCTGTTGCAGTGAGGCCTGTAGTCCGTTGTAGTTCGAAGATCCGGCCGACTTAAGATAACCGGTCGAAGTATCAAGGTAAGGGAAAGGCCGCCGTGGTGCAGTTGGGGCTGAAGGATCAGCGGTCGGTTGCGCCTGGTTCCCGTTCAAATAAATATAGAGGCGATCACCCTTGGATCCGACATAAGAGGTCTCAAACATCGTGCTCGGAGTGATCTGATACTGAAGGGTCATATGCCACTGCATCACGTACGGTGTGCGGAGATGTAGATCCAGCGAGAACAAGGTTGGAGTGTTGGGATCGGTGAGCGCATTGGTGGGAAAGCCCTGCGAAAGCACGCTAAGTCCCGGTACAGAACAGTCTTCCGCCGCAGCGTTGTACGACGGCAAAGCGCACGGAGCAACGAAGCTCTGACTGGCAAAGTAGGGCGGGTTGAACCCTGGGCTCGGATTGCTGTACGGACCTGCCTCGTCGCCGTTGAAGAATAGACCAAAAGCGCTCTGAACCGCGAGGCGAGGAGTCACTTCATAGGCCAGCCCTACGCGGGGCGAAAAGTTCTTGTAGTCGGCTCCGATTAATGCGTTGGAAGCCGTATGGTCTACCGGGAGGATGCTCGCCAACGTCGGCGTGAGAGTTACGTTGCTATCTGCGGGGATATCCAGAACACCCGTGATGGGATTGAAGTTCGCCTGAGCGTTGTTCCTGGAAAACACTGGCGAGAAATACTCGTAACGCAAACCGAGATTCATACTAAGCTTCGGCGTCGGGCGCCAGTCATCTTGCAGAAACAGCGCGTACGTGTGGCGAGAGTAGAAGATGTTATTGAGATTGTTGATGTTTCCGCCACCGGGTTGACCGGTTAGAAGCGATGCCAGTCCGCTGCCACCGGATCCTGGAGAGCCCGCGTTATCTGTGTATTGCGTACCAAAGTCAATGGCCCCGCGAGGCGAAGCCGGCTCGAAGATTGAGAACTGTTCGGGCCGAATCTCACCGCCGAACTTGAATGTAGCGTTGCCGTGAATCAGCGTAAAGGTGTCGGAAACGGAGTAGGTCGTTTGATCCTCGACAGCCGGCAGGAACGTCGGACTGCCAAGGGTGGCAACGTCGCTAAAGGTCATCTGCGGAAGACCTCCATTGTCGCTGCCTGCCGGATCAGGAACGCCGGGAAAACCGACCACGGCAGAGACGTCGGTTTGGTAGTTCAATTGGTAGCGGCTCGTGTGGAGATGGTTGTATCCAACACGCACCTCGTTTACTTTGTGCGCGGCGAAAACATGCGCTTCACTGGCGGCTCCGCTGTATGCCGTAATCTGCTGGATTCCATCGAAGAAACCGCCGCCGTCTGCCAGACCTGGGAACGGAGAGCCGATCGTCTCCGGGCTGGTGCTCATGCTGAAACGGTAGAACGCGGTGTCATGAGGTGAGATGACTTCGTCAATACGCACGTCGCCCTGATGAGTAGTTTGGGTCGTCACAGGATCAGATTGGTAGTTATAACCAAGACCGGTGGCGTTGGGTAATGGAAAAAGCTGAACGAGTTTCGCGCCCAGTGGGTCGATCGCTGAAGTTGGAATCACGTTGCTGGGTATGCCACTCGAGGTGTAACCGAATGGCACACCGCAATAGCCAGTTCCCCCGTCGGTCGCCTGCGTCAGGCGGGTATTGAACAGCTCGCCCTGATAGGTCGGATTTCCATTGCAATCGTTCACACCGGTTGGGCTCGTAAGATCGAGCTGGCTCGAGAAATCACCGGCGCGCTCTGCAACCGTCGGCACGAGCGACGTGTTCGATTGAGCCTCGTTCAACAGAAGCCCCTGGTAGTCAACGAAGAAGAAGAGTTTATTGCGAATAATCCTGCCACCCAGCGTCGCGCCAAACTGGTTCTGGCGGTAGGGCGCTTTGGCCGTATCGTAATAGTTCATCGCATCGAAGCTTTGGTTGCGCAGAAACTCATACGCTACGCCATGGAGGTCGTTGCTGCCGCCCTTGGTCGTCGCGTTGACGATCGCGCCTGTGGCCCGCCCGAACTCGGCATCGTAGTTGCCAGTCTCAATCTTGAACTCCTGTAAAGCATCGGGAGGAGGCATCACTACATAATTGGCTTCGTTGAGAAGGTCAGGAAGATTCGAGTTGTTATCGACGCCATCGAGAAGGAAGTTGTTGTCGAGAGAGCGTGCGCCACTCGCACTGAAGCCGAATCCCGTCGCGTCGCGCGCACCCGGCTCGCTCACCGTAACTCCTACCGTTAGTTGTGCAAGCTGAACAGAGTTGCGACCATTGAGTGGGAGGCCGACGATCGTCTTCGCAGCGACAACCTGTCCCGTCTCCGACGTATCGGTCTGTAGCAGCGGAGCACTGTCGTGAACCTCGACAGTCTGGCTCACCTCGCCCAACTGCAGCGTCGCATCCACGCGCTGCCGCTGCTGCACGTCGAGCGTAATCGGCCCCTCTATATTGGTCTTGAATCCAGGCGCAGAAACGGAAACCCGATAGGTGCCGATGCGCACCGGGCTGATTGTCCAGGCACCGGACGCATCGCTGGTGGCACGGTACGTGAAATTGGTACTCGTCTCGGTCGCAGTCACAGCGGCATGGGGTATGATCGCCCCACTCGTGTCCACGATGCGCCCCTCAAGCGAGGCTGCATCTCGTTGAGCAAAGAGCGGGCCACAAGACATCACAAATAGAATGAAATATAGGGAATACAGCCTTCGCATTTTCGTGAGCAAAGTAAGCCTCCATTTTTCGACTAAACAAGCGGGAGATAACCTTCATTTGGCAGGTCAAGATTGGGGGCCCGAGGATACTTGCGCGGCAATCGAGCAATACAGCTCAACAAGCAATGCTTTTCACTGTCGATGTGTATCGTATTTTTACGAATAGTTTACTTCTTGGCAACAACAATAATAAAAGGCACACCTGGGGTATCGAATGGTGTTGGTGTTCGATACTCCTCATCAGCCCCTTCCTGCACCGCTCATCTCGATGCATTGAGGTATTCAGGAAGCTCTTTCGTGTACGGCGCAGAGGTTGTTGCAGCAGATCCCGGACTGCTGTTAGCTATCACGGGCAGATATCGAAGAATAACCTTGCTGGCTTCTCTTGACTATGGTGTAATTCGAAATCATACGAAATACCGAGAGCATTTCGTAAATGATCTTTTACTCCTAGAGCTAAAGACACTTCGACTGATCCAGATACGGCGTAAGTATCTGGAAATGATGGCAGAATATCCAAACTAGATAGGGCATCAGCAGGAGGAACAACTGGACAACCCCGCAGAGAAAGAACCAACTCACGGGCTGAAGCGTTCGCTCAAGCTTTGGCATCTGATCGCTTACGGAATCATCATCATTCAGCCGACCGCGCCGATGGGAATCTATGGTGTCGTCAGCAATGTGGCGCACGGTCATGTTGTATCCACGATCCTGATCGCCATGGTGGCCATGCTGTTCACTGCTGTCAGCTATGGGCGCATGGCTCGCGTCTATCCCAGCGCCGGCTCTGCCTACACCTACGTAGGCAAGGAGTTGAATCCACTGCTCGGCTACGTGGTCGGCTGGTCCATGCTCATGGACTATCTCCTGAACCCCATCATCTGCGCCATCTGGTGCAGTGCAGCGGCCAGAAACGTCCTGCCTCAGGTGCCGTTCGCAGCCTGGGCCGTCGCCTTCGTCGTTGTCTTTACCGCNNATTGCCATGAGCATCGTTGTCGTCATCTTTCTTGCAGAAGCCATCCGCTACATCGCCCTTGTTGCGCGCCCGGTTGGGGGCCAATGGCTCATCCCCTTCTTCGATCCAACCACCTTCTCCACCAGCAGGCTCTTTCGAGGCACTTCGATCGCCGTGCTCACCTACATCGGCTTCGACGGCATCTCAACCATGTCCGAAGAGGTAGAAAATCCTCGTCGCAACATCATGTTCGCGACAGTCTTCACCTGCCTCATCATCGGCATCCTCTCAGCAGTCGAAGTCTACGTGGCGCAACTGGCCTGGCCCACCCACATTCCCTTTGCTCCCGAGATCGTAGACACCGCCTTCGTCCATGTAGCCATGCGCGTTGGCGGCAAGTTCCTCTTCCTTCTCCTCAACACTACCCTTCTCGTCGCCAACATGGGCTCCGGCATCGCCGCGCAATTCGGTGCCGCGCGCCTCCTCTATGCAATGGGCCGCGGAAACTCCCTGCCCCGCCGTTTCTTCGGTGCGCTTGATCCCAAGACCGCCGTGCCGCGGAACAACGTTCTCCTCATAGGGCTGTTCACCCTCGGCGGAGCTTTTCTACTCACCTACGAAAGCGGCGCGGAGTTACTCAACTTCGGCGCCTTCATTGCCTTTATGGGCGTCAATGTGGCTGCCCTCGTGCACTATAAGTTCCGCTCCCAGGAGAAGGTTCTCCTCCCCGCAACCATACCCCTTTGCGGTCTTCTCGTCAGCGGATTCATTTGGCTTCACCTCAGCCACTCCTCGCAGTTACTCGGCGTCGTCTGGATCGCCGTAGGCCTGATCGTCTACTTGCTCATGCGCAACCGGCGCACCGACAATCCAATCGACGAAGCCTTCCGCCCCAATCTCGAAGACTAGAGATCAGC
>DHWW01000293.1 GCA_002413385.1 Granulicella sp. UBA5172
CAGGGTGGGGGCTGGGCTGGCGGGGGCGCAGACTGCTGCGAAGACGCCGTTCGATGGTGCGGCGCTGGTGCGGCGGGCGGTGCAGCACCGGCTGGGTATGGACGAGGGGCACACGATGCTGCGGTATGTGGTGCGCAGAAAAGATGCTCGGCGAGAGACGACGAAAGAGGTTATCGAGACGAAGGACGGCGATGTGGCGCGGCTGATCGCAGTGAATGGGAAGCCGCTGAGCGCTGAGGCGGAGCGGGTGGAGATGGCGCGGCTGGATTATCTGGCAGCGCACCCGGAGCTGGAGGAACACAGGCACCGGAGCGAGATGAAGGATCAGGCGCGGATCGATCGGCTGCTGGGTCTGTTGCCGGAAGCAGAGATTTACACGTTGGAGGGGATCGTCCCGTGCGGGGCAGGGACGTGCTACCGGCTGAGCTTTATGCCGAATCCGCAATTCGTTCCGCCGGATATCGAGTCGGATTTTTTGCGTGGATTTGCGGGCACGGTGTGGATCGATCAGGCGCAGGAACGGCTGACGCGGCTGGATGCTCACTTGATTGTGGATGTTAATTTTGGGTTTGGGATTCTGGGCAAGGTGAACAAGGGCGGAACAGCCCAGTTACGACAGACGGATGTTGGCGGACAAGAGTGGAAGCTGACGAAGTTGAAGATGAATCTGACGGGTCGAGCGCTTCTGTTCAAGGTTTTGAATATTGAGATAGACGAAGAAGCGAGTGACTTTTCTCCGGTTGCGGCGGTTATGAGTTATCGGGATGCGATCAGGATTTTGAAGAAGACGAAGACGGTGGTCTGAGTGCAATAGGGGGCGTAGTGGACGGGCGTGCCGGCGGTTGCTTTGAGCTATACGACGCATGGGACGGACGCGATGTTGAGCAGGTATCAGCCGGGGCGGTACGCGGCATGGCCGGGATTTGAGGACAAGTTTATTCAGCAGGTGGGGCAGCGGTACCGTCTGGATGAGGTGGCGCGTTACCGGGTGTTCGACGATCCGAAGCGGGAGACGCTGGTGCTGTACAAGCTGACGCCACGATAGAGAGATGGTGCTGCTGGTGGGGTGAAGCGCCTTCGCAAGGGGTCGACGAATGTTTGACGTGGGGGGGAAGGGCGACTAGAGTGACGCACGACGAAACAGGACGCCTCGTCTCGCTCTGAACGGGAGGGCGCATGTTGGCGGCATCCTGATGAAGAGCCATCCTGATGAAGAGCCATCCTGATGAAGAGGACGATCCGCACCAAGCGAAGCATACACCGAAGACAAAGGAGTGGAAACGATGACGACACGCCGCGATTTTTTACGCTTATCTGCAATGGCCGCAGGATGTGTGATCCGCTTTCCACGTAATGCATTTGCTGCGGATGATGTCGGCAAGCTGATCTATGGAGTGCAGTTGTTTATGGTGCGGCGGCAGGCGGTGACGGACCTGGCGGGAATCCTGAAGGCGATCCAGCAGATTGGCTACACGCAAATTGAGTTGTACCCGGTGGTGTACAACCATCCGGCTGGCGAGTTGAAGAAAATTGTTGATGATTCAGGGCTGGGGCTTGTGTCGGGGCACTTTGATTACGCAGGGTTTGCGAACAAGATCGATTATGCGCGGCAGCTTGGATTGAAGTATATGGTGTGTCCGATGCTGCCGGAGGCTCAGTGGACGTCGATAGCGGGATTCAACAAGGCAGCGAGCGACTTCAACGGCTGGGGTGCGGCGGTGCGGGACGCGGGGATGGAGTTTGTGTTCCATAACCATTGCTATGAGTTCAAGCCGCTGGAGGGAGGAGCGACGGGTTGGGACACGTTGATGGGGAGTATCGACCCTGGATTGGTCAAGCTGGAGTTGGACGTGTACTGGCTGACGCAGGCCGGGCAGAAACCTGCGACGGTGCTGGCGGATTATGCCGATCGGGTGAAGTTGATCCATCTGAAGGACAGGACGGCTGGGGCACCTACCGGATTCGTGATGGGGCCGAGCGCTGAACACTTTACGGAGTTGGGCAAGGGGACGATTGCGTGGCCGGAGTTGCTGGAACAGGCGAAGAAGCAGGGAATCCAGTATGCGTTTCTCGATCAGGATGAGACGGCTGGACCTGTGGTGGAGAGTATGACGGAGAGTTTTGCGTACCTCAAGAAGATCAATGTGTAGCCATGGGGGGGGGAAAATCGCAGGGAAAGATGGGGTTGGAGGCAGGTCGGAATTCTTCGTCGCAACCTTCTGTCCGGTGAATAAATACCCAGGTGTGGGAGTGCAGATATGAGAAGAGTTGAAAATCTTCAGGGGAAGATTGACAGAAGTGTCGTAGGATATCTATCGGTGCGCTTTGTGCGAACACCGCCCGATGGTTGGACGTTGTCGGGGATTCTGCGAGGCTTATGAAGTTTTTTGACGTATTGTTTGGTCGGCCGTTAGCGTCCAATGAGGCGCAGCATGAACAGATCGGCATAGCGGCAGGTATCCCGATCTTCGGGCTTGACGGCTTAACCAGCGCAGCCTATGGCCCGGAAGCAGCCATGGCTCTGTTGATCCCTCTGGGGATCTGGGGTGTGAACAGATTTTTGCTTCCGATCTTCGGCGCGATTCTGACCTTGCTGGTTATTCTCTATTTCAGCTATCGGCAGACCATCGTAGCGTACCCGAACGGCGGAGGTTCGTTCACGGTCGCCAGCGAGAACCTGGGCAATGGGGCCGGATTGTTGGCTGCAGCGGCTCTGATGATCGATTACATCCTGACAGCAGCGGTAGGTATTTCAGCTGGTGTGACAGCCTTGGTGAGCGCTGTGCCGGATCTGCATCCGCACCAATTAGCGCTATGCCTAGCCATTCTGGTTCTGATCGCAATCGTAAACATGCGCGGCGTGAAGGAGTCTGGGCTGGCGTTCATGCTGCCGACGGTAGTGTTTGTGGCGACGCTGCTGGCCACGATCGTGGTGGGTGTTTATCATTCCGTGCTGACGGGGGGGCACCCGATACCGGTCGCTGCGCCGCCGCCACCGGTGGCGACGCCGGTGCAGATGGTGACGGTCTGGCTGTTGCTGAAGACATTCTCGAACGGATGCGCGGCGATGACGGGCGTTGAGGCGGTGTCGAATGGGACAACGGCGTTCAAAGAGCCGCGCTCGACCAATGCGAATCGCACACTGACGGTGATCATCGCATTCCTGATCGTGTTGCTGTTCGGCCTGTCGTATGTGGCCAAGGCGTACGGCGTGACGGCGATGGAGAACGGATTTCCCAGCGTACTATCGATCGAGGTGGCGGCGGTATTTGGGCGGGGATGGTTCTACTTCGTGACGATGGGCGGCGTTCTGGCGGCGCTAGCTTTCAGCGCGAATACGGCATTTACGGGCTTTCCGCACCTGGCGCGTGCGATCGCCGGGCGCGACTACCTGCCTCATGTGTTTATTCTGCGTGGACGCCGGCTGCTGTTCTCGCATGGCATCTATGCGCTGACGGGATTTACGGCGCTGATCCTGATTATCTTCGACGGTGTGACCCTCAGGTTGATTCCGCTGTATGCGATCGGTGCATTTATGGCGTTCACTTTGAGCCAGGCCGGCATGGTGATGCATTGGCATAAGACCCGTGATGCTTCGCATCGGCGCGTGAAGATGTTTGTGAACGGGTTGGGAGCTGTGGCCACGGGACTTACGCTGTGCGTGATCCTCGCGACGAAGTTCACATCGGGAGCGTGGGTGACGGCGATCCTGGTGCCGCTGCTGATCGTGCTGATGCTGGGTGTGAGGCAGCACTATACGAGGGTCAGGGCGGAGACGATCGATCCAACCCCGCTGCGGCTGACGGGGTTGGAGGCACCGATCGTGGTGATCCCGATGGCTAGCTGGGACAAGATTACCGAGAAGGCGATGCGGTTTGGGATGCTGATGAGTCCGGTGGTGAAAGTGGTGCATGTGGACTCGGATGATCTGGATGCGCTGGGCAAGGTTTGGGAGGAGATGGTGCTGATTCCGGTGCGTGCGCACAACATGGTCGAGCCGGAGTTGGTGACCGTGAAGAGCACCTACCGGACGATTCTGTCGCCGCTGATGGACTATATCCTGGAGTTGGAGGATGAGAATCCGGGGCGGAAGATTGCGGTGCTGCTGCCTGAACTGGTGGTGAAGCACTGGTGGGAGAATCTGCTGCACGGTCAACGCGTGCAGTTGCTGAAGCTGCTGCTGCTGCTGAAGGGGAATCAGCGGATCGTGGTGGTGAATATTCCNNCCGTGGTATCTGTAGAGCAGTGGTTAGTGGTTAGTGATTGGGAGTTTGCGCTGCTCAGAGATGGGCGGCGCAAACTTTTTAAGCGAGGGAGCGGAGGCGGGATACGGCGGCGGGGATGAGGGTGAGGGGTCGGTCGATCTCGTCGGTGGTGGTGAGGCGGGAGAGGGAGAGGCGGAGGCTGGAGCGGGCATGGGCGGGGGTGAGGCCCATGGCGAGGAGGACGTGGGAGGGCTCGGTGGCGCCGGACTGGCAGGCGGCGCCGAAGCTGGCGGCGATGCCCTGCATGTCAAGTGCGATGAGGAGGGCTTCGGCGTCGACTCCGTCGAAGCGGAGGTTGGTGGTGTTGGGAGAGCGGTGAGCGGTGGAGCCGTTGACGTGGGTTCCGGGAATGGCGGCGACGAGGCCCTGCTCAAGGCGGTCGCGCAGGACGGCGAGTTGCTGCGGGGCGTCGGAGCCGAGCCAGGCGAGGGCTAGTTCGGAGGCGCGGCCGAGGGCGACGATTCCTGGGACGTTCTCTGTGCCGGCGCGGCGCTGGCGCTCGTGCGGACCTCCGTGGAAGAGCGGAGCGATGTGGATTCCGTTGCGGATGAAGAGGATTCCGGTGCCTTGCGGAGCGTACATCTTGTGGCCGGAGAGGGAGAGGAGGTCGACGTTCTTGAGAGCTCCGGAGAGGTCTGGTCCACCAAGGGAGATGCCAGGTCCACCAAGATCGAGGGGAAGCTTGGCGGCGGCCTGGACGGCGTCGGTGTGGAAGCGTATGGAGGGGTTGTAGGCCCTGGCGATGCGGGCGAGCTTGCCGATGGGCTGGATGGCTCCGGTTTCGTTGTTGGCGAACATGATGGAGACGAGCTCGGTCTGGGGACGGAGTGCGGCACGGAAGGCGTCGGGATCGATCAGACCGTCGGTTGTGGGAGGGAGATAGGTGACGTCGATGCCGCGGCGATGCAGGGCCTGGGCGGTGTAGAGGACGGCGTGGTGCTCGATTTCGGTGGTGATGAGGTGAGCTGGCTGGCGCTTGTCGATGAAGGGCTGGAGGATGCCGGTGAGGGCGAGGTTGTCGCTCTCGGTGCCGCCGGAGGTGAAGACGATCTCCTTGGGGGAGCAGTGGAGGAGGCGGGCGACGGAGGCACGGGCGTGCTCGACGGCGGAGCGGGTGCGCTGGCCGGGCTGGTGCGCGGAGCTGGGGTTGCCGAAGGCCTCGATCCAGAAGGGACGCATGGCGTCGACGACCTCGGGGAGGAGAGGGGTGGTGGCGTTGGCGTCGAGGTAGATGCGGTCCATGAGTTGATTGTAGTGTTCCGGTGGGGCCCCCCACCCCTCCCCCCCC
>DHWW01000247.1 GCA_002413385.1 Granulicella sp. UBA5172
CAGCAGTTCTAACTGTAGGAACCAGCCTCGTCACCCCGTTTGGTCTGGGAAGTGATGAACTTGGGGTATGCGGATACTGGAAGAATTGCTGGGCGGATTGCGGCGGGCGTGTGCCTCTTTTCCTGATGGGCGGCGATGGCGGCCCGACAACATCGAGATCGCGGATGCGGGAATGGGCGCGTTCTCGCTGTTTTTCATGCAGAGCGAGTCCTTTTTAGCGCATCAGCGGCGCATGGAGCATGGACGCAACGCCTCCAACTGCAAGACGTTGTTTGGCATCGAGAAGATCCCCAGCGACAATCACATTCGCGATCTGCTCGACCCGGCGCCGCCCGAACTGCTCGAGCCGTGCTTCGAGCACACGTTGGAGCAGATGCGGCAACACGGCGGCCTGCAAAACTTTGAGCGGCTCGACGGGCGGCTGCTGATCGCTCTCGATGGCAGCGAATACTTTTGCAGCGAGAAGCGCGGCTGCCCCCGCTGTCTGACCCGCAAACGTTCCAACGGCAAGACCGAGAACTATCACACGCTGCTGGCTGCGACTCTGGTGGCTCCCGGGCACAACCGCGTGTTGCCGCTGATGCCCGAGTTCATCACTCCGCAGGACGGTGCCGAGAAGCAGGACTGCGAACGCAACGCCGCCAAACGCTGGTTGGAACGGAACGGCGGGCGTATGCGCAAGCTGCGGCCCGTCTATCTGGGCGATGCGCTGTTCAGTTCGCAGCCCCTGTGCGCGGCGGTTCTGGCTCAGGGCGGAGACTTCTTGTTTGTATGCAAGGAAGACAGTCACAAAACGCTCTACGAGTTTGTGCGCGGTGCCGAGCCGCAGCGGCATACGGCGAACGAACGCCGCATGGGCGGACGTACGAGGAGCTACCGCTACAGTTGGGTCGAGAACGTGCCACTACGCGATGGCAAAGACGCGCTCCATGCGCACTGGATCCGTGTCGAAGTGGTGGATCAGACCGGCAAGGTGACCTACCGCAGCGCTTTCGTGACCAGCCTGACAATCAACCCGGAGAATGTGGCCGAAATCGTGGTCTGCGCACGCGCTCGCTGGAAGATCGAGAACGAGAGCTTCAACGTGTTGAAGAATCATGGCTACCATCTGGAGCACAACTTCGGGCATGGCAAACAGCATCTGGCGCAGCAGTTTGTGCTGTTGAATCTGTTGGCGTTTGCCTTTCACACGGTGTGCGACAGCGTGGAAAATCTCTGGCAAGAGGCCCGTGCCGTCCTGGGCACCCGCAAAGACTTTTTCACCGACCTGCACACCATCACCGCCTATTTTCTCTTCCCCGACTGGCATGCCTTGTGCTCGGCGATGATCCATGGAAATGCGCCCTCGCCTTGAGCAAGTCGCCCGTTACTGATCGGATTCCTACAGTTAGAACTGCTGGTGATCCACGCTTACGCTGGAAGAGAAGACGACGCTGAAGAAGGCGGCGCTTTCAACTGGCTTGATCGACGAAAAGACCTTCGATGAGGTCGTCAATCCGCAAAAGATGTCCTTTCCAAACGGCTGAAGTTTTCCGGGCGACTACACCCTGTAATCCACGGCCACCGGGCGCTCCGCGAGACGTAACGGTACTCCCTGACAGGATTTTGGAAAAGACGCTTTAGGACGATTCGAAAGATCCCGTAGCAATAAATCTCTACATACTCTTGACAATAAACACCGTCTTGTCATCTATACGGTCAGCCTCCCCGCTTAGTCTGAGAAGCTCATCGTTTCCAATTGCACGCTCGAGGATCGCGTTACAGATATCTTTTGCCGACTCCTGCTTATATTCCTGAATGATTCGCTCAAACTTTTTTCTTGCCTGCTCATCGCTGCCATCATAAATACCATCCGTGTAAAGGAATAGGATGTCTCCTCTGCCCATCAGAGTAATTTCTGCCAAATCAGCGGCATTCATCTGGCTTTTGCGTGATTTGATAGAAATATATCTACTTCGGTCAGGATGGTCCTCGGGAATTTCGAGTCCAAGCGGAGGAAATTGTACCATGCAACACTTCCTGATTTCCATGAATCTTCCATATTCCGAGGAGAACACAAGCGGTGGAGGATGGCCGAAGTTTACAAAGCGAAAAAGTCCGTCAGGGCGTATCTCCCCGTATAGAAGGGTTGCAATTTCTCTTGGNNGCCTGAGGTTAATTCTCTCGAACATCTCCGGCGTTGCTCTTCCATTGCAGTCCAGTTCAGAGAGCATGGCCGTATGAAAAGTGTCATGTACAGTCGACGCGATCTTTGCCGCAATGATTCCGTGTCCCTGGGCATCTACCAACAGCACTCCTGCAGTAGTGTGGAGTTCTTGGAGCGCCTCGGCAATTCTCAACTGCTCAGAACTCTTGGCTTTTCTGTATTGGATCGCATCGGCCAGGGTAAAGTCTGCTCTGGACTCCAGCCAATGCACATGAAGATCCACTTCATTGCCTGGCGTTGTTCCTTCTGAAAGGGGTTCCAGATACTTTTGGGAGAGTTTGATTGCACGGCAGGTCCGTGCATCGATGTTGTAGC
The DNA here is from genome assembly GCA_002413385.1 of Granulicella sp. UBA5172. Lineage (GTDB taxonomy): Bacteria > Acidobacteriota > Terriglobia > Terriglobales > Acidobacteriaceae > Granulicella. Next base: position 2,522 of record DHWW01000247.1, read on the forward strand.
GCTGCTGAAAGTTGATGTACTCAAAGAGGTCACCGCCTACCTTTCCTGCGGGAATCGAGTTGCCGAACATCTCAATGCCATTAAGGAGTGGAATTGCACCCTCGACGGGCATCAATCTTTTACGAAGATATTCGTCAATGCCGGGTTCTGCCCGTATCATCTGAATTTCAAGAATCTCGGATTCTACTTGCATTCTCACGACCTCAAAGTGAATGGTCAACGTCTACTTGTGGCGAGCGTGGGGGTACTAGAAGAGCTTAGTCCATCCCGGCCAGACAGTAGAGAGGGTACGGGCTACGAATCGTAGCCCGTAGGTCCGTAACCGGACGGATACGCTACACGTTCCCAGACAGTTGCCGCAGCACGTACTGCAGGATACCTCCGTGCTGGTAATACAGAACTTCCTGCAGAGTGTCGATACGCACGAGCGCGGTAAATGTCGTCGCCTGCCCGTCAGAAGCCGTGGCCTTTACGGTCAGCCTACGACCATCGGCAAACTTCGTGTCAAGCATTTTGCGCAAACCGGCAATCTCGAACACTTCTTCGCCCGTCAGGCCGACTGATTCGAGGTTCTGGCCCGTTTCAAACTGCAGGGGCAAAATCCCCATGCCGACCAGATTCGACCGATGAATCCGCTCGAAACTCTCGGCGATCACTGCATGCACACCCAGCAACTTCACTCCTTTGGCTGCCCAGTCGCGGGAGGAGCCGGAACCATACTCTTTGCCTGCTACGATAACCAGAGGCGTCTTCTTCTCGGCATAACGCATTGCAGCGTCAAAGATACTCATGGGTTCGCCTTCCGGCAGAAGACGCGTCACACCACCCTCCGTACCCGGCGCCAATTTATTGCGCAGCCGAACATTGGCAAATGTCCCGCGCATCATCACTTCATGGTTGCCGCGACGCGAGCCGTAG
>DHWW01000345.1 GCA_002413385.1 Granulicella sp. UBA5172
CTCATCGCCTTCCTCGCCGACCGCTTCAGCATCCCCCGCGCCCAAATCACCCTGCTCACCGGAGCCACCAGCCGTTCCAAAACATTCCGGCTCAACGGCCCCACGTCTGCCGAAGTCATCGCCGCGCTGCGCGACGAACTTGGCGAATCCAGCTAGGGCTTACGCCGGAACGACACCATCGCGATCCCCGCAATCAGCGTCGCCGCGCCACCAGCGAACAGCCCGGCCATCGCTCCGGCCAGCCGCATCTCGGGCTGCATCGCTCCACGGCTGGCAACGTGATCCATCACCCCGCGCGCCGTCAGCCAGCCCACNNCGCAGCACTTCATACGGCAGCGCCGCCCAATCCGCCGTCATGCCGTCCTCGCTCTCCACCGCCCGTATCGCGCAGGTATACGCATACGTCCGCTGGTCGCCCATCACCCCCACCGTCTTCACTGGAAGCAGGACAGCGAAGCTCTGCCAAACCTTGCGGTAATACCCCGCGCGCTTAATCTCCTCCACGCAAATCGCATCCGCTTCCTGCAAAATCGCAACGCGTTCCGGAGTAACCTCGCCAAGAATCCGCACCGCAAGCCCTGGCCCAGGGAACGGTTGCCGCTCCAGAATCTCCGTCGGCATATCCAGGTCGCGGCCAATCCGGCGAACCTCGTCTTTAAACAGATCCCGCAGCGGCTCAATCAACTTCAGCTTCATATCCGCAGGCAGCCCGCCCACGTTATGATGGCTCTTGATCACGTGCGAAGGCCCATGAACACTGGCCGATTCAATTACATCCGGATACAAAGTCCCCTGCACCAGCCACGCAACTTCTTCCACGGACGACTTCTCCGCTTCAGCGCCCGCGGCACCGGATTCCCAGATCTTCTTCGCTTCATCGTCAAACACCGCGATGAATTCGTTGCCGATCACCTTGCGCTTTGTCTCTGGATCGGTAACGCCAGCAAGCTTCGACAGAAACCGCTCGCTCGCATCCACCGCTACAACATTCAAGTGCAACTCATCGCGCATCGTCTGCTGCACCTTCGCAAACTCATCCTTGCGCAGCACGCCATTGTTCACAAAAATGCAGGTCAACCGGTCGCCGATAGCGCGCGCCACCAGCACCGCAGCAACACTCGAATCCACACCACCCGAAAGCCCGCAGATCGCCTGCCCCGTTGGCCCAACCTGATCGCGAATCTTCGCCACCGTAGTCGCGATGAAATGCTCCGGAGTCCAATCCTGCTTCGCTCCGCAGATCTCGACCGCAAAGTTCTTCAGCAGCGCCATCCCATGCTTCGTGTGCGCCACCTCAGGATGAAACTGCACGGCCCACATCTTGCGAGACTCATCGGCAATCGCCGCGATGGCATTGTTCGTACTCGCCGTAACGCGGAATCCCGGAGCCAGCGCCTCTGCGTGATCCCCATGCGACATCCACACCGAAAGCGTCTCCGGCAGGCCATGAAACAGCGTAGCCGGATCCGTCACCGTGACCTCCGCATGTCCATACTCGCGCGCCGCAGCAGGCACCACCCGCCCACCTAAATGATGCGTAATGAACTGCAGTCCATAGCAGATTCCAAGAATCGGCAAGCCAGTCGCGAGGATCGCAGGGTCGGCCTTGGGAGCCGTATCGTCATACACGCTCGACGGCCCACCCGACAGCACGATACCCGCAGGACGCAGCGCAAGCACCTTCTCCAGCGGCGTCGTGCAGGGCAGCACCACCGAAAACACATTGAACTCGCGAATGCGTCGCGCAATGAGCTGCGTGTACTGCGAGCCAAAGTCGAGAATGACGATCGTCGACGACGAGGGAACCGAGGGAAGAGCTGAATTTGCTGACGTGCCAGAAATATCCACGACTCTAGTGTAAATCGCCAGCCTGTGGGCTTTTGCCTAACTCTTATCGCGCTGCCGGGTCGAGTTGACCGCACCCATCAGCCCCCCACCCACCAGTAGAATCGCGATGGCGACCGTCCAATGGGTCGGCAGATGAACGAGGTGGCAGATGTAAACGACGCCAACAATCAGGATCAGCGTTCCCAGACCATAAAGACCGAACGACATGGCAATCCTCCAGAGCGAACCGCACTCTNNGGCGCGCCAAAGCGAAAGATACGCTGCTAACCGCACCACATGAAAATAATCTGACGCGACGAAATAAAGCAGGATCACGCCCGTCCACCAGCAATTGAGAAACGTCTGTGTTTCCACGCTTGTGAACGGCAGCGGTGAGGCGGAAAAAACCATCGTCAGAACAATCAGTGAAATACGCACGATGTTCATCACCAGGTTGATTTCAACCAGCTTGCCGCGCACGGCACGGCTCCGAAATGCAGCCTTCAACGCAGCCATCGGCCCGACATGATGCTGCATCGCCAGCAGCGGCGCAACATACAGCGGCCAACTCACAATGCCCCACACCACGTAGAGAATCAGCGTTCCGCAGATGATCAGCGCGCAGTAGAGAACCACATCCGCCTCGCCACCATGCGCTGCCGGCCCCGTGATGGCGATCTTCCCGGACTCCACAATCAGCCAGAAACCGAGCAGCCAGAAAGTCGACAGCAGCGCAGCCCGCAGCGTTCCCAGCGCCAGCAGTGTGAGCGGTCGCGCGCGCAGCGCCGAGTCGAATCGTCTCAGCACCACCGTTCGCCCCAGCGCAGACGCCACCAGCCATCCTGCAACCACAACCGGAATCAGCCAGACCGCAATCGGCCTGGCAACGGGAACGATCACCGCGATGGCAGCATGGATCGTACGGAAAGCAGCGACCGGCTGGAAGACGGTCATCGCCTGAAGAGCTGCCATGTTCAGGCTGATTCCATGAGCCACCCTGAGGCCCTCGAATAGAACCACGGCCAGAATCGGCGCGCCGATCACCCAGCGCCACACAATCTCCAACACAGCAAGAGATGGCCGCCTCCACACCGCACCCATCACATGAACGAAGGACTGCGTGCCTCGAACATTCTGGACAGCGGGCACCTATTTAACCACCAGGTTTACCAGCTTGCTCTTGATCACCAGATGTTTCACAATTGTCTTCCCGGCAAGTCTTGCCACAACTTTTTCGTCCGCCAGCGAAGCCGCGCTGATCGCCGAATCCTCCGATCCCGCCGCGAGTTTCAACACCGTCACCAGCTTCCCATTCACCTGCACCGGAATCTCAATCTCGCTCTCGCGTGCCAGCTCCGCATCGGCAAACGGCCACGGCTGCTGGAACACATCCGTCGTCTCTCCAAGCTCCTTCCACAACTCCGCCGCAAGGAACGGCGCAAACGGAGTCAGCAATAACGTCAGCGTCCGCAGCAGTTCTGCAATCGTCGCCGGCGCGATTCCGCCTGTATCCATCGCACTTTCCGCAGCTAATATCTCATTGACCAGAATCATGATCGCCGCAATACAAGTATTGAAGTGCCAGCGCCCATTGAAGTCTTCCGTAATTTTCGCAATCGTCTGGTGCAGTGTCCGAAGCAGCGCCGCACCCTCAACGGTCTGCCCGGCGAACTGTCCCGCTGCAACCTCGTCCCCATGTACCGCCTGCTCAAGCGTCCGCACTACGGGCGCATATTTCACAGTCAGCCGATACACCCGCGCCAAGAATCGGCTGATCCCCGCAACGCCCTCTTCCTGCC
>DHWW01000290.1 GCA_002413385.1 Granulicella sp. UBA5172
GAGGCTCTGGGGACGATTGTGGCCGCGATGGAGAAGGGTGGTTTCAGGCCGCATCTGCTGTATGGAATTACGGGGAGTGGAAAGACGGCGGTGTATGTGGCGGCCATGCAGCGGGCGCTGGCGGCGGGAAAGAGCGCGCTGCTGCTGGTGCCGGAGATTGGGTTGACTCCAGGGACGGCGGCGCAGATGGTGGCGGCGTTTGGGGGCGAGGTGGCGCTGCTGCACTCGCAGTTGACGCCGGATGAGCGGGCGGAGCAGTGGCACAGGATTCGGCGGGGCGAGGCAAGGGTGGTGATTGGGACGCGGTCGGCGGTGTTTGCTCCGATGCCGAATTTGGGGCTGATCCTGGTCGATGAGGAGCATGACGGGAGCTACAAGCAGGAGGAGACTCCGCGGTATCACGGGCGCGATGTGGCTGTCATGCGGGCAAAACTCTTAGGATGCACTGTCGTCCTGGGGTCGGCGACGCCGTCCTTGGAGAGCTGGCAGAATGCGGAGCGCGGGAGGTATGCGCGGGTGGAGATTCGGGAGCGCGTGGAGTCGCGGCCGCTGCCCAAGGTGGAGATGATCGACATGCGGGAGGAGTTTCGCGAGACGGGGCAGGAACAACTGTTTTCGCGGAGGCTGATCGAGGAGACGCAGGCTACGATCGATCGCGGCGAGCAGGTGATTATTCTGATCAATCGGCGAGGATACAGCTTCGTGGTGATGTGCAGGAGCTGCGGGGAGAAGCTGGAGTGCGAGAATTGCGCGATTTCGCTGACGTATCACAAGCCTGGGAATGAACACGATTTGAATGGGCAGGCTCGGGTGGGGCAGCGGCTGGAGTGCCATTATTGCGGCTTTCGGCGCGGTGTTCCGAAGGCCTGCGAGAAGTGTGGCAGCGAGCATTTGTATTACCTGGGGGCGGGTTCGCAGCAGGGGGAGGAGCGGTTGCAGGAGCTGTTCCCGGGGGCGAGGATGGGGCGGATGGATCGTGATACCGTGCGGTCGCGCGGCGATATGGAGCGGCTGCTGGGGAAGTTGCAGTCGGGCGAGATCAACCTGCTGGTGGGCACGCAGATGATCGCCAAGGGACATGATTTTCATGGGGTGACGCTGGTGGGTGTGGTGGGGGCGGATTTTGCGTTGGGGCTGCCGGATTTTCGCGCGGCGGAGCGGGTGTTTCAACTGCTGACGCAGGTGAGTGGCCGGGCAGGGCGCGGGGAGTTGCCGGGAAAGGTGCTGGTGCAGACCTACCAGCCGGATCATTACGTGAACCAGTTCGCGCGGGAGCACGATTACACGGGGTTCGCGGCGCGAGAGCTATATTTTCGGAGAGCGATGCGGTATCCGCCGTTCAGCATGCTGGCGAATGTGATTATCCAGAGCGAGCGGCTGGAAGAGGTGCTGGATTGGTCGACGCGGCTGGGGCGGTGGGTGCAGCAGAGGAAGCTGGAGGGGGTGAGGGTGCTGGGGCCAGCGGCAGCGCCGAATTCGCGGCTGAAACGGATCTACCGATACCACCTGGTGCTGAAGGCGGATCGTCGCGATGTGCTGGGGGCGGCATTGCGGGAGATGCTGGCGGTGGTGGATCGCGAGGAAATCCCGCGGCGGGCCATCATTGTGGACGTCGACCCGATACACCTGATGTAGGCGCGATGCGCCTGNNCAGGTTTAGTCGAGCATCTGGAGATCTTTGCCCGGCTTGAAGCGAACGGCCTTGCCGGGTGCGATGGTGACCTCGGTTCCGGTGCGCGGATTGCGTCCGACTCCGGTTTTGCGAGGCTTGACGGTAAAGACTCCGAAGCCACGGAGTTCGATGCGGTCGCTGCTGCCGAGAGCCTTCTTCATGGCTTCAAAGATGGCGTCCACGGCTGACTCAGCCTTGGTGCGGGGAAGGCCAGTGCGCTCGACTACCCGCTGGATTAGGTCCTGCTTGATCAATGGAGGTCGCCTTCCTGAATTCCCGCCCACTGGGGTGAGCGATTGTTTAACTGTTCCCAGCCTACACTGCGATGGTAGAAAGCCTGATTTGGGTTGTCAATTCTTTTGGGAGGCAAGTTCTGGATTGCAAACGAACTTGCAAGGCCCACAGGAGTTTGCGGTAGGCTCGAAGGGACGCAACATCCAAGTGAAAGGAATGCGCACGGAGGGGTAAGCCGTGACGTTGGGAGACAGATGTCTATCAAGAGCGATAAGTGGATTCGGAAGCAGGCCGTTGAGAACAAGATGATCGAACCGTTCTGCGAGAAGCAGGTCCGCGATGGCGTGATCTCCTACGGGCTGTCCTCGTATGGATACGATCTGCGCGTGTCCAACGAGTTTAAGATTTTCACGAACGTGAACAGCGCGATCATCGATCCGAAGAACTTTGATGAGCGGTCGTTCGTGTCCGTGGAGGCGGATAGTATCATTGTTCCTCCCAACAGTTTCGCGCTTGCACGGTCGGTGGAGTACTTCAAGATTCCACGCGATGTGCTGACAATCTGCGTGGGCAAGAGCACGTATGCTCGCTGCGGCATTATTGTGAATGTGACGCCATTTGAGCCGGAATGGGAAGGATTTGTAACGCTGGAGATTTCGAATACGACGCCGCTGCCGGCGCGGATTTATGCGAACGAAGGGCTTTGCCAGATCCTGTTCTTCCAGAGCGATGAGGTGTGCGAGACAAGCTATGGCGATCGCAAGGGCAAGTATCAGAAGCAGCAGGGCATCGTTCTGCCAAAGTTGTAAATGGACCGCGAGGCGGAGATAGAAAAACCGCAGCCGGCGAAATGTGAGTCGTGACTTGTGACGAAACAGATCAGGGCGTGCATTGGAGTGGTCGCGAGTGATTCTCTGCGCTCGCTGGGGTTGATTGCGATCCTCGAGGATATTGCAGGGATCACAGCGTCAGCGCTGGAGTTGGCGGACATTTTCGGGGCGGATGGGTTCAACGTGCTGTTTCTGGATATGCGCGCGCCTCATGACGCGATCCTCCAGGCGATCACACGGTTGCGGAGAGAGCGGCCAGCGGTGAAGCCGATTGTGATGGGTGAGCCTCTCGCGCCGGAACAGATTCAGTCGCTCATCGGTGCCGGTGCCAAGGGGTTTCTGCTCGATACGGCAGGCATCAGCGAGATCAGTATGGCCGTGGAAATCGTGCTGGATGGATCGATCTGGGCTCCTCGCAAGGTGCTTGCGAGCCTGGTGGAGGCGGGAACGGCTGGAACATCGATTATGGGACCGCACCTGGGGACGAATCAGCTGATCGACGAGATGCTGACGGATCGCGAGCGTGACGTGATGCATCTCTTGATGAGTGGGCGGTCCAATCGCGAGATTGCGTCGGCGATGGGGATCGAGCAGGCAACGGTGAAGGCGCATCTTGGCAGGATGCTGCGGAAGACTCGAGCTAGTAACCGGGTGGAATTGACGCTGCGGGCGATGGAAGAACGTGCCGGCGATATGAAATAACGCAGAATACCACTGAAGGCTTTCAAGGTTATGTAGGGATATCACCGAGTTGAGGGTATTTTGTGCTCAAAGGTCTACATTCCTAGGTACTCTTGTAACTACCGGTGGTCATAGCGCATAGTTGAAAGCAGTACAAACCTGGGAGAATCGGGTTGCAAGGGCACGCTGGAGACAGTCGACGCTTGCAACCCACTTTTTTGCTCGATGCAACCTACGGTAGGCTGCTGCCGTCAGATTGAGGGTGTGGAGGGGATAAATTTCCTACCGCAATCTGCTTTTGTACGATACGAAAGGTTATGAAATGAAAAAGGGTATTGGAGTTCTTTGTGCGCTGGCGATGACCGTGGGCGTGGTATCCGTCAAGGCTCAGGATTTGAGCAAGTTGAATGATCGGCTGATGGACGCGACCGGCGTGATTGAAGAGGTGATGGCGACACCGGATAGGGCGATTCCGCAGTCGATTCTGGCGGGTGCAGCGTGCGTGGTGGTCATTCCCAAGTACAAAAAGGGAGCGTTTGTGATTGGCGCACAGTATGGTCAGGGTGTAGCGACGTGCCGCACGCCTCGGGGCTGGAGCGCTCCGGTGTTTGTGCAGTTGGCCGGCGGCAGCTTTGGCTGGCAGATTGGCGGACAGTCGACGGATCTGGTTCTGGTCGCGATGAATCAGCACGGTCTGCAGGACATGCTGAGGAACAAGTTCAAGCTGGGTGCCGATGCGGCAGCGTCTGCTGGCCCGGTAGGGCGCAATGCGCAGGGTCGTACGGACTGGAAGATGAGTGCTGAGTTCCTGACCTACTCTCGCAGCAAGGGTTTGTTCGCCGGTATCGATCTCGATGGAACGGTGTTGTCGCAGAATCAAGATGAGACTCGCACCGAGTATGGCTCGAACGTACCGTTTGAAGAGGTGCTGCGCGGGCAGGTTCCGGCGCATGAGAACGCGCGTCGCTTCGTTCACACGATTGCGAAGTACTTCGTGGTGTCGAAGAACAACCAGGACTAATCACCCGAACAGCGTGATGGAAGTTGGAGAGGGGACGGCTTTGGCCGTCTCCTCTTTTTTTTGGCGCTACCGGATGATGCGGATTCAGGGTGAAGTTGCGTACACTGGCTTTGGTTGGAGAACGCAATTCAGAACGAGCCTGTAAGGCAGATCACGCTGCGCGAGCGACTGGAGAACCGGGCGCTGCGGCTGATGGTGGGTGCGATCGGGCTGTTGCCGCGGAGTGTGGCGAGAGCTGTGGGCGCAGGCATTGGTGCGGCAGCGTGGAGGCTGCTGGGCAGGCTTCGCGCCGTGGGCATGCGTAACCTGGAGCTGGCGTTTCCGGAGAAGTCCGAGGCGGAGCGGAAGGCGATCCTGCGCGGTGTTTATCGGTCGCTGGGATGGGAGGTCGGCGAGTTCTGCAAGATGAGTGGGTATACGGCGGAGCAGGCATCGGCGTTTATTCGCTACGACGGGCTGGAGCACTATCTTGCGGCGCGGGAGAAGGGTAAGGGCGTGCTGGTGCTGACCGGGCATCTGGGGGCGTGGGAGCTTTCGAGCTTCTATCATTCGCTGAGGGGGTATCCGATGTCGCTGGTGATTCGGCGGCTGGATAATCCGCTGGTGGATGCGTTTGTGAACAGGATTCGGTGTCTGCATGGCAATCGGGTGATCCACAAAGACGATTTTGCGCGGGGTCTGCTGACGTCGATGCAGCGGGGTGAGACGGTGGGAATTTTGATGGACACCAATATGACTCCTCCGCAGGGAGTGTTTGTCCCCTACTTCGGCGTGGAGGCGTGCACGGCTTCGGGGCTGGCGCGCGTGGCGTTGCATTCGGGAGCGGCGGTGCTGCCGGGGTTCCTGGTGTGGGAGGCGGCAGAGCAGAAATATGTGCTGCGGTTTGGGGAGCAGTTGGAGTTGATTCGCGGCGGCAACGCGGCGCAGGATATTGTTGCAAATACGGCGCTGTTTACGGCGACGATTGAGGCGTATGTGCGGCGTTATCCTGAGCAGTGGTTGTGGGTGCACCGGAGATGGAAGACACGGCCCGAGGGCGAAAGGAAGTTGTATTCGTGAGTAAGCCAGGCATCACGATCAAAGGGATTGAAGAGCTGCTCGGTCTGGAGGAAAGCGGGGAGGAGCGAGAGTTTTCGCGCCTGTCCGGTTACGAGGAGGCCGACGCGAGCTCGATTGTGTTCGCAGAGGATCAGACAGCACTCGCGAAGGCTCTTGCGAGCTCGGCAGGGCTTATCTTTGCTCCCATCGGTGCTCCCATCGGTGCTCCAATCGGGGTCGTGCACGAAGAGGATGCGCGCGTACTGCAGGTGAAATATCCGAAGCACGCGTTTGCGCTGTGCGGACGGTGGATGGATGGGTTTGAGCCGGTGGTGATTCATCCCTCAGCGGTCATCGATGCAGGGGCTTCGGTGGGTTGCGGTACTTCTGTCGGCGCTGGAACGGTGATCGAAGGCGGAGCGATCGTGGGGGAAGGTTGCACGATTGCGAGCAATGTCACGATTTACGGCAGTGTGGTCATCGGGGATCGTGTGCTGGTGCAGTCAGGTGCAGTTTTGGGGGCGATGGGGTTTGGTTATGTGCGCGGAGAGGATGGCAGCTATGTCAGGTTTCCGCAGCAGGGGCGGCTGGTGATCGAGGACGAGGTGGAGATTGGCGCGAATACGACGATTGACCGCGGCGCGCTGGGAGAGACGCGGATTGGGCGCGGCACGAAGATCGACAACCAGGTGCATATTGGGCACAACTGCAGGATTGGGAAGAACGTGGTGATGGCGGCGCAGGTGGGGATTTCTGGATCGTGCGTGGTGGAGGATGGAGCGGTGCTGGCCGGGCAGGTGGGGCTGGGCGATCATGTGCATATTGGGCCGGGAGTGATTCTGGGCGGAGCTGCCGGGGTGTTTCCGGGCAAGCACCTGGAGGGGCCGGGGCAGATGTTTATGGGCGTGCCTGCGGAGCCGGTGAAGGAATATCTGAAGACGATGGCGCGGGTGCGGCGTCTGAAATAGTGGTTAGTGGTTAGTGAGGCGTTGTGGCGATTGTGGTGGTTGGCGGGCATACGCGGAATATTGGGAAGACGAGCGTGGTTGCTGGCCTGATCGCGGCGCTGCCGGAGATGCGGTGGACGGCGATCAAGATTACACAGTTTGGGCATGGGGTGTGCTCGGCGAATGGGGAGCCGTGTGATTGCGAGACGGCCGACCACACGATTGCGATCAGCGAGGAGCGCGATGCGGCGAGCGGGACGGATACGTCGCGGTACCTGGCGGCGGGGGCGGCGCGGTCCTTCTGGGTGAGGACGCAACAGGGGCAGTTGAATGAGGCGATGCCGCGGGTGCGGGCGCTGCTGGCGGAGGCGGAGAATGCGATGGTGGAGTCGAACAGCGTGCTGCGATTTCTGCGGCCCGATCTTTCACTGAGCGTGCTGGATCCATCGATCAGCGACTTCAAGGCGTCGGCGATGCGGTATCTGGATCGTGTGGATGCGTTGATTGTGCCGGAGGGGGCGGAGTTTGGCGAGGCCTGGGAGGGGGTGTCCGGACGGCTAATCGAGAGCAAGCGACGATTTCGTTTTCGTGCGCCGGAGTATTGCAGTGCGGAACTGATTGCGTTCGTGGCGGAGCGGCTGGGAGCTGTGCAGACGGGCGCTGTGCAGACGTTAGATGCTTTGGACGGGCAGTGACATGAGGTCGGCGACGGAGGCCACTTCGCGCTGAACGAAGGGCTCGGCGTAGCGGATGCCGGCGAGCAGACCGTAGTGGCGGGCGGGGGGAAAGGTTCGCTCGCGGGATGTCTTCCTACCGGGCGAAGAGGGCGGCTCCCGCGGGCT
>DHWW01000047.1:0-5314 GCA_002413385.1 Granulicella sp. UBA5172
CGAAGAGGAAGGAGTCGAGCTGTACATGCCGCGCGACCACGAGTTGCTGGCCGAAGGCGTTGATTCGGTCAAGCCCGCCCGCTTCGTCGAAGCGGTTTCCATAGCCGAGGTCAAACCACGAGTTGTAATGCAGAAATGGTTTGTAGGGGCGTGGACGTTCACTCTCGATATAAGCAAGAAATGCCCGCCGGAGTTGGCCGGGGCGTGAGGTGCCAAGCACGGACGAGTAGGTGACGCTTTGGCCGGAGCGCAAAGGGAGATCTCGGAACAGGGAAGCCTTAACAGTTCCATCCTGCACGGTGTTGGCGGAGAGCGGATGCTCGATGCCAAAGAACATGTTCGCGTCCACGACAGGCGAGCCTTTGACGGTGCCATCGACGTGTGCGTCGGGCCCTGCAAACTGCAATAGCCGGACTTCGGCGATTGGAAGGTCGTGGTTGGTTGCCGTGATGCGTAACATCTGCCGGCCGTAGTTTGATCCGGGGCGAAGGATAATGCATCAGTCGAGACTGGCGCTGATGTTCGGCGAGGTGAAGCTCCAGCAGGAGTTGCCCGGCGAGGGGAGTCTTGATGTGCGGTTCGGAGAGCACTACGCTGATCCGACGCGGCTATGTAGTTAGGGATTGCGATTACCTGCATGTCTGCGGAGCGCAGTAAGGTCTTGTCCTTCAGCGCGAGGACAAACGCTTCGCCGATATTGAGGGTCCTGCCGAAAATATCATCGTGGACATGAAGGCCAGCAAACCGTTTGCTGGATACATCAACGCTCACGGACAGGGCTCCGTCCCGCAGTGAGATTCCATGCTTTGGGGCAGAACCGTGAGACTGCGCAAGGCCATTGCCGGGTATTGTCGACAGAATAGTCAGGAACAATGGGACGATCCACCGGATATAGGATAAGTTAGAAAATAATTTGGGTGCCCTTGACTAGTGGATTGCTTGCCTGCAAGAATAATAAAACGAATAGAGCGGATATAGTCTTTTATTTCGTTTTATGCTTTAGGCTTCCAGTGCACTGCATTCACTGCCCTAGAGGGATGGGGCGATGCCCTGCACCGGTAGAAAATCATGGTACGCGTGATGTCGAGGACACGATGATGCAGGAACAGCAGGATAAGTTTATTGCGATGGTGTCGGCGAAGGCGGATGTGACGTTACCGCTGAGTGATTTTCATCCGCGATGTATGTTGACCACGCCGTGCCATGACGTTCGGCTTCCGCGCTTCCCAGTGATCGACTATCACAACCACCTTGATGCCCAGGATCCAAAGCGGGTGATCGAGATCATGGATGCGTGTGGGATTGAGCACGTCGTGAACATCACGATGAAGGTTGGAGATGAGGCGCTGGCGATGATTGAGCGCTATCGGGCGGCAGATGCTGCTCGCTTCTCGACGATCGGCTGGATGGATTGGACAGGCGTTGACGCGAGTAATTTCGACGAGTTTGTTGCCGTGAGTATTGCCCGGCTGGAGCGCCTGGTTGAGCATGGGATTGTGGGTTTCAAGTTCTGGAAGGACCTGGGTCTTTCCGTGCGCGACGCCACTGGAGAACTGCTGCGCGTGGATGATGAAAGGCTTGCGCCGATCTTCGACAAAGCTGGCGAGCTTGGCATTCCCGTGATGGTGCCATATCGGTGATCCCGAGGCATTCTTTCTTCCGATTGATGCCAACAACGAACGGTTCGAGGAGCTCGCTGCGCATCCCGACTGGGGCTTCTGCGGCAGCCAGTTCAGCAAGCATGATTTGCTTGAGCAACGGGACAACGTCTTTCAAAGGCATCCTGGAACGACATTCGTTGCAGCGCACATTGCGGAAAATAGCGAGGATCTTCAGCGAGTGTCGGCGATGCTGGATGCAAATCCAAATGTCTTGGTCGACATCAGCGCGCGTGCGTCGGAACTTGGGCGGCAGCCATACTCCGCGCGAAAGTTTTTCCTGCGCTTTGCAGATCGCATCTTGTTTGGCGCCGACCTTGTGCCCAATGTGGAGATGTACCGGCTCTATTATCGTTTTTTGGAAACGGCTGACGAATACTTTGAATATCCAACCCACGCGTCGGGCCAGGGGCGCTGGAATATCTATGGCCTCGACCTGCCAGAGGATGTTCTGCGCAAGGTCTATCGTGAAAATGCATTGCGTCTGCTGCCAAATCTGAAGTGAACCGTGGACGCGTGACCGTTCATCTGCACTCGCACCGGAGCCTCCACAACCTATGACTGCTGAAACAAGCGCTCTATCGACAGAAGCATCCGGACAATGCAGCTACAACACCTTGTTGATGTGCGTGGCGGGACTCGGCGGCCTGCTCTATGGAGTGGACATCGGAATCATTGGTGGGGCGCTGCCTTATCTCGAGGCGACATCCGGTCTCGCTGCTGGGCAGCTATCTGTGATTGTGGCCGCTGTGCTGCTGGGTAGCGTCATCTCGACCATCTTTGCGGGATTGCTTGCGGACTGGCTGGGACGTAAGCCCGTGATGACCCTGAGCGGGTTGATCTTCGTCATCAGCATCCCGCTGATCGCACTCTCTCATGGCTACGGGCCGCTGTTTTTTGGGCGCTTGCTCCAAGGTATCAGTGGCGGATTTATCGGAGTGGTGGTGCCGCTGTATCTCGCAGAATGTTTGCCGTCGTCGAATCGCGGCAAGGGGACAGGAATATTTCAGTGGCTGCTTACGTTTGGCATTGTTGCGGCTGCGCTCATCGGGATGTATTACAGCTATCGTGTTCAGGCTGTAGTGTCAGTCGCGGACGCGGCCACCGTGTTCCATGTGAAAGACCAGGCGTGGCGGCATATCTTTTGGATATCGTTGCCGCCGGGAGTTCTGTTCGTTATCGGGAGCCTGTTCGTTGGCGAGTCTCCGCGCTGGCTGTTTCGCCGGGGCAAACGTCAACTGGCTCTAACTTCTCTGCTGCGCTCACGTGATCGTGCAAAGGCCGAACTTGAATTCTCCGAGATGCAGACGACTTCAGTTCAAGATGAATCTACGCAGAAGAACACGGGTACGCTTCTGCGCCGGAAGTATGTGGTTCCTTTCCTGCTCGCATGCGTGATACTTTTTTGCAACACCGCGACCGGCGTGAATTCAATCATCGGCTACAACACCAGCATCCTGTTGCAGAGCGGACTCTCCGATCTGGCCGCGCATTGGGGGTACGTCCTCTTTACTACCGTGAACTTCCTGATGACCATCATTGGCATGATGCTGGTCGATCGCAAAGGGAGAAGATTTCTGTTGATCCTTGGAAGCGCGGGACTGATGGTGTCGCTGATCGTCGTTGGCAGCCTTTTCTGGCAGACCGAGAGATCTGACCTTGAGTGTCGGCACGCGGTGCAGTCTTTGGTCGGATCGCAGCAAGAGCTTACGCTTCGATTCGAGCCGGCCCAGGCTGCCCGACTGCTTGCGGCCAGTGGCCTAAAGGACGCTGGATCGCTGGCGGATCATGCCTCGCTCGCCGTGATCTATTCCTATGGCGGCTTTGCCGGAGAGACGACCTTCGTTCGCTCGGATGATCCTGCCGCGGCCCCTATTCACATCACCCGGGAAGGGAGTGTGCCGAACAACGCCGTCGAGGCTTTCTTCAAAAATCCCTTCGCCGATCTACGTACGGCCAGGACGGCGCCGCTGAAGATTGAACGCGCACGCATTGGTCGAATTCCCAGCGCTCGACATGGGGAGATCGTTGCGCTTGCGCTTTTTTCGTTCATCGCATTCTTTGCCATCGGCCCCGGCGTGTGTGTCTGGCTCGCTCTCTCAGAGTTGATGCCGACCAGAATTCGCTCTGTTGGTATGAGCATCGCGCTCGTGATCAATCAACTTGTATCGACGACGCTGGCCGTGCTCTTCCTGCCCATCGCAAGCAAGTATGGTTACTCGTCGATGTTCTTTCTCTTCGCAGGGTTTACGGTCCTCTATCTGATCACGGCGACCTTCTTCATGCCGGAGACCAAAGGAAAGACGCTGGAGGAGATTGAGCAGCACTTTGAAGGTTCATCAGCCCGGAGCGCTGCGCTTCGATAAACTAGCCTCTAACCTCCGATGCGCAGATTATCCATTGTGAATGTACCCATCCTGAGCGCAGACGGTGATGTTAATGTGTGCCTTATGATCTACGTCTTCGTGGACACTCGATAGCTGTGTACTGCTCCAAATTCGGAGTAGTGCGAGCCGTCCAAAGATCCCTCGGATGGTTGACCCACATCCTCGTCAGATCTGTCATGTGTTTGACATCTTGAGACGTGTCTTCGGCTTCGATACGGCGAGATACCTGGAATCGAAAAGAACCATCATCGGGTCCGCACAAAGTTTTCACCTTGATCAACCTGTACCCGCAATGCAAAACGTTGTCGCGCCATAGGCTTTAGCGTGTCCGGATGCCGAAATGCCTCTGAACACACTTTCAATCAGGTTCCAGCCCCCCAATGAAAACACGCGGCAGCCGCCAACAGACAAATAATGACATGCGGTCCCCGTCCAAAGGACATCAGCATACTGCGCAGAGGCTCGCTAGACGGGTTGCAGATCAAAAAGACCCTTTAAATTGCGCTTGACATCTAGTCCAAGTTTGCTATACTCCGTCTACCGAAAAGAAACGATGTAATGCGTAAGCAAAGAATAATTAGGAGGAACATGAGACGGAACATTGAAGTAGTCGGCGGCTCAAAAGGTTTGGGAAACTTATGGCATCTGCTTTGTCGTCGATGCACCGCAATATCGCTAGTTCTGATGCTCATGGCCAGTGTGGCTGCAACTCGAAGTGTCGCTCAGGTGGTCAACGCGACGCTTCGAGGCACAGTAACAGATAGCTCCGGCGCTAGCATCGTGGGAGCAAAGGTAGTCCTGTCCGAGCCCTCTACAGGGCAGGTCGTTCGACAAGCCAAATCTTCGGCGTCCGGTGACTTCGAATTCGACGAGCTGCAACCAGGCACCTATGTACTCCGCTGCGATTCGCCAGGATTTAAATCGTTCCAGGCTAAGAATATTTTGCTGGATCCCGGGCAAATTNNCCTCTATGATCTCCACGACATTCAGTGCGAAAGATAACGACAGAACGCCCCTGGTTAATACTTACCCCAGCACATACTCATTGTTGACAACGGCTTCCGGGGTGCAGGGAGGCTATGGAACCTTTCCCATAATGAACGGTCAACAGCAAACGAACGAATCCCAGATCTTTGATGGAATTCCCAATGATTTGCAGGGCCAGCAGAATAATAACTCGAACTTCTTCGAAGAAACCTCAGTCACGACCTCCAACGCTCCGGCCGAAAGCGCGGTACCAGCCGATATCAGCTTAATCACTTACCGCGG
>DHWW01000047.1:5321-5441 GCA_002413385.1 Granulicella sp. UBA5172
CTTCTATGGAGAATGGTTCGCACAACGAATTCCTCTTGGTACGCCCTATCTCATAAGTGTGCCTACGCTTTCATGGCGCCAAGGAGTATTTTCGCAAACGATCATTGATCCCCAAACAGG
>DHWW01000089.1 GCA_002413385.1 Granulicella sp. UBA5172
CGCATCCTGCCACAGAATCACGTTGAGCTTGTCCGTATCGGCGCGATCAGCATGTTTGAAGTCCATCTTCATCGACTCCGCGGCCCCTGGCGCCGTAGCCTTGTTCGCCGTATAAATCAAACCATTCTCACGATTCGACACATCCGCCACAAACGCCTTCTGATCTCCCTCCCCCGTAAACAGCGTCGATATCAGCGAAGCAAACGCATCGTTATTATTCATCGGAGGAACACCCAGCAGCGTCTCCATCGTCCGCAGCACGCTCACGGTGGAGTAGAACCGGCTGTCCACAAACGCCTCCTGCCCCTCCTTCGGGTGCGGAGCATACTTGCTCACCACAATCGCCACCGACCGGTGCGCGTCCACATGGTCCGCACCATTCTGCGCATCATCTTCCAAAACAAAAAACGCCGTATCGCTCCAATATGCCGAGTGCGAAATCGCCTCCACCGCCCTCCCAATCGCGAGGTCGTTATCCGCTACCGAAGACTTCGGCGACGGCCCGCCCGGCCGCGTCCCCGCCGTATGGTCATTCGGCAGCCGCAGCTCAATGAAGTTCGGCATCGTGTCCCTGCCCGCCGCGCGATCCTTCTCCCACTGCTTCAGATGCCGCAGGAACACGTTCACCCGAATCTGGTCCGGCACCATCAGATTAAAGTCCGGAGACTCCGGCGCGAAGTGCCCTACCAGCTCCGGCTTGGTCGCAATGTTTCCTGCCAGCCGCGGAATCCCCCACGGCCACAAGTTCTTCCCTCCACCCCACTCCGCGGGCAGCTCCTGCCCCGGCAAAATCGATGGCGTCGAGCACACCACTTCTCCGCCCGACATCACGCCCTGCTTCGGATCAGACTCGATCTTCTTCGCAGCCTTATCCCCGCAGAAAATCGACGAAATATACTCCGCAAAGTGATACACGGTCTTCCCATGCGCGACCATGTCCGTCCAGATATACTCACTCTTCGGCTCGGCGACATCCGGAATATGCTGCAGCAGCGGATACCCGTCCGCAACCATCCCCTCATAGTCATACGTCCGCTGCTGACCACGATAGTTCTGCTGCCACGTGTCCTCAAGATAGTCCGTCCCAATCGCCGCATTCGACCACACATGCCCATCACCCGACACCTCGGCCGAGTCATAGAAGTTATCCAGCACCCCAAACTGCAGCGCCAGCGCATGCTCATTCGGCGTCATCGCTTCGCCATACATCGTCAACGTCCGATCGCCATTGCCCACCGGCTTCCCATTCTTACTCAGATCTCCCAGCACNNNGCACTCTCGTCGATCGCCGCCAGCGATCCGTACAGCAGCGTAGCAATGTAGGTCGACGACGATCTTCTCTGCCTGCCAGTCGCCTCCGCCGCAACCCGCTGCGGGAAGTTGTTCGGTCCCGTTCCCTTACCCTTATCGGTCGTCACATAGAGCTTGCCGCCACCCTGGAAATTCACAGACGCCAGCGCCATCGGCATGTACTCCGTCGGCACAAACCCCAGCGGCTCCACAAATCCCTTCGCCCTCGCCACACCGCGCAGCCGACTCGTATCGAGCACCGCCACTGCGTCCGATCCCATATTCGCCGCATACAGCCGCGACCCATTCGCGCTCATCGCCAGCGACACCGGCTCCGCGCCAAAGTAGCTCTGCCCCGGCAACCGCGTATCGAAGTACCCGCGCACCGCCAACTCCGGCGCCCGCCCGGTCCCAATGGCCACCGCCGCCACCGCATCGCGATTCGACAGCGCCACATACATCACTCCCTCGCGCTCATCCAGCAGCAACGCACAAGGATGCGTTCCCGGCGCAATCGCCGACCGCGGCTTCAGCAGCGCCAGCTTCCGCACCACCCTCCCGTTCGCGAGGTCCAACTCCACCACCTCGCTGGCATTCCAAAGCGCCACAAACGCCCGCTTCCCATCCTTGGTCACCGCCACCGCAATCGGGTACGTCGACGGTACATCCATGCTCTCGCTGACATCGAAGCTGCGCTCAATCTTCCCCGTCGCCGCGTCCATCAGCACCGCCGTGTCCGACAAATTCTCGGCAACCAGCAGCCGCTCCTTCGCGCCCGGCACCACCGCAATCGCCGCCGGATACGGCACCCCCATCGTCCCATCACCCGTGGGCACATACGCCGTATGCCGCCCGTTCGCGAGCTTCACCATCGGCAATTTGAAAAACTCCTGCGGCGTCAGCGCACCCTCCGCAAACCCATACACCACGATCCCATTCCCGGTCTTCTTCGCACCGTCGCCCACCGGATCACTCGACGACGCGAGGCTCGCATACACCTTCGTCCCATCCGCGCTGAACGCCAGCCCGGAGAAGAACGTCTGCGTCGCTCCCGCGTCAACCCGCGCATCCGGAAAGTCCTTCACCGCTCCGGTCCGCGTGTCCATCACGGCAAGCGACTGCGCATACCCCGACTCGTACGTCCCATACCCCGCATTCAGGCTCACAACCCACCGCCCGTCCGGCGACACAGCCAGCGACATCGGCAGACTATTCAACCGTTGCGGATCACCCGGTACCGGCAAGAGCAACTGCTTGCTCGACGGCAGATTCACCACCGCCGTCGCACCCGACTGCGCCAGCGCCGCACCCGCAAGCACCCCGGATGTAGCCGCCATCAACCCCACGCAACAAGAGATCGCCACCGTGCGCGACCCCGCAAACATCACCGTAGACTTCGTCAACTTCGGCATTACAAAAGTCTTACACATGTCGCGCTACACTCCCGGTATCGTTAAGTTCTAGTAGTTATCCACATTACTCCTGGGAATTGAGAACAAGATGAATACAGTACTTCCTGAAGTCCAGCCGAGCGCCGCCGCCGTCCATCAAGTCACGCAGAAAATCAAGCAGGATCTGCGCATGGGCCGCGAGCACCAGCAAGGCCGCATCAACTGGATCACCACCATCGCCATGGGGCTCTTCCACGTCGGTGCCGTCGCTGCGCTCTTCTTCTTCTCCTGGAAGAATCTTGGAGCCTTCTTCATCATGTACTTCTTCGCGATCAATGTCGGTATCGGCATGGCCTACCATCGCCTGCTCACCCACCGCGGCTATCGCGTTCCCAAGTGGCTCGAGTATTTCGTCACCACCTGCGGCTGCCTCGCCCTTGAAGGCGGACCCATCTTCTGGGTCGCCACGCATCGCGTCCATCATCAGAACTCCGATCAGGCTGGCGATCCCCACACACCGCACGATGGCACCTGGTGGTCACACGCTGGCTGGATACTCTCCGGTCGCGCGCTGCACTCTGAGACCGCCCTCCTCGGCCGCTATGCTCCCGACCTCACCCGCGACCGCGTCCACGTCTGGCTCTCGAAGTACCACTACGTTCCCCTCGTCGTGACCGGCCTCGCGCAGCTTGCCCTCGGAGCTGCGCTCTCGCCCGGCCATCGTCTTGTCGGAGCCATCGGCATGATACTCTGGGGAACCTTCCTCCGCGTCACCGTCGGCCTCCACGCCACCTGGCTTGTCAACTCCGCAACCCACCTCTGGGGCAAGCGCCGCTTCGAGACCAAGGACGACTCCCGCAACAACTGGTGGGTCGCGCTCCTCACCGGCGGCGAAGGCTGGCACAACAACCACCACGCCCACCCCGTCAGCGCCCGTCACGGCCTCGCATGGTACGAGTTCGACGTCAACTACTACGGCATCTGGCTGCTCGAAAAAATCGGCCTCGCCAAAAAAGTCCAGGTCGCACAGTTCGACAAGCACAACCCCAAGCCCGCCGGAGCCTACATGGAGTAACTCCGCCGCCGCATCCCCAACAGCCGTCTCCTCAGAGACGGCTGTTGTTTTTTCTACACTCGATCCTCTAACCTCTACACTCTACTTATGAACCTCACACGCCGCGGCGGAACGAAAGCGTTCTTCATCACGCTGGGCGTGTGTCTCACCATCCTCGCGGTCGTTCTCAACATCACCTGGATCCACAACAACAGCCGCCGCCTCGCCATCGACCTCCTCGGCGTCCTGCTCTTCGCCATCCTCATCGCCGGCGTCGTCATCAACACCGTCTTCCTCGTCCGCGAAGTCCGCCGCAACGAGCGCCAGGACTCCTTCCTCAACGCGGTCACCCATGAACTCAAAACCCCCATCGCCAGCATCCGTCTCTACCTTGAAACCCTGCAGCGCCACCCCGGCGACGAGCAGCAGCGCCAGCGTTTCTACGCCATCATGCGCGAGGACACCGACCGCCTCCTCGCCACCGTCGAAACCGTCCTCAAAGCCGGCGAGCTCGGCCAGCGCGAACGCATCCACCAGCGCACCCGCATCGAGCTCCATCCCCTCGTCGCCGAATGCATCGCCACCGTCCTCCTCCGCCACCACCTCCAGCCCGACGCCATCACCCTCGCCGACGTCCCCGGCAGCGTTCGCCTCTTCGTCCTCGGCAACCTCGAAGACCTCCGCACCGCGATCCTCAACCTCCTCGGCAACGCAGTAAAATACTCCCCCAATGGCGTAAACATTGCCTGCCGCCTCGGCATCGAGCGCTACACCTGGGTCGTCCTCTCCATCACCGACACCGGCCTCGGCATGGCTCCCCGCGACCTCAAACACGTCTTCAAGCGCTTCTACCGCGCCCCCTCCAACGATCAGGTCAAGATCAAAGGCACCGGTCTTGGTCTCTTCCTCGTTCGCACCATCGCTCGCCAGCACGGTGGAGCCATCAACGCCACCAGCGAGGGCCCCGGCAAGGGCTCGACCCTGCAACTCAAACTCCCCCTCGCCATCGGGAACCCCCCAGCCACACGCTCCTCCAAGGCCTCCAATGCCTAAGCAACCCCTCATCGCCATCATCGAAGACGAAG
The DNA here is from genome assembly GCA_002413385.1 of Granulicella sp. UBA5172. GTDB lineage: Bacteria > Acidobacteriota > Terriglobia > Terriglobales > Acidobacteriaceae > Granulicella. Next base: position 4,821 of record DHWW01000089.1, read on the forward strand.
AACATCTCGCCCAGGGTCTGATCTTCAATCTCGAAGCTGAAGGCTATCGAACCCACCATGAATCCGACGGCGACAGCGCTCTCGCGTGGCTTCTCACTGCCTGCGCGCCCGGCTCTCCGGACGCACCCACCGCAATTCTTCTCGACATCATGCTTCCCGGCCGTGACGGCTTCTCCATCGTCCGCGCCCTCCGCGAAGCTGGCCACTTTACACCCGTCCTCCTGCTCACCGCCCGCGGTCGCTCCGAAGACATCGTCGAAGGCTTTGCCGCCGGTGCCCGACGACTACCTTCCCAAACCATTCGACCTCAACGTCCTCTTCGCTCGCCTCACCGCTCTCCTCCGCCGCATGCATTGGCAGACCGCCCTCACCGACCAGCCTACGCAACCAACCTTCACCCTCGCCGGTCGCACCATCGATCTCCACTCCCTCGAAATCCGCAACGACGACAAAACCATCCACCTCACCCTCATGGAGGCCGACCTCCTCCGCTATCTCCTCGACCATCCCGGCAAGATCATTGCCCGCAAAGAGCTCCTCGAAAACGTCTGGCACGTCAAAGAAGATACCGACACCCGCGCCATCGACAACTTCGTCGTCCGCCTCCGCCGCTACCTCGAACCCGACCCCGCCAAGCCCATCCACCTCCTCTCCGTCCGCGGCGTCGGTTACCGCTTCATCCCCGACCCTGACCAACCCACCCCTCGCGACCTAACACCCTGATCTGCATCTAAACCCCTATGGCGATACTTAATCTTCGAATCGACAATATGCACTGCGGCTCCTGCGTCCGCCGCGTCACGCAGACCATCAACGCTCTTCCCGCAACCCACGCCGAGGAAGTCCGCGTCGGAGGCGCCCGCATCACAACCGACGCCGCACCCGAGCAGATCCAGCAGGCCCTCACCGCTGCTGGCTATCCCGCCTTCGTCGAATCAGCCAGCGCATGACCGAGCAGGCCGTCTCCGACGTGACCGTACTGAACGTCCAGGGCATGACCTGTGCCTCCTGCCAGATCCATGTTCAGCGAGCCCTCGAAGCCGTCCCCGGTGTAGCCTCCGCCAACGTCAACCTCATGGCGCATACCGCCCAGATCACCTCCAGCGACGCCGCCGCGCCTCTCGATCCCGCCACGCTCATCGCCGCCGTCCGCTCCTCCGGCTACGACGCCTCAATCCCTGCGGCAGAGGGTGAGCCGCACGACCACGACAGCATGGAGTCTCCGCGCCTCGGCCTCCGCACCCTCCTCGCGCTGCTCGCAGGCGCCGTCGCGATGCTGCTCTCCATGCCCCTGATGATGACCTCAGCCGCCACCCATCCGGGTGCCCCACATCTCGCCTTTGAGATGTGGGTTCGCCTCCCCTCGGCCCTCCCCTCGGCCCTCATGGATCTCCCCGCCCAGCCCCTCCGCTGGCTGCTCTGCGCCCTCGCCCTCGGAACCATGCTCTTCGCCGCGCCCGAAATCTACACTGCCGCCTTCCGCGCCGCACGCCACCGCACCACCAACATGAACACCCTGGTCACGCTCGGAACCCTGGCCGCCTTCGCCTCCTCCTTCGCCGCCACCGTCGCTCCCGCCTACTTCGCGCGCCACGGCCTCGCCTCCGACGTCTACTACGAAGCCGTCGTCCTCATCCTCGCCTTCCTTTTGACAGGCCGCTGGCTCGAAGCCCGCGCCCGCGCCCGCGCCACCAGCGCCCTCCGCGGCTTCGCCCAACTCGAATCCTCCAACGCCCGCCTCCTCAACCTCCCGCCCAACTCCACCGACTACGCCTCCGCCTCCGAGACCCTCCTCCCCCTCTCCGCCATCGAAGCCAACGACTTCATCCGCGTCCTGCCCGGCGACCGCATCCCCCTCGACGGCCTCATCGTCCACGGCCGCAGCTCCATCGACGAGTCCATGCTGACCGGCGAGCCCCTCCCCATCACCCGCAGCATCGGCGACCACGTCTCCGGCGGTACCCTCAACCTCGACGGCCCCCTCGTCCTCCGCGCCACAGCGGTTGGCTCCGCTTCGACCCTCGCCCAGATGCAACGCCTCCTCTCCCAGGCCCAATCCAGCCGCGCCCCCATGCAGCGCCTCGCCGACCGCGCCAGCGCCATCTTCGTCCCCGCCGTCCTCGCCATCGCCGCATTCACCTTCGCCGTCTGGGCCATCGCAGAAAACACCGGAGGCCGCCACGAAGGCTTCGCCCGCGCCCTCTCCGTCGCCATCGCCGTCCTCATCATCGCGTGTCCCTGCGCGATGGGCCTGGCCGTCCCCGCCGCCATCACCGTCTCTCTGGGCCGCGCTGCCCAGTCCGGAATGCTCATCAAAGGCGGCGAAGCCCTGGAGCGTCTAGCCACCGTCGACACCATCGCCCTCGACAAGACCGGAACCCTCACCGAAGGCCGCCCCCGCATCGCCGCCTTCGTCCTCGCACCCACCGCCTCTCTCGACAAAGAAACCCTCCTAACCTACGCCGCCGCCGCCGAGCGCCTAAGCACCCACCCCCTAGCCCAAGCCGTCGTCGACTACGCGACTGAGTTTCACGCTCCGGCAACAATCAGGTACCCCGAGGCTTCAGC
>DHWW01000176.1 GCA_002413385.1 Granulicella sp. UBA5172
CCACCGCATCTTCCGCACCCCTCTGGCCGACCTCCTCCGCGAACCCTGGCCCCCCACCCGCTCCGCCGACCTCCGCGCCTTCGCCATCGCCACCCTCGAACGCCACCTGGAACGGCGGATTAGGAGTTCTTCAGCTCTGTGTTAGCACAGGTAGTGGCGGCTTTCAAATATTGATACACTTGCACCTTCAGTCGGAGGTTCGATATGGCTAAGGCTTCAGATAAAGAGAAGATCGAAGCAGGCAAATGGGTAAATTGTTGGATATGTGAATCGATATTCCGTAGAAAACGCGAGACCAAGACGATATTGCATGGATTGTAAGAGGGGTTGTTGCGAAGGTGAGCATGGAACATTCGCGAAGCGTCCCGTATTCAAGTGCATTATCTGCGGAGCCCGCTAGGAGCGAGATTCGATAGACTCTCACGAGGTCATTTGAATGCAAGAGCTGACTAAGACGTGTACGAAGTGTGCTGCCAGCTTTCCTACACATGCAATTATCTGTGCGTTTTGTGGCACACCTTTAGCTGGAGCAGACATTACTCAGGCAGAGCCAACGGCATCGAGTAGGACTTGGCTTCGGGTCACTGCTGCACTCATCGGGATTGGCTTACTGGCGTTGGTTGGATTCGCCGTTTTTGCGAATGATTCAAGCAGGACAAGTGCGAATCCAGCTCAAGCTTCGCCCCCGCCTTCAGTAGCAAGCCAGAGTACACCGCTGCCTCCACCACCAGAGGAGAAGCCTTTCGATACCTGAGGGTCTGGCTACAGCTTCGGTAACGCCATGGCAGCTCCTCAAAAACCCTTTTATGCAGCAGGGAAAGCTTGTGCGACTGGATTATCTCAGGCTTCCGGTGATCTATAACGATAGGATTCTGGGCTATGCACCATGCGATGCAACACCTGAAGTCTGTTTGCAGATAGACGCGCTTGGATTGAAATTCAACAGGATGGTTGCCGCCAATCAGGCACTATACGACGTAATGGCTAAAGACGTTGAATCGGGTGTAGCAGCTACCAAGCAGGGGGAACTCATTGTCGATCTGGCAGATCCTAGCGACCAACCTACTATTGGGAAGGATTGGATCGTTCAGACTGAGGAACCGACAAAGGGAACTAATGAGTTTGGAGCCAGCATTACGGTGGCAACGGTACAATTTGTGAGGTTCGCATCGGAAGGGGACGCGCCGCGAGTTCAATTTCGGGGCAATTAGTTCCAGATTAGTTGGGTCGACGAATAGTTTCGGATGGAGCTTACATCCGGAGGATACACAGCCTCCGGTTTAGAATCAGAAGATGCCACAGTTTCATCAGAAGGCTCTAACCTTCCAGGAGCTGCTCTTCACCCTGCAGCGCTTCTGGGCCGAGCACGGCTGCGTGCTCCAGCAGCCCTACGACCTCGAAGTCGGCGCCGGCACCATGTCGCCTGACACCTTCCTGCGCGTCCTCGGCCCCAGGCCCATCAGCATCGCCTACGCACAGCCCTCGCGCCGCCCCGCCGACGGTCGCTACGGCGAAAACCCCAACCGCCTCTTCCGCCACACGCAGCTGCAAGTCATCCTGAAACCGCCACCGGAGCGCGTGCAGGNNGGAGCCTGGGGCGTCGGCTGGCAGGTCATGCTCGACGGCCAGGAGATCACCCAGTTCACCTACTTCCAGCAGTGCGGCGGCATGGACCTCGACCCCATCTCCGGTGAAATCACCTACGGCCTCGAGCGCATCGCGCAGTTCCTCCAGGACCTCGACAGCATCTACGACATCGTCTGGTCGCGCGACCCCGTCACCGGCGCCGAACTCACCTACGGCGACGTCCGCCTGCATGAAGAGCAGCAGTTCTCCGCCTACAGCTTCGACTACGCCGACGTCCCCAGCCTCTGGAAACATCTGGAACTCTACGAAGCCGAATGCCTCGCGCTGCTCAACCGCGCCAAGCTCGAACTCACCGAGGAGAACCGCAACGCGCAGCAAGTCCTCCGCTTCCCCACCCTCGGTGCCTACGAGCTGGCGCTCAAGTGCTCGCACACCTTCAACCTCCTCGACGCCCGCGGCGCCATCTCCGTCACCGAGCGCGTCGGCGTCATGGCCCGCATCCGCAACCTCATCGTAGGCGTAGCCAAAATCTACGCCGAGCAGCAACGCCTCACGGCCCTGCCCGAACTCACCACGGCTTGAGAATTGCCTTTACCGGATTAGCAGTGGGCTTTAGCCCACTGAATCGAACCGCAGATAAACCCGGGCTTTAGCCCCGGCCTCGTGGCGAAGATTTCGCGCGAAGCACCACAGGAACCACATGCCAGACTTTTTACTCGAAATCGGATTAGAAGAAGTCCCCGCCCGCATGATCGCTGCCGCGCAGGCTGAGTTGTTGAAGCGAATCATCGCGCTGCTCGCACGTGAACGTCTGCTTCTCGGTAGCTTCGATCCAGTAGATGATGCGAAAAGCTTTTCTACACCAAGACGGCTAGCTGTATACATCAAGAACGTCGAGCCGACACAAGCCCCGCTCATGGTCGAAACACTGGGACCTTCGACGAAGGTTGCGTACCGCGATGGCCAGCCTTCGCCCGCCGCGATCGCGTTCGCAAAAAAGATGGGAGTAGACGTCGCGTCACTTAGACAAGTCATGACAGCGAAGGGCGAGTACCTACAAGCGATTTCTTTCACCGAAGCACGCACTGCCTCTGAAGTCATCGCCGCCGAGTTGCCGAAAGAAATCTCCGCCATCTACTGGGCCAAAAGCATGTACTGGCGTCCCGGCAAGCCCGAGCGCTTCGTCCGCCCCGTCCTCTGGCTCGCCTGCCTCCTCGGCGACGAGATCGTCCCTCTCACCTTCGCCGGCAAAACCGCCGGCCGCGCCACCTACGGCCACCGCGTCCTCTCCACCGGAGACCCCTTCGAAATCATCTCGCCGCAAAGCTACCTAGCCCAGCTCGAAGGCGAGTACGTTCTAGCCGACGTAGAGCTCCGCCGCCAAAAAATTCGCAAGGCTCTCGACCACGCAACCCGCGCCATCCCCAACGCCCGCTGGCGCGAAGACCACGCCCTCGTAGACGCCGTAACCCATCTCACCGAATGGCCCGATGTCCTCCTCGGCAACTTCGAGCCCGCCTACCTCGAGCTCCCCGAAGAAGTCCTCGTCACGGTCATGCGCGACCACCAAAAATATTTTGCTGTCGAAGACGCTGTTGTTCGCCGTCATCCTGACCCTGACTCTGAACGCAGTGAAGAGGAAGGGGAAGGACCCCCGCATTTCTCGCTCCTGCCCCACTTCCTCACCGTAACCAACATCGCCCTCGACGAAATCAACACGCCCATCATCAAGCAGGGCAACGAGCGAGTCCTCCGAGCCCGCTTCAACGACGCCCGCTTCTTCTGGGAGTTCGACCAGCGCACCCCCCTCGCCGCCCGCGTCAAGCTACTCGAAAACGTAACCTTCCAAAAAGACCTCGGCAGCTACGCCCAGAAGTCCGAACGCGTCTTGAAAATCTGTCGTACGCTCGCAGGGTTAGCCGAAGCCCGCGGTCTCACCGTCAATCACAACGCGCTCATTGATGCCGCTCGTCTTGCAAAGACTGACCTCACCACCGAACTCGTCAAAGAGTTTACGGAACTGCAAGGCATCATCGGCGGACTGTATTGCAAGGCTGAAGCCGATCAGAACCCTAGGCTAGCCGCAGACAAAGGCCGCGTCGAAATTACATGGCAAGCCATCTACGACCAGTACCTCCCCGCCTCCGCGAGCGACGCCATCCCGCGCTCGGCGGAAGGCTGCATCCTCGGTCTAGCCGACCGCATCGACACCATCGCCAACATGTTTGCCCTCGGCATGGAGCCCACCGGCTCCAAAGACCCCTTCGCCCTCCGCCGCGCGGCCAACGCCATCGTAAAAATCCTCGCCGAGTCCACCCTGCCCCTCAAGCTCTCCGACGTCCTCTCCGCCGCCGCCCCCTCCCCTGAGGTCTCCGCCAAGCTCCAAGCCTTCTTCGCCGAGCGCATCGGCTCCTACCTCCGCGAAGCCCGCAACCAGGCCTACGACGTCGTGAAGACGGTCACAGCTACAGGAGCGGACGATCTGCACAAATCTGTTGCACTCGCGGAAGCGCTTACCGAAGTGCATGACAGTCAGGACTTCCTTGATGTTTGTGATGCTTACAAACGTATGAAAAACATTCTCTTGCAGGCGATATCTGCTGGGGACTTTCCGGGATCCGCGGCGGTGCATGGCGGCACGGGTGAGCCGGTTGAGGTGGCTCTCGGACGTGCAGCCGAGGAAGTCGGAAGGCTTTCAAAGAACCTCGTTACGAAGGACGAATATGTGGCTGCCTTTAGAGCGATTGCTCGGTTGAAGCCCCAAGTCGACGATTATTTTGATCAAGTTTTAGTCAACGATCCCAACCCTACTGTCCGTCACACAAGACTCCTACTGCTTTCTGCCATCGTAGGTGACATCAGAAGCATCGCTGACCTTTCCGAGATCGTCATCGCCGGCTAGCCCCTCGAATAAAAGTGCCCCCCGCGAAGTCATACTTCCACAAGTGCCAGCCCAACCGTCCTTTTCTCAATACTTTGGCTCAAAAAGTACCCGGGGGGAGGGTAGATGGGGCTGGTCCTCAATTTAGCCGCTGCAGCCGCGCAATCAACTTCTCCGCCAGCGGCTCGCCGCTCTCGGTCCACAGCAGCCGGCTGGAGATCCCACAGTGCTTCTCCACGCTCAAGGTAAACGCCAGCAGCTTCTCCACATTGTGCTTGATGCGTTCCGCGGCGGCCTCATCCAGCGCCTCATCCTCCAGCACCCACGGCGTATCCAGCCCGAAGTCCACGCGGACGTGCCCATTCTGCTCATAGCTTCCGGCATCGAACTCCGGCCCAAAGCCTGAGATCCGCACCGTCGACGGCACCAGCTTCCACGCCGTATCGAACTCCGCCTCTTCCGCATCCGCCGCCGTGTCCGGCGACCAAAGCATCCACCGCATCTCGAACTCGTACGCCGTGTCCTCATGCAGCTGCTCAGTGGCTTCCGCGACAGCGTTCTCGATAATCGAGCCTTCGGTATCTTTCGAGCTCTGCGCACGATCATCGTTCACATAGATCCGCTGATACGTGGGCGACTCCGTCCAGTCGATCGGGTACGTGCTCGCAGCAGCGACGCGGCCCAGCGAGCTGTTCGGCTGCCCATCCTTCGCGATGATGGCAAACTGCCGCAGAACGCCCACCAGCGCTCCTGGTAACGACTGCAATCGGAAGTTGGGGTACCAGACACTCAGATAAAGCTGATCAGCCATAGTCTCTATTCTAACGATCCTCTCGTCCAAAGATTGTCGCCCACAAACATTCTCAGGGAATGAACCGTGCAATGAGAAGATAAGACCAGGGAAACGATGCGGCTGTCGATACAAAGACTTCGGTGGGTACTACTTGCAGGAGCGTTGCTTCTGGTCATTGTGCTTGCAGCCTATATCGGCTATGGCCGCTACCGCGCGCTCAAGGCCTACCGGCATATTCTCGCGCACGCTGGAGTCACCCTCACCCACGACTCAAACGGTGTGACGTACTCTCAGTCAGTGAAGGGCCGCAAGGTCTTTACCATCCGCGCGAAGACGGAGAGTTCTCTCGGCAACGGCAAATGGGCGCTCCACGACGCTGAGATGCTGGTCTACAACCGCGCCGGGGATCACGCCGACCACATCTACGGTTCCGAGATCGAATACGACGAGAATGAGGGTGTTGCCCGCGCCAAGGGCGAAGTGTTGATGGATCTCCAGCCTCCGCAGGGCCTTTCCGACGGCGGTCGCTCCCTCGCGCAACCTGACAAGCTGCAAGCGGGCAAACCAGCACCTCCCAACCTGAAGCCCGCTCCCGTCATTCACGTCCGCACCAGCGGCCTGGTTTACCTGCGCAAGCTCGGTGTGGCTGCAACCGACCAGCAGGTTGATTTCAGCTATGGCGACATGCGCTGCACGGCGCTCGGTGCTGAGTTCAACTCCGGCCAGAGCACCCTTCATCTTCTGGCCAACGTGCACATGGACGGTCTTGCCCACGGTCAGCCGCTGCACGTCATCGCCCTGCGAGCCGACATGGATCGCAACGCGAATATTGCTACGCTAACGCAGCCAGTCGTCACCTCTGAGGGGCGCAGCGCGAAGGCCGACACGGCCGTCCTCCATCTGCGCAAGGATGGCTCGATCGAACACGTGGAGGGAACAGGCCACGTCGTTCTCAGCTCAGCGACGCGGCAGATTACAGGGGATCGGCTGGACGCCACGTTGAACCCGCAATCCATTCCACAGTCCGCCAGACTCTCGGGCGATGTCGTCCTCGTCGATACCGATCCGGTGAGGCCAATGCACGGCTCGGCCAACTTCCTTGATGCGGCTTTCAACACCCAGGGAAGTCCCACCAGCGTTGTCGCCACGGGAGCAGCGAAGTTGTCGCTGGTCGACCACCAGGCAAACCCCCGCGGGCTGGCTCGTTCCATGGATGGCGCAAGGATCATTGCCCTCTTCGCCCCCGGCCAGCGCCAGTCCCCATCCCGTGTCACCGAAATCCACGTGACCGGTTCAGCTCACGCAGCCGGCGAGTCCGTCGCTACCCCCGGCCGAGGCGCACCTATCAACACCGCGAAACTTCTCCCCCTTAAGAATATGCAGGTCTGGGCAGAGGATCTCCGCCTGCTGTTCGCCAACACTCCAGACGGTAAGGCACGTCCCGGGAATCTCTATGGGATGGGCCATACGCGGCTCCGGCAGGATGCTCCACTCGGTGAGCAGGAGATCAGCAGCGGCGACACGCTCGAAATGGCCTTTGCCCCCGTCCGAACGCCCTCCTCGCTATCTGATCGAGAGGCGATGAACATCGCTTCGGTAGTCCAGACCCGGTCATGTGACGATCACCGACCGTCCTGCCACAAAGACCGGATCCCGCGAGCACGCATCCACCTCAACCGGCACCGCCGACCGTGCAGCTTACGACGGCACAACCCAGGTGCTTACGCTCACCGGTCATGCTCATCTGTATGGAGACGACGCATCCCTCGTCGCGCCCACCGTGTCTCTCGATCAACGCACGCAGGACGCCGACGCGAAAGGTGGCGTAGAGGCGACGTTTCAGAATGTTTCCTCCAGGATGGGGGAGGGATCTGCGGTGTCTGCAAACGCAAAGCAGGCACCCGTGACGCACGTGCTATCTGCGAGCGCCCACTTTGACCACACAACGCAGCTAGCCAACTTTTACGGCACTGACGCCCAGCCAGCGCGCATGTGGCAGGATGCCTCACAGATCCAGGCTGCAACCCTCCTCTTCGATGGGATGAGGCGCACCTTCAGCGCTCGTCCAGCCAGGCCTGGAAGCCTCATTCACGCTATCTTCGCCTCCAATCCCACCACGCCGAAGCCTGGTGCCCCCCTTCGAGCTGCCAGCATCATCCGGGTCGCCAGCCCGAACATGGACTACAACGACCTGCAGCGTGAGGCCACTTTCTCCGGCGGCGTCACCATCGATGGCACGATCGGCGAGGTCCGCGGTCAGCACGCCGTCGTCTTCCTTGGAGCAGCAGAGAAAATAAAAACTGGCCAGCAACTGCCCGTCATCTTCCCCGCACAACCCAGCCCCCTCAACAGCTCCATCGATCGTGTCATCATCTACGGCTCGGTTCAGATGGACCAGCCTGGACGCCACGGCACCGGCGCGCAGTTGCTCTACACCGCAGCCACCGGCAGCTATGTCCTCACCGGAACTCCCACCGCTCCACCACACCTCCTCGATGCCAGGCAAGGCGACATCACCGGTGCTACGCTGCTCTTCAGCAATGCCGGTAGTACGATTGTGGTGTCGGGGGATCCCAGCCTGCCCAAGGGCAAAGATGGTCGCGTCCGCAGCGAAACGCACGTCCGTCCCGGAAAGCAAGAGAGGCAGTAGCCGCATGAGAACTCTCGAAACCGAAGAGTTGACCAAGGCCTACGGTGGTCGCCAGGTTGTCCGTGGCGTTAGCCTGCAAATCAACCAAGGCGAGGTCGTCGGTCTACTCGGCCCAAATGGTGCTGGCAAGACCACCACCTTCTACATGATCGTCGGTCTGGTACGCCCGGACTCTGGACGAATCCTCAGCGACGGCGTCGACATAACGCGCACTCCCATGTATCTTCGGGCACGCGAGCACCGCATCAGCTACCTCCCGCAGGAGCCCTCCATCTTCCGCAAGCTCTC
>DHWW01000125.1 GCA_002413385.1 Granulicella sp. UBA5172
ATGCCGTCATTGTGGATGCTGAGGAGTTGGCGGAGCAGAGACTTGTCCTGTGACGATGCGAACGTAGGACTCGATGTTCGGATTGCGCGGAATGCCCTCGGTGAGGAAGGCGAGGTAGGCCGCACCGCCAATGGCGTCGAGCTCGCGGCGTTTGGATAGCGCGTCCATGACGGTGATGAGATCGACCGCGTGGCCCTGCGCCATGAGATCGGTCATGACGCGATAGACGCGCTGGTGGGAGTCGAGCGAGAAGTCTTCGGGGCGGAGCTTGGCGGTGGCATCGGTGATCGCCACCGCGTCGAGCAGCATGGCACCGAGGACCGTGACCTCGGTCTGGATCGAGGACGGGAGACCGTCGTTCATCGGGGAGATTGTGCTGAGAGAGGCCATAGGTTTTTGAGCGCGAGCACGCCCCGGGTAGGCGACATGGTGAGCGGACCTCTAGAGTACGAGGTCGGTCCCTGTTGGAGCTAGGTTGCTTGTGTGGAATGTGGAGAAGGCGGGACGGAATCCTTGGAAAGGCCCAAAAACAGCTGAAACTGTAGGAAATTTACCTAGACAGCAACGTCAGCGCGCTATGTAAACTATGGGTGCGACACCCAAGGGAAGGTTTGGAGCCTTCCCTTGGTCCTATGGTAATCGCAGGGCAAAGAAGAGCAGGTTAGGTTTGGAGGCTAATCCATTCCTTGCCTGCTCTTTATGCTATTCGAAGCTATTCGGTGTGGAGGTTCAATGCGATGCTCTATCCTGTGGATTTCAGGGGGCATTTTGTGGCATGAGGGTTATCGTCTGAGGGCGCGCTAGTGGTTCGGCGTCAGCGGGGTTCGTCATGGAGGTGGAAGAGGCGCTTGTCGTAGGTGACCCACTTGGTCCACTCGATGGTGAGGCTGCAGGCGTCGGGGTGGAGCGGATTGAGCAGGTAGTTGGACGACTCTGGCGAAGGTGCTGAGGGGACACGGAAGAGAGCGGATGAGCGCTCGGTGAGCCACGCGTCGCCGATGGCCCGGGTGTGGTCGAGGTCGCCTCGCCAATTTTCGGGCAGAGGTTCGCAAACTAGCGTCGCGGCCCAAACGCTTTGGTCGATCACGAGCTTCATCATGCGGTAGGCGTCGGGAAAGAGGCGGGGGTTGCCCTTCAGGTTGGCGAGGATTTCGACCAGTGCGACGGCGGGATGCTCGGACAGATAGACGATCCGCCTTCCCTTGGCCTCCGTGTGCCAGCGACCATCCGCTTTCTCGCCGCCCACTCCGTCCAGATCATCGTGGCGGCTGATGCGCCAGAGCAGGCTCACGTCCACGGTGTGCTCATGTCCACGATTCGCTCACGTATAGATGCCTTCGTCGAGCTGCCACAGCATGGACTCGACGAGCCGTCCGCCAGACTCAGTCTGGAGCATGTTCAGGGGTGTGCGGTCGCCCAGGCGGTCGTCCGGCGACCTCAGCCAGAGGAGTGCTTTGTCAGGATTGTCGAAGACCTCTCCGGCCAACCCGACGATGCGGGCGACACGCACGGCGCGGTCCGTCTCTTCCTGCGAGAGCGGCTCGTTGCGGGCCTTGCGGTGCTTCAAGGTGCGGGGAGAGATGACGATGTCGGACAGCTCGGTCGCGGTCAGGCCGCGCGCTCGCAGACGGGTGAGGCTAGCCAGCGGAAGTCCGCCTTCGACGATCTCCGCGAGATTGAAGTCGGAGGTGGGCTTGATGCCAATCAGCTCTCCGAGATGGGTGTGTGCCGCCATAGGTCTCGCCTACGGACATTATGCCACATGCCGTGGCGGCAAGTTGTCTTTTCACCTCAGAATTTTGGGTATCCGGAATATGTTGCACCCCACCCATGACAATGGAACTGTCATGAATGGGGCACCGATGTTGTGGCTGGTTGAGGGTTACTTCGCTGCGGCGTGGANNACCTGTTCGATCGCGCCGATGAGGGCGATCGTGTCCATGTAGTCGAAGAAGCCCAGATGCGCAATTCTAAAGATTTGACCCTTCATCTCGCCCTGGCCGTTGGTGATGATGACGCCAAAGCGGGATTTGAGCTCCTTGACGAAGATACCGGAGTCGACGCCCTCGGGTGCGAGGACGGCGGTGGCAGCAGTGCCGAATGCGTCGGGTGCGAAGAGCTTGAGGCCCAGCGCCTGCACAGCCGCGCGCGTCATCGCGGAGATCGTTTCGGCGTTTTCGATGAGGCGCTTGCGGCCTTCTGCCAGGCTGCCGTCGCCTTGCGCGGCGATCCAGTCGAACGCTGCGCCGAGCGCCGCGATGAGCGCGACCGCGGGAGTGTAAGCGGACTCGCCGTTCTTGGCATTCTTGCGCTCCTTGCGGAGATCGAAGTAGTACCGCGGGTTATAGGTAGCCTCCATGCGGTCCCAGGCGCGGCCGCTGACGGCGAGGTAGCTCAGGCCGGGAGGAATCATGACGGCCTTCTGCGAGCCGCCGACCAGGACGTCGACTCCCCAGCCATCCATGTCGATGTGCGTGGTGCCGAGGCCGGTGATGGCGTCNNACAGCGCGGGTTTCGAGATGCAGCGAGGCCTTCACCTCGTCGAGCGAGAAGGTCTCGCCGTACGGCGCGCTGACCACGTCGACGTGACAGCCGAAGGCCTTGGCGATGCCGGACCAGCGTTCGCCGAATTTACCGGCGGTGAGCACCAGCACGCGGTCCCCGGGAGAAGTCAGGTTGGAGACCGAGGCTTCCATCGCTCCGGTGCCGGAGCTGGAGAGCAGGATCACGTCGTTGGTGGTGCCGACGAACTCCTTGAGCTGCGCGAGGACGCGGGTGTAGAGCGCGCGGAATTCGGCGGTGCGGTGGTGGATATCGGCCGCGGCCATGGCAAACTGAGCGGCGGGAAGAAGCGGTGTCGGACCAGGCGTGAAAAGACGTGTCTTACGGATCATGCATTCTATTTTAGCGGGTCGGCTGGCGGCGCGGGGGCCGAGTAAACTGGTAGATGACGAGGTGAGGACGATGGCTGCTATTGGAGAGAAGCTGGGTAAGGACATTATTACGGCGATGAAGGCTCGCGAACAGGACAAGTTGACGACGCTGCGCATGGTGAAGTCGGCGTTGAAGAATAAGGAGATCGACAAGCGCGAGCCGCTGACGGATGCGGAGGAGCAGCAGATTCTGACGACGCTGCTGAAGCAGCGTAGAGAGTCCGTCGAGCAGTTTACGAAGGGCAACCGGCCGGAGCTGGCGGCCAAGGAAGCGGTCGAGATCGTGCTGATCGAGGCCTATATGCCGAAGTCGGCGAGCGAGGAAGACCTGCGTGCGATGGTGGCCGCAGCGGTGGAGCAGGTGACGAAAGACAATGGCGGAACCAGACCCGGGCCGAAGGAGATGGGCTCGGTGATGAAGGTCGCGCAACAGAAGATTGCCGCGAGCGGGGAGCGCGCTGATGGCAAGCTGGTGAGCGAGCTGGTGAAGTCGGAGCTGGCCAAGGGAGCGTAAGCACGAAGGGTGTTGCCACCCGAAGCGCGCGCTATGCGAGCTTCGGGTGGAGCAACTGGAAGCCGGTCTTCTGCTGGTAAGCATGCGCGAGTGCGACGGCCTTTGCGTCCTGATACAGCGGCGCGAGGAACGTGAGCGAGACGGGCGTGCCGGGGCCACCGTAGTCTGGCCAGTCGTCGTCCGGGGTGGGCGCGAAGGGTGGTGCGTCGGTGCCGCGCAGACCGTTGGGGACGATGACCGCGGGCTGGCCGCAGAGATTGGTTGCAGTGAGCTGCGTGCCGCCGCTGGGGGTGACGATGACGTCGAAGTTGCTGAAGGTCTCATGCATGGCGGAGAGCGCGAGGGCACGTGCGCGCTCGGCCTGGATATAGTCGACGGCGGAGAGGAAGCGCGAGGTGCGGAACCCGTTGGGCCAGTCGTAGGGCTTCTGTCCGGAGAGCAGGGCGTCGCGGCCGGAGGTGGTGAGATCGTCGAAGGCAGCCGCAGCCTCGGCACCGAGGATGTTCAGCAGCGCGGAGAAGTGGAAGCTGGGGAGCTCGACGGGCTTGAGCTGGAGGCCCATGCCGCGGAGGGTTTCAAGCGCACGAGTGTTGAACTTCGCGTCGTAGCTGCGGCGCTCGAAGTCGGCGTGCTGCTGCTGCTGGCGCTTGGCGCGGTCGGCGGGGGGGAGGGTCTTCGTTTCGTCGGCCGACAGGAGCCGGAGCTTGGGAGCCTTGAAGGCGGACTCGATGTAGCCGACGCGTAGCTGGTGGATGTCGGTGGTGAGGTCGGCATGGAACGGCGCGGGCTGCACGCTCTGGTCGCGGCCATCCGGACCGTAGAGGACGTTGAGGACGAGGGCGCAGTCTTCGACCGAGCGCGTAATGGGGCCGATCTTGTCCATCGACCAGACGAGGGCCATCGCACCGGTGCGCGGGACGAGACCAAAGCTCGGGCGCAGGCCCGTGACGCCGCAACGTGTGCTGGGTGAAGAGATGCTGCCGAGGGTTTCGGTGCCGAGCGCGAAGCCGACGCAGCCGGCGGAGGTGGCGCTCGCGCTGCCAGCCGAGCTGCCGCTGCTCCCCTGCTTCGGGTTCCAGGGATTGCGGGTGCGCGCGCCGGGCTTGCCCGTGCCGGCGGCATAGCCCCAGAGATCGCCCTCCGCGAGCGCTCCCATCGTGAGCTTCGCGACCAGTACAGCACCGGCGGCGTCGAGACGCTTGACCACTTCGGCATCTTCGTCGAATGTCTGGTTCTCGAAACCCGCGGCGCCCCACGTGGTGGGATAGCCTTTTACGGCGAGCAGATCCTTTGCTCCCCATGGAATGCCGTGGAGCGGACCGCGGTCCTTGCCCGCTGCGAGTTCCTTGTCTGCGGCTGCGGCCTGCGTGAGCGCGCGCTCTTCGGTGAACGTGATGACGAAGTGCAGCGTGGGATCGTAACGCTTGAGGCGCGCGAGATAGAGCTTGGTGAGGTCGAGCGAGGTGATCTGGCGCTTGCGCAGCAGCTCGCCAAGTTGGCGGATCGTGGCGAAGGCGAGCTTGTCTTCCTGCGATGGAGAGATGTCGGCGATGGAGGGCACAGGGCCGAGCACGACCGGCCGCCGCGAGGCGGGTTGCGGGGCGGCCGTGCCGGCGGGGACAGGGTTGAAGACCGCCGTCGGCGCGATGCTGTTGGGCAGATGCATTCCGCGCACGCGCAGCGCGGAGTTGCGCTGGCCGACGAGGCCTTCGAGCATCATCTGCTTCTGCTCGGCCGTGAGCTTGATCGCGGCGATAGTTGCGGCGGCATCCACCATTTCAGGCGTGATCGCGGGCCAGCCTCGGAGGTCCGATTGTGCGGGCGATTGAGCCTCTGCCTGCCTGCTTGCGAGCGCCAGCAGCGCCCCCGGAAGCAGCGTTCCTCCCAGGCCAGCGGCAGTGGAGACAGCGAGGAAACGGCGACGTGTCGTGGCGAGCGATTCTGTCTGCGAGAGAGTAGCTTTCACATCAGTGGACATGCGGAATTATTGCATCGCCGTGTGGCCCAGGCAAAATCGAGCGCTAGCGACTTATGATGCGATGAAATAAAAAAGCCCGTGCAGCGCATCACCCAGGGCGACGCGAAGGCCCGCATCTCCCCATGCTCTTGCTCTCCCCACAAAAAACGTCCCGCCAATCCACCGGCGGGACGCTCATGCCCTTCTCTACCCTCTACACGCTGCTTCACTGTGCCGCGTAATACGCCTTCACAATCTCCGCATACGGCTTCGGCACAAAGTCCGTCGCAGGAACTCCCCCGGCCAGATACTTCACAAAATAATCCCACCGCCGCTTCATCACATATGGAGTCGCCTCGGCGTAGCTGTGATGCACATTCGGAATCATCAGCATGTCGAAATCCTTATTCGCCCTGATCAACGCATCCACCACCAGCAGCGTATTACTCGGCGGCACATTGTCATCCATCGTTCCATGTGTCAGCATCAGATGCCCCTGCAGGTTCTTCGCATAATTCTGATTCGCATGAGCGTCGTAGTTGCTCTTTCCGTCCGGCCCAATCACCTCGAGCCCGGCCCACCGCTCATCCCAATCATCTTCATAGTCCCGATTGTCGTGGTTGCCGCTCTCTGCCCAGCCCACTTTGAAGAACTCCGGAAAATGCAACATCGCCGACACCGTCGCATTGCCTCCGCCCGAGTGTCCCCATATTCCCACCCGATCCAGATCGATCCACGCATACCGCGACGCCAGGTCCTTGATCCCCGACACCTGGTCCGGAATCGTATCGTCGCCCATATCCGCGGGACTCGAAGCGTGCGCGTCATGGAACGCCTTCGACCTGTGCGGATTCCCCATCCCATCGATGCACACCACCACGAATCCCAGGTCCGCCAGCGACTGTAGATCTCCACGCGAAGCCTCAAAGCCCGGTGCGCCCAGCATCGTGCAGGCTGCATCCTGCGGCCCCGGATACACATAGTCCACCACCGGATACTTCTTCGCCGCATCGAAGTTCGTCGGCTTGAATAACAGCCCGTACAGCGGCGTCTTCCCATCCCGCGCCTTCACCTCAACCCGCATCGGAGGCTTCCATCCAGCCGCCAGCAACTGCGAAATATCCTCCTTCGCCAGCGTCACCAGCACCTTGCCCGAGTCGTCCCGCACCACCGCCGCCTCCGGAGTATCCACCGTCGAATACACATCCACAAACGTGCTCCCATCCTTCGCCGCAGTCACCCCATGCGTTGCCACCTCCGGCGTCAGCAGGCGCTGATTCTTCCCATCGAAATCCACGCGATAGAGGTGTGTCGAAGTACAGGTCTTCGCCCTTCTCCTGGCCCGTCGCCATGAAATAAATCACGTGATTCTTTTCATCCGCATACTTCAGATCCGCCACCGGCCCATCGCCATGCGTGATCTGATGCTTCAGCGCTCCGGTCGTCAGGTCATACAGATAAATCTGCGCCCAGTTGCTCCGCTCACTCACCCAAAGAAATTCATTCGAATCCCACAGCACCT
>DHWW01000036.1 GCA_002413385.1 Granulicella sp. UBA5172
GACGGGGCCGAAGAGAGCGCCATATTCCCATGTGTCTGAATGTACGATTAGGACAGCAAAGGGGGGATAGAGACGCTGTTTAGGCGAATTGTACTGCCGATTAATGGGGCGGCGTCGCTCATGTTGGTGTCTGCTTACCACTATACGAATGTACTAAATCCCCAACATCATTTCGTCTGTTTTTAAATTTTTGCCCGAACCGCCTATGCAATATCTGCACCGGCGTCCCTAGCGACCCATCGTGTTTCCAAGGTCTTCAGTTGCAGGTTCAGATAATCCCAATATCCTGCGGGTGAATCGAGCTCGCAGGCGTCCTCGATGAGGTCACGGAAATAAGAAAAACTGACAATCGATCCGCTGTCTGTTCCATTCAGGCAACTCACATATTTTCGCGAACAGCCCAATGCAATGGCTCGTTCGATCTGTTGAAGAGAGATATCGCTGGTCAAGAGGGCCTCTGCAAACTTTTTATCCGGTGCAGTGAAGGCACAACTTACGCAAGCGCGATCGGCGAGGAGCGACTTGATCTTGAGGAAATAGGACTCGGTGTCGGGAGATTTTAGCCCGCTTTCAGATTTGGTATAAGGCCAAAATTCATCGCAAAGTTCAATTTCGTTGTCCTGGTGCTGATTTACTGCCGAGTGAACTTGGCATATGCCGTGCCGTCGAAGCTCCTCCAAGTAGGTAACGATTGAACGACGGCTTCTCGCTAGTCCGCGAGCGAGATCGCCGTAGCTGATGGTGAGAGAACCCTTATCGCGGCTTGCGCGAAGACACAGGTAGAAGTAGAGTCTGAAGGCGCCGTCCGACAATATCGCCAAGGCCCGGCCTACCTCTGGACCTGCAGCAAACCAATTTGAATGTTTCACTTTCATGTGTACCCCATGCAGTTCCCCTTGAACGCGGACAGGCACCACAGGGGAAACACGGAAAGCCTGTATTCCGGTTAATGAACTGCCGATTGGCCGCAATCATTGCCCGCGCGGGCCAACACGAACGTTGGTGATGGGGCGACACACTTTTCACTCCGATAGCCCCTCAAGTGCTTTCAGTGCAACGTCCTGCTCGATGTCTTGCTCAAAGGTTCGGTAATACATGTCCATCGATTTCAGAGTTGAATTGTCTATCCACATTCCGACTATGTGCGGGTTGACGCCAGCATTTAATAGATTCCTATAGAAGGTAACGCGCAAAACTGCCGGCGTCAGAAGCCCCACATCATCGCGTTTCGTGCAGTCCGGCAAGCTTGCAACAACGATTGAGATCACATCGCAAAAGCGGCCCGATCTATGGACCGCTGCACGCAAGTCCCTCGAGCGTCGGCTCGACAATGGAGGAGCCTACACGGGGTGGAGCCGTGCCTGGGCCATTGGTCTCTTCGCTCGACTTCACGCTGGGGACCGCGCCTGGGACTCGATGACTCTACTCATGGAGCACCGCACTGGACCCAATCTCTTTGACTCACACCCTGACCGCAAGGGCAGCATCTTTCAGATTGATGGCAACTTCGGTACGACCGCCGCAATCGCCGAGCTCTTGCTGCAAAGCCATGAGAAGGAAATAGCTCTTCTGCCAGCGCTTCCCACAGCATGGCCTAATGGCTCGGTGCAGGGATTGCGCGCCCGCGGTGGCCTCGAGGTCGATCTAACCTGGAACGACGGCAAACTCATCCACGCCGAACTGCTCGCGCTTCGCGACGGGCATCACACGGTTCGTATTCCCTCTGGCAGGAAGCTGGTTGAAGGGAATCATAGGCCGAGACTGCAACAGCCGCTTTCCTCCGAGACAGCCAAATCCCTCTTCTCACTGACATGTAAGCAGGGCCGTCGCTATTGCTTCAACTTTGAGAATGCCTGAGCAATCAAATGGCCCGCTCTAACCACCGAACTATGGCAGCGCGGGAGCCGATTCAACCGCGCGCCTGGTAATGCGCGGTCCCAGGAAGGAATACGTCGCGACCACCATGTAGCCCGCTGCCGGCAGCAGATAGCCCAGCGCTATGCTGCCGCTCTGGCGTGCGATCCAACCCATGCCCGGCGGGAAGATTGCACCTCCGACAATCGCAATGACAATCAAGCTCCCCCCCAGCTTGGTGTCACTGCCCAGATCCTTCACCCCCAGCGCAAAGATCGTCGGATACATCATCGACATGAAGAAGCTCGTCGTCAGGATGGCATAAGCTCCGATCATTCCCGGCTTCGCGATACCAATGGCGAGGAGGAATATGTTGATGAGCGAATAAAGGCCCATCATCAGGCTCGGTGAGATGTATCGCATCAGTGGCGTCGACACAATGCGCCCGATTGCCAGCGCTACAAGTGTTGCGGTCAGAAAGTAGCCGGCGGTTCGTTCGCTCGCAGTTGTGTAGGCGCGCATGTAGGGGATCAGAGTGCTCCATGTACTCACCTGTGCCCCGACGTAAAAGAATTGCGCTACAACCGCGAACATAAGATGTGGGTTGCGCAGCAGACGGCGATAGCTTCCAGAGTGCCCCCCCATCTCTTGCAGCAATAGATCTTCCTTGGTTGTGGTTGCGTCCAGATTGGCGGGGAAGTGGGTGCGCCATATAAGAACCGCAAGAATCAGCACGGCGATCCCTAAGCCTACGTAGGTCGGCACTACGCGCAGAATTTCAGAGTGCAGGTAGGCTGCGTAAGTGCCCTGGGCCTTCATGGCGGCCACTTGAGAAGGGCTTTTTTCGACTCCGGAAAATATGAACCATGTGCCAATCAGCACGCCGGTAATGGTGCCTGGCGGATTGAATGCCTGCGCGAAGTTTAGCCTTTGTTCAGACGTTGCAGGGTCGCCAAATTGTGCGACAAGGGGATTGGCTGCTGTCTCGAGGATCGACGATCCACTCCCCACCACGAACAGCGCACACAGAAATGGAGTGTAGTGGCCAACAACAGCTGCAGGCCAGAACAACAGGGTCCCTATGCCGAAGACCGTCAGGCCGACCATCAATCCGGCCTTGTACCCAAACCGCTTCATCAAGAGCGCTGCCGGAATTGCCATCGTCCCGTACGCAAGGAACACCGAGGTCTGAACAAGCTGGGCCTGAAGCAGACTCAACGAAAACGACTTGCGAAACTGCTGCACCAGAATGTCGGTCAGGTTATTCGACATCCCCCAGAAGAAGAAGATGAGCGTGGTCAGCAGGAACGGCAGCATATAGCCGACCGGAAATATCGAAGGACGCACGCCATGCTTGCCCTGCGGGCGGACTTCCTTGGCGCTGCCAGGTGCATCAAGACGCATGTAAGGGCTCCAGGTTATCTTTCAACCACCGCATTCGGTCACACACTAAAACCGCACGTGTATCTTCGTGAATCTTCCCGGGTTTGCGCTCCACTCGGCAAGCATCTCGGCGGCTTGCTCAGGATCAATCGTGGCGCTGACCGCATCCTCCACTGGAAACCCGCCCGCTTCGAGCATACGAATCACCGCGCGAAAATCCTCCGGGAGAGCATTTCTGCTGCCAAGTATGTCGAGTTCCTTCTGAACGAACAGCCGCGTCTCGTATGCGACCGGCTCCTTTGCATACCCGATATACACCACCCGGCCCGTGAAGGCCACCTCTTCCACCGCAGCGCGAAATGTAAGTGGAAGGCCGATCGCCTCGATTACTACGTCCGGTCCACGACCGTCAGTGATTGCCTGAAGCCGCTCGTGCAGGTTCTCTCTCGCCGTGTTGATGACATGATGGGCGCCCGCCTTGCGGGCAACCTCAAGCTTCGCGTCATCCATATCGATTCCGATGACAGTAGCCCCCCGGAAAGCCGCGCTCGCAATTGCTCCCAGGCCAATGCCACCGCAACCAAATATTGCTACATAGTCTTCAGCTGTCACCCGGCCGCGCGCCGCCGCGTGTGTGCCCACAGTCAACGGCTCCACCAGGCAAAGCTCCTTTAGCGACAGATTTGCCGTATAGATTCGTCCCCGCGGAACAGAGATGTACTCTGTCATCGCGCCGTCGCGTTGCACCCCCATTGTCTGGTTGTACTGGCACGCATTCGGGCGGCCGCGCAGGCAACTTGGGCATCGCCCGCATTCCGTATAGGGAGACAATGTCACAGCAGTTCCGGCGGCAAGCCCACCCGCAGCCTCCACCACCGTTGCAGCAATCTCATGCCCCGGAATCCGGGGGAAGGTCACCATGGCATTTCCCCCCCGAAACGTCGTGAGATCAGTGCCGCACATCCCGACAAGATTTACACGAAGCAATACTTCGCTCAAATCGGGAACGCGTGGCTCAGGTATATCAATTACGCTTGCTGACTGTGGCTGCTGAATCTGAAATGCCTTCACGCTTTCCCTCTAAGACAGTGCCTTGGTTTACGAAATTGGCTTTTAAAGGTCCACCCAATTGTGGCTCTTTATTTCTAGCAATGAAGTTCGGAGCCCCGTCTCGTTGGTCTGTGTTGACCACGTCAACGGGTCTGTAGCCCCGGTTGTTTTGCGGTTGAACAGTGTATCTGTTGGCTCAACCGCGACCGCTGGACCTCCCGTCGAGAGAGCCGCGGCCACAGCGGAGAGTTAGTCCGTGGGCCGAACGCAAGCGCGATCGGGAACGACCCCAGGGAGTACCCCTTGATTTCCAGGATGTCCAACCGTGATAGGTCT
Organism: Granulicella sp. UBA5172; assembly: GCA_002413385.1. Classification (GTDB taxonomy): domain Bacteria; phylum Acidobacteriota; class Terriglobia; order Terriglobales; family Acidobacteriaceae; genus Granulicella. Next base: position 4,624 of record DHWW01000036.1, read on the forward strand.
TTCCAGGAGGTTGCCTTTTCATCGTGATCGATTTCGTTGCTGGGGCAAATCTGTCAAGCTTCCAATATTGGTAACTGTAACGATAACTTATGGCATATTATTCTTTTCTGAAATTCAAAGTCAACGCCGGCTGATTCGACATTCCCCAGATGAAAAACAGTGCCGTGACGAGGATGAAGGGAAGCAGATGACCCTGCGGAAAGAGATCAGGCCTCGGGTCATTTGTACTTTGCTGTTTCGCAGGCGCTAATTTATCAAGAATATTATCCCCTTGACACAAGGCTTGCCCTAGTGGGAGCATTAGGGGTATGGCCCCTCTTGCTCCCATACTACCGTGTCCTGCTGTTGTCCAGGTTCCCTGGCATCTTTCCATCGGGATGTTCATTGGGATACTGGGATTTTTGGGGGTGGTTGTGCCCCTAATTAGAGACAAGATGGGAAAAAGAGAAAAGGCATTATGGGTCGCCTTGTTTGCTGCCCTGCTTTACTTTGAACTGCGCTCAATCGATCTCGATCAAGTTCAGGCACACCGGGAACAATCCTTTGCTCAGTGCGAGAACCAAAGAAGATTTGAGGTGGCCGTCCGCGAATTCGATACTTCAACAGCAACAAGCCAGCAACAATTTGCCGCGACAATGCAGGGAGTAGGGAACGTCCTTCAGAAAACCGATCAAGCTATCGACGCAACACTTGGGGGTACAGACAGTTTTTGCTTCATAGAACCATCAATGGATCATTCTATAGGCGCTGGAAAGGCTGGAATCTTCCACGATAGCTTCGTATCGATGAAACGAGGACGGTCCCCTTTGAGAAACATACACCTTACGGTAATAACGACGTGGCATTTCCCTGATGGAACACCCGTAACCAGTGGCACTGAACCATACAGTTTTGGCGACGCCCCTCTAGGGCCATCCGGATTTTGCGGTGACGCCCCGATGATATCACTTCTAAAGTTTCCTCCAAATTCTTTGGTCAAGTTTGATCTTGACAAAATCGATATGGCAGCTGAATTTTCTGCGATGAGCGGAAGGTGGTATCAAGCTATTCACTACCGACTCGTCAAAGATCGCTGGGAAGGGGGAAGCGTAGTACGCATTGAGACATCCAAAGGACTCGGAAGAGAAATCTACAGAGATACGGCCAAATATCTTCCAGATGGGTCAATGACTTGGGTAGAAGAAAAGAAGCCTAAGCAGCGGTGAGTTTCTTGTACTCCAACACCGGAGCTTCAATCAATTTCGTCATGGTGTCGCGGAATAGGTAAGGGTTATCGCGGTTGTTGAATCGGAAGGTCATTTCATCGAGGTAGGCGGACATATGTTTTGCAGAGAGTTTATGCCACGTTCCCACAATCCCGCGCTTGAGCAGCGAAAAGGCGGAGGANNCGGACTCAATACCGTTTGTGGTGAGATCGCCCTCAACATAGACGCCGCTGCTATGGTTGATGGCCTTGTGTTCGCAGAGAACGCCAGCCTTCGCCAGCGCCGAAGGATAGGCCCCAAAGTCGTCCATCATAATCACATCAACATCATCGCTGACGTTCTCTTTGATGTACTTCGCCAGCGTCCCCGATTTGCAATCCTCAGCATGGAAGAATCGGAGTTCGCCGCCGCGCTGCTTGATGCCGATAACCACTTCCTTGCTCTTGAGCGACCGTCCTCGGCTTCCTTTGCCATGCTGTTTACCGCCCACATACGTTTCGTCGATTTCGAGGGTACCGCCCAGCAGTTCCGTCTCCGTCGCCTTCATCGCTGCCCGGATACGATGGCAGAGGTACCACGCCGTCTTATAACTTCCGCCGATCATGCGGCTTACTTGATTCGCGCTGATGCCCTTGCGGGACTCGCAAATCAGGTAGGTGGTAGCAAACCATGTTGGAAGGGGCAGTTTGGTATCTTGGAGCACCGTACCGGCTAAAACGGAGAATTGATAGCGGCATGAGTCACAGTCGAACACTTTACGGTCGTACACGCGGGAAATCTTGGGCGAGTTGCACCGGGGGCAAGTTACCCGATCCGGCCAACGCATGGCTTCAAGGTATTCCCGGCAACTTTCGTCGTTTCCAAACTCGCGCAACACTTGGGAGAGGGTAGGTGGCTTCATGGCTCAGTCTCCGAGGAAATCGAAGAAGCATCCGAAGGACATGACAACCGAAGAAGCAATCCGTCATGTCTTCCACCCTAAGATTGTCAAACACTTGAAAGCAAAGGTGGAGGAGCTAAATCGTGTCCCAACAAAGACAGAATAGCAAAGTAACTACCTTGTGTCAAGGGGATAATCTTCTTCCGGAAACAGAAATTGCTGTGAT
>DHWW01000086.1:0-313 GCA_002413385.1 Granulicella sp. UBA5172
GATCTGAAACGTGTTCGCCCCCGCGTCCCCCGCCCGCCGCACCGCTGTAAAACAGCCGCCACTCGTCCCTACATGCACTCCGATTCGTTTCTTTCCCATATTTGCAAGACTATCGCAGTGACGCCGCGTTATCATCGCTGCTATGGCTCAACCACAGTCTTACAAGAACCACACACGCTTCGATCCGCTCTTCCACTTCTTCATTCTGCCCATGCTGCTGCTCAATCTGGGTTTCGCGATCTACGCGACCATCCACTTCTGGCCCCACTACGAGCACACGCACCTGTGGTGGATCGCCATGTCCCTCGTCTTC
>DHWW01000086.1:464-5412 GCA_002413385.1 Granulicella sp. UBA5172
CTTATTGGAAATTTGCTCTAACTCAAGCCAGCCGAAGCTCTCCAACCAGCAGCACGAAGGCCGCCCAACCCGGGCGGCCTTTCTGTTCTTCTGTAACCCAACTGTAAGCAGACATCCAGCTAGTAGACGTCCCGCTGATAGCGCTTCTGCTTCTTCATCGTCGCGAGATACTCATTCGCCTGCTCCGGAGTCCCATTCGAACCCTTCGCAATCGCGTCCAGCAGTGCCGTCTCAACGTCCTTCGCCATGCGGCTCGCATCGCCGCACACATAGAAGTACGCTCCGCGCTCCAGCCACTCATACAGTTCAGCAGCGTTCTCACGCATCCTGTCCTGCACGTAAACCTTCGTCGCCTGATCGCGCGAGAACGCCGTATGCAGATTCGTCAGGAAGCCGCTCGCGTGCATCGATTCGAACTGGTCCTTATAGAGATAATCCGACACCGAACGCTGCTCGCCGAAGAACAGCCAGTTGTCGCCCTTGGCTCCCAGCACCTGCCGCTGCTCCAGGAATGCGCGGAACGGGGCAATACCCGTGCCCGGCCCGATCATGATCATCGGTGCATTGCTCTCTTCAGGAATCCTGAAATTATTATTGTCGTGCAGGAACACCGGCAGCACCGCTCCAACCGGAGCGCGCTCACCCAGAAGTCCTGATGCCACACCCTGGCGCTCCCGGCCAAACGTGTTGTAGCGCACCACGCGCACCGTCATGTGGACCTGCCCCGGGTGTGCCAGCTGGCTCGACGCAATCGAATACATGCGAGGCGTCAGCCGCTGCAATATGTTGAAGAGCTCCTGTGGCTTCGTGATAATGCCCGGGAACTCGGTCACCAGGTCGATGAACTCACGACCCCACACATAGGCTTCCGCTGTCTCCCGGTTTTCCGGTCCAAGCAGCTTCTTCAGCCCCTCCGGCACGTTCTCGCCCGCAAGCTTCGCGAACTGATTGACGCTCCCGCGAGCCAGCTTACCAATCGCCAGTCGCGCCGTCAGTGCCTCGAGGAAGGAAATCTCTACCTTGTAGTGGTCGAGCACGCGCTCTGTGCCGTTGAAACCCAGCGCCTTGAGTACGGCCCCCACTTCCTCATCGCGATTGGTTGGGACAACTCCCAGCGCATCGCCCGGCGTGTAGGTCATACCCTCTTCGAGCTCCATCTCAATGTGGATGGTCTCTTTTTCCGACTCAGGCCCCGTGAGTCGCTCGTTCACCAGTACCGCCGATTGATAGGGGTTGTTGCGGGTGTATTTGCTGATGTGACCCTTTTCGGTCGTGGTCTCTGTAGGAGTATCTGTAGGAGTAGCTAAAGTCGATTCACTCATTCCTTTAATTGTAATGAATTACGGGCGCAGCGTGCGTAATAAATTGGATACCGCCCACAAAAATCAGTGTGACCGGCATCACTGCGGCTTCACAAAAACCCTACATTGCAGGGGGATGATGTGGATCCACAACACTATGTCCCNNATGTGGATCCACAACACTGTGTCCTGCACCCGCTTTGGACTTCGCGCCATTCGCTTCCTCAGGGTTCACGATGTCGCGAAGTTCTTTGCTTGGCTTGAAGTACGGCACGCGCTTGGCGGGCACCGCAACCGATTCACCGGTCTTCGGATTGCGCCCCGTACGCGGCTTGCGCTGCCGCGAACGAAAACTCCCAAAGCCCCGAACCTCCACCTTATCGTTCGCCTTCAGAGCATCGACGATGGAATCGAACATCGTTTCGACGATCACTTCGCCATCGCGGCGAGTTAGATCACCGAGGGCTGTTACGTGGTCGACCAGATCGGCTTTCGTCATGAATCCTCCTACAGCTAAATACTTAGCACTCTCTACTCAGATGTGACGTGATCCAGGCAAGGAAGGATGTAGCAAAAAAAAATATCTTCCGCGCGCAAGGTCTCTGTTTCCTGCATGATAGAACCCGGTATCCCGATCCTGCTCCTTCATCCTACCCCCGCGGGCCCTGTCCGCGCACCCCCGGAAAGCCGCTCAATTCACTTCCAAAGAAAATAAAACCCCGGCGAGCGGTTCAGCAGCTTCGACGGGTTCGGGAACAGGTCATCCGCGTTATCGCTCAGAATCCCCAGCAGACCATGCTTTTCCACGTGGGGACGAACCACGTTCGGCTCGCCCTCGATCCCTTCCGAACGCGCCGTTTCGATCAGCGCCATGCGAAATCCTCCCTGCGCATCGATCAGCCCCAGCGGCTGCGCCTGCTCCCCGGTCCACACCTGCCCCGTCGCCAGCGGAGTAATCTTCTCGGCCGTCGTATGCCGGCCCACCGCCACATCATGCACAAACTGCCCATACATGTTGTCGACCAGCGACTGGAAGTAAGCCTGCTCCTTCGGCGTCAAATCCCTCGTCGGATCGCCTGCGTCCTTCAACTCGCCATGCGTAATCGCCACGTTCTTCAGCTTCGCCCACCGCATCAGGTCGCCATAGTTCGTCCACTCCATAATCACGCCAATCGACCCCACCACCGACGCCTGATTCGCATAGATCCGGTCGCATCCCGAAGCAATGTAATACGCTCCCGACGCGCCCATCGACTCAATCGACGCCACCACCTTCTTGTGCTTCATCTGCCGCACTCGCATCACTTCGTGATAAATCTCCTGCGACGCAGCCGCTCCCCCACCGGGCGAATCGATATGCAGAAGAATCGCCTTGATACGGTCGTCATCGCCATACTTCACCAGTTGCTTATCGATCTTGTCCGCGTCCGTGATCACTCCCGTAATATCGATCACCGCGATAGAATCCGCACCAAAGCTCGAGCTCCCATCCTCCGAGCCAGCCACCAGCGTCTTCACCGCGGAAGCAAGCACCAGCCCCAGCGCGATCACCACCACGCCCATGCTCATCACCGTGATCGCCGCCCAGAACCATCCAGAGCGACGCGGTGGCCCTCCGTACGGCGCACCATATCCGGCAGCGTAAGGCCCACGATAGGGCGACGACGGTGGCTGAAACGGCGCTTGCGGTGGCATCGAATCCGACATGCGCTGAGTTTACCAGTTACCATTTGTGCATCACACAATACCAGCCATGGTTACGCATGGTCCCATGACGAAGGATCATTTATGTCACTTGCCTCTGTGTTTGCGTCTAACAGGTATCGTAGGATGAAAGCGGTTCGAGCCGGACTCCTTCTTGCACGCCACCCCGCAATATTGAGCTGAGGAGCCCAATGGAATTCATCAGTAATGAAAGGTCGCACGACGTCATGGCTCCCCCCCGGCTCAGCATCGTCATTCCCGCATACAACGAGAGCGCTCGCATCGAAGCCACCCTCGCTCGCGTCCTCGAATGCGTCGAGACCCGCCACTGGGACGCTGAGATCCTCGTCGTCGACGACGGCTCCACCGACAACACCGCCGCCATCATTCAGCAGTGGATGGCACGCCACCCCCAGCTCCACCTCGTCAAAAACCCCGGCAACCGCGGCAAGGGCTACTCCGTCCGCAACGGCCTCCTCCAGGCCGCCGGAGAGATCGTCATGTTCACCGACGCCGACCTCTCCGCTCCCATCGAAGAAGCCACCAGCCTCATCGAAGCCATTGACGCCGGAGCCGACGTCGCCATCGGCTCGCGCTGGCTCGACAAGCAAAAGCAGACCGTCCATCAGCCCATGTACCGCCGCTTCTTTGGCCGTTGCTTCAACTGGGTCACCCGCCGCATCATCGGCCTTCCCTTCAAGGACACCCAGTGCGGCTTCAAGGCCTTCCGCCGCGATGCCGCCCAGGTCATCTTCCGCCTCCAGACCATCGAGCGCTGGGGCTTCGATCCCGAAATCCTCTACATCGCCCGCAAGCTCAAATTCACCATCATCGAGGTCCCCGTCACTTGGGGCCATGACGAGCGCAGCCGCATCAGCTACCTCAAGGACGGCATGAAGATGCTCGAAGAGATGGCCGAAATCCGCACCAACTCCATCCGCGGCCGCTACGATCAGGCCATCGCCGCCATGCGGGACACCAGCAACATGGTCACCCCCCAGGTAGAGCGCGCCGACCACGTAGAAGCTCGCTAACCCACCTTCCCCTCGCACTTCCGGATACCNNATACCCCTCGCACTTCCGGATTAGCTGTGGGCTTCAGCCCACAGAACCAACACCAAATCATCCCGCCCTTTAGGGCTGGACCAACCACCCCAGCGCCCTGCAAACCATCCTCCCGCTAGAATGTATGCATGTCGCTTCCCGACGCCACACCTCCAGAGCCGCCCCGGCAACACTGGGACAGCATCTACTCCTCCAAAACTTCAGCCGAGGTCAGCTGGTATCAGCCAATCCCCGCTCTCTCGCTTTCCATGATCCGCGCATCCGGAGCGCAGCCTTCCGCAAGCATCATCGACATCGGAGGAGGAGCCTCCACCCTCCCCGACCATCTACTCGCCGAAGGCTATCGCCACCTCACCGTACTCGACCTCGCCGCCGCAGCTCTCCATCAATCCCGCCAGCGCCTCGGTCCGTCCGCCGATCAGATCCAGTGGCTCGTCGCCGACATCACCACCTGGCACCCCACGACCCGCTACGATCTCTGGCACGACCGCGCCGTCTTCCACTTCCTCACCGACCCGGCGGCCCGCAGCGCCTACCTCGCCACCCTCAAAAACGCGCTCAACCCCGGAGCAACCATCATCCTCGCCACCTTCGCGCTGGACGGCCCCGAGCGCTGCAGCGGCCTCCCCGTCTGCCGCTACAGCCCCCAGACGCTCGCCTCCGAACTCGGCCCGGAGTTCACCCTCATCGAAACCGCGACCGAAGATCACCACACCCCCTCCGGCACCCTCCAGCGATTCCTCTACTGCCGCTTCACCCGCTAACCCACCTCAGAGCGGCCCCGTATTCGCCCTTGCCCTTGCTTTTGCTTTTTTTAGTTTGCTTTTTTGGTTTGCTTTTTTGGGTTTGCTTTTTTGGGTTTGTCATCCCGTAGGTGT
>DHWW01000085.1:0-5961 GCA_002413385.1 Granulicella sp. UBA5172
AGCTTCGCGCGAGAGACGTGGATGGGCTCGCCGTTGAGGGTTGCGCCCGCTCCTCGCGCGGCGGAGAACATCTCGTCGCGCAGCGGATCGTAGATGACTCCGGCGACCATTTCGCCGTCTTCGTCGGGGGCGAGCCCAGGGCGGCGGCGCTCGCAACCGAGGATCACGCAGAAGGCTGGGAAGCCGTGCGCGAAGTTGGTCGTGCCGTCGAGCGGGTCAACATACCAGCGGTACTCGCTGTCGAGTGACTGGCGAGTTCCCTCTTCACCGTAGATGCCGTAATCCGGGAACGCAGCGCGGAGGCGTGTGCCGATGAGGGCTTCACTGGCCCGATCGGCTTCGGTGACGAGATCGACGTCACCCTTGTACTCGGTGCGGACGCCACGGTGGTAGAAGTCGCGCAGCAGGGCTCCCGCCTCACGTGCGATGGATTCTGCAATGGGTAGGAACTCGGGCATTCTGTCGGCTATCCTGCACTCTCTTCGCGGTTGGCGTTGCGTCGCAGACCGGTGGCGCCGCCTTCGGTGATCGTGCGGATCTGCGACTTATAGATAAAGAGATTGGGTTTGCCTTCGCGGGTGAGGCGGAGCATCATGTCGTCGAAGTACTCAATCCAGCCGTTGACCACTTCGCCATCACGCAGCTTGACGGCCACCGTGACCTGGCGGTCGCTGAGGGACTTCAGATACAACGCTTCTTGTCCGGTCTCGCCTGTGGGCGGGCCCTTGTGACGCTTCTTCGCCGCCATAGATTTGGTCGCCATAGATGAATTGTACGGTGAGATTCCAACGAAGGGCTCAGGGTTGCCGGTTGGCGTAGTAGGCGGTGCGATAGCGCAGGTGGTAGCGGGCGCGGAGGGCTGGGTCCTTGAGCTGCATATGAATGTGGCGAAGGCCGGAGAAATCGACACCACGCTGCGGCGCATAGTAGCCCACCGTGTATTCGGTGCGCAGATCATCGGAGACATGCGCGAAGGCGGGCGCAAGATCCTGCTTGTCCTCAACGTAGTAGTACTTTCCACCCGTGTCGTTCGCCATCTGGATGAGAGCATGCTCGCCGCCGGTATCGCGCCCGGCATCGGCGTCGACGGGCACAATGATCAGGGAGTAGATCATGGCGCCAGCGCGCTCGGCCTCCTCGATGGCAGCGTCGTAGCTGCCGGAGCGCGTGGTGTTTTCGCCATCGGTGATGAGCACGATCACGCGTCGTGCACCGACGGTGGAAGGAGTCTCTGCGAGCCGCTGGCTGGCGAGATAGACCGCGTCATACAGCGCCGTAGCGTCGCCATGCGGGATGCGGCCAAGGCCACTGTCAATGCTCTTGACGTCATTGGTGAAGGAGACAACTTCGTCCACATTGTCTGCAAAGGACATCAGGTCGATGCGATCCTGCGGGCGCAGCAGCGACTTCACAAAGGTTTTGGCAGCATCGCGCTCGAGCCGTTCATCGCCAAAGACACTCTCGCTGGCATCGATGGCAAGGACAATCTCGAGTGGCGTTGTCGACTCCCGATCGAAGAAGGCGATCTTCTGCGGGCGGTTATCTTCGGTCACTTCGAAGTCGGCGGCCTGTAGCCCGGGGACGGGCGCGCCGTGTTCGCCGACAACGTTCAGGGCAACAGATACAAGGCGGCTCTCGACATGAATCGTGGGGATTTCTGGAATCTGGCTGGCGAGCGGGGGGGGGGGCGGAGGGGGGGGGGGGGGGGNNTGGCGAGCGGCGGGCGCTCGATGGGCGCAGATTGGGATTGTTGCGGCGCGGCCATCGCGGTGAACGAAATACACAGCAGGAGCAGCGGCGATGCGATGGCGGAAAGCGCGAGGTTCATCTTCCATTCCCGGCAATGTCTTCAGGAAACGGCTCGCCATCGGCCCAGACTGCTCCGTCCACGAACTGTTCCTTCTTCCAGATGGGGACGGTCTTTTTCAGGGTGTCAATTAACCAGCGACAGGCATCAAAAGCAGCTCCTCGATGAGCGGAGGCGACGACGATGAGGATACTCGTCTCGCCGACCATGAGGCGACCGAGACGGTGCACGATGGCGACCTCGCGCATGCCGAAGTGTTCGATGGCCTCGGAGCGAAGCAAGTGCATCTGCTTGAGAGCCATCTCCTCGTAGGCTTCGTAGTCCAGGTGCAGGGTCATGCGGCCACGGGTATTGTCGCGCACGATGCCGTCGAAGATGCAGACCGCGCCGTCGGTACCGGCCTTGATCGCGCCCACGATCGCGGCTGCGTCGATGGGCTCGCGCACAAGGGCGATGCAGGGGCGTGGCCCAGGGTCATCGGATGCAGTGCCCCCACTTACGGGCGGCAGGATGGCAATCTCGTCGCCATCGTTGAGCGTCTGGTCGGGCGAGGCATACGCGTGATTTACCGCAATGGCGGCCGAGCGTAATACGACCTCGGCGATGGTGCCTTCGCGACAGAGCTTCGCGAGCAGCCCTGCAACGCACTCACCTGGATCGAGCTCGCGCCAGGCGCCGTCGGCGGGAAAGACCGTCTTCAGCGAACCGAAGGAGAGCAGGCGCACGCGGATGGAAGAGGAACTCATCTGTCCAGAATACTTGAGTTTTATCGCTGGATCTGACGGAATCAACGCTTGCCAGCCTTGCGAGTGATCGCGGTATACTCGCCGGGCAACCAAGTCCGCACGCTGCAATATCCAGGAGGAGCCATGATTAGGGGATTTCGAGACTTCATTTTGCGCGGCAACGTAATGGATCTGGCAGTCGCCGTCATCATCGGCGTGGCCTTTACCGCGATCGTTACGGCGCTGACGACCAACATCATCAACCCGCTGCTCGGCGCGATTGTGGGTAAGCCGAACTTCGACTACCTCGTGGGGCATTTCCATGGCGGCGAGATCAAGTACGGGACATTTCTGACCGCGATTGTTAACTTCCTCCTGATAGCTGCAGTGGTCTATTTCTTGCTCGTGCTTCCGTCGCAGTACCTTATGAAGAAGTTCAATCCGCCGGCGGTCGCGCCGCCTGTTACGAAGGCGTGCCCGCAGTGCCTCGGCGATATTCCAATCGCTGCGACTCGCTGCAAGTTTTGCACGCAGCCGGTTTAGCCTACCGCGCCCAGGACGGCGAACTTCGCGTACACTCCTAACAATTCCATAGGAGAATACCTTCATGCGTCGATCCACCGTCTGGGCAGCGTCGCTTCTCGCCCTTCCTTTCATAGCCTTCGCACAGGCTCCCAGTTCGCAGGTCTTCGGCTACAGCGATTTCTCGCAACAGGCCAAGTGGGACAAGGCGTTTCTCGCGATCCCGGACGCAAAGCTCGCCGGGGAAGAGCTGAAGACGCTCACCGCGGAGCCGCACTGGGCGAGTTCACCCGAGGACCACAAGACCGCGCTGTACGTGGCTGAAAAGTTCAAGGCCGCAGGTCTGCATACGGAGATTCAAGAGTTTCGTGTTTGGCTGAACAAGCCGGCGAAGATCGAAATTGAGGCGTTCGACGCCAAGGGAAAAAAGCTAATGTCCGGGCTCACTCCCGAGCACGTTGACCCGAAGGCCTACGGCGGCGACCCGTTCCAGAACGACCCACGCATCCTGCCAGCGTTCAACGGCTCCTCGGCATCGGGCGACGTGACCGCCGAGGTGGTGTACGCGAACTACGGCGCACTCGAGGACTTCAAGAAGCTTGCGTCGCTGGGCATCAGCGTCAAGGGCAAGATCGTCCTCGTGCGCTACGGCCAGAACTTCCGGGGCGTGAAGGCCTACATTGCGCAGCAGTATGGCGCGGCGGGGGTCTTGATTTATTCCGACCCGGCTGATGATGGTTACGCGCGCGGCGACATGTATCCCCGTGGACCCTATCGCCCGGCGTCGGGTGTGCAGCGCGGCAGTGTGCAGTTTCTACCGATCTACGCGGGCGATCCTGAGACGCCAGGCATTGCGGCGACACCGGATCTTCCAGACTCGCAGCGCGTCACCGATCCGGCGAAGATGAATCAGCCGTCGATTCCGGTGAATCCGCTTTCCTATCTGGATGCGTCGCCGATTCTTGAAGCGCTGGATGGACCAGAGACGCCACGCGCATGGCAGGGGGCTTTGCCCTTCACGTACCACCTCGGTGGAACCGGAGCGGTGAAGGTCCACATGGACCTAGTGCAGGACTACAAGCTGCGGACGATTTGGGATGTGGTTGGCACGATCGATGGCACCGATCCGGATCAGAAGGACGATTGGGTTGTTGCCGGAAATCATCGCGACGCGTGGGTCTTTGGCGCGGTCGATCCGAATAGCGGAACGGCCGCGATGCTTGAGGCTGTGCATGGGCTGGGCGACCTGTTGAAGCAGGGATGGAAGCCGAAGCGCCGCATCGTGATTGCGAGCTGGGACGCTGAGGAAGAAGGCCTGATGGGATCGACCGAGTGGGTCGAGATGCATACGAAGGAACTGGCGCATGCGGTGGCGTACTTCAATACGGACGTCGGTGTGGCGGGGCCTGACTTTGATGCGTCGGCAGTACCGTCGCTACAGGAGTTTGTGCGTGATGTAACGCGTGAGGTGCCGAGCCCGAAGGGTGGCACGGTCTATGAACAGTGGAAGCTGTCGCAGGAGACGAGTCCACGCCATCGCGGTCCAGCGGTGGATGGTGATGTGCCCTCCGGCGATGCGGTCCGGGTGGGCGATCTCGGCTCGGGATCGGACTTTACACCGTTCATCCAGCATCTGGGCGTGCCTTCGACAGACATCGGCTCGAGCGGGTCTTATGGCGTGTATCACTCGGTCTTCGACAACTACAACTGGTTTATCAAGTTCGCGGACCCAACGTTTGTGTATGAACAGCAGCAGGCGCGCGTGTTCGGGCTCGAAATTCTGCACATGGCGGATACCGATGTGCTTCCCTACGACTATCGGCTCTACGGCAAAGACATAGAAGGGTATGTTGCAGAAGCGGAGAAGCGCGCCACGACGGCGAAGATGAAGGTGGACTTCAGTGCAGCCAGCGCCGCAGCGAGGCGTTTTGAGGCGGCCGGGGAGAGCGTGTACAAGCTGCAGTCGTCGGCGGCGACGGGCACGAATGCAGCGAAGCTGAACGCGGCCCTGCGCGATGCAGAGACGGCGTTGCTGAACCAGGCCGGACTGCCGCATCGCCCTTGGTACAAGCACACCATCTATGATCCGGGCGAGTATACCGGCTATGCGGCGGTGGTGATTCCGGGCGTGAACGAGGGCATCGAAGCAGACGATAGCGGGCGTACGCAGGGGCAGCTCGATGCACTGGCGGCGGCGTTGAATCGTTCGGCGGCAATTCTGGAGGGAGCGGCGCAGTAGCTTACGAAGTTGCGGTTCAGGAGTCCTACGGGCAGGGTAATTCTGTACTCCAGGAGCTGAATGAGCGTAAAGATTCCAAAGACGGCGCTGGAGCGAGGTGGACCGCTGGTGAGCGGTCAGCCTGTGTTGGGCCGCTGGGTTGCGGCGTCGATCGTGCTGCACCTCTCTGTGCTGGGTGCGCTGCTGTTCACCATGCCGCCGCAACTGATGCCCGTGGAGATGCCGGGTGACCAGACCGGGCATCTCTTGTCGCTCACGTATTCGCCTGGCAACAGCGCGCCAGCACCGACCCTGCAGGCCAAGAAGCTGCCTGCTGAAAAAGCAATCAACACGCATACTCTGACGGCGCCAAATCCAGCGGCGGCTGCACCTGCTCCGGCGGCTGCATCGACGAGTGCCAACGCGGCAACAGGCGATGATGCACTCGGCGATGGGGATACTACCCTTGCGCTTGTCGTGGTGCATCCGCCGCCGCAGCCAGACCTGACGCAACTTCCTGCGGGGACTCGCGGCGATGTGGTTGTGGATGTTGTGATCGATAAGACTGGCCGGATCGCGAAGTTTACGATGACCCGTGGTCTCGGGCATGGCGTCGACGAGACGGTGCTGGCGACGATCCGGCAATGGACGTTCCAACCCGCCACACGCAATGGGGTGCCGGTGGCCAG
>DHWW01000085.1:5987-6406 GCA_002413385.1 Granulicella sp. UBA5172
GAGGCCGGAGCCTCACCCTGTTTGTGCTTCTGGAGCCTTTAGCTGCGCAGCGCCATCTGCTCGGTGACGATTTGCGTGAGGTCGGGCTTCTTGAGGCCGTGGACCTCTTCGTTGAATTTATCGACCTTGCTCGACCAGTTCATGGAGCAGAACTTTGGACCGCACATGGAGCAGAACGCTGCCTCCTTGTAATAGTCGTCGGGCAGCGTCTCGTCGTGCATCGAGCGCGCGGTCTCTGGATCGAGCGACAGAGCGAACTGCTTGTCCCAGTCGAAGGTATAGCGAGCATACGAGATGGCGTCGTCACGGTCTTGGGCTCCGGGGCGATGGCGAGCGATGTCGGCGGCATGGGCGGCGATCTTGTAGGTGATGATGCCCTCCTTCACGTCGTCCTTGTCGGGCAGGCCGAGGTGTTCCTT
>DHWW01000108.1 GCA_002413385.1 Granulicella sp. UBA5172
CGTCATCGACTACCTGCAGCTCATGACGGGCTCCTCCGGCAGCTCGAAAAAGCAATTCGAGAATCGTACACAGGAGGTCAGCGCGATCTCGCGTGGCCTCAAGTCACTCGCCAAGGAACTCGGCGTCCCCGTCGTCGCGCTCTCGCAGCTCTCGCGTGGTTCCGAGCAGCGTCAAGGCGATAAAAAGCCCCTGCTCTCCGATCTCCGCGAGTCAGGATCGATTGAACAGGATGCTGACGTCGTTGCGTTCATCCATCGCGAGGAGTACTACGATCGCGAGAACGAAGACATCAAAGGACAGGCCGAAATCATCATCGCCAAGCAGCGCAACGGCCCCACCGGCACGGTCAAGCTAGCCTACCTCTCCGACTACACACGCTTTGAAAACCTCGACACCACGCACAGCGGCGACTCCGGCGGCGACGCGTACTAGCTACTCCGTTTCGCCGGGCGTCAGCGTCGTATTGACCTTCAACCCTCCGCGCTCATACGGACGACCCTTGGCCAGCGCCGCTTCGAGTTCCTTGTCATACCCATAGATATCGTCGAAGAAGTGCATGGTCCCATCCTCATCGGCCATCGCGGTGAAGTAGCCGATCACCACCGGCAGTGGCGTCCTCAGGTTCACGGTCTTGTTATTCAGCGGGCCCGTCATGGCGAGATCCACCTTGTCCGCATCCCAGCCATTCTCCGCGTCAGGATCTTTCTGGTCGCCGTGGAGCACCCACAGGGCCATCTGATCGGCATGCTGCAGTCGCACGCAGCCATGCGATTTGTCACGCCGTGACAAACCAAACAACGCCAGCTCGGGCGTCGAATGCATATAGATGTCGTACTCATTCGGAAATAAAAACTTCACCAGCCCCAGGGCGTTCTTTGGCCCGGGCCGCTGCCGCACGCTGTACCGCAGGTGTACCAGATCGTGCAGCGTATAGCTCGTCACCACCGTGCCGTCATACTTGTACACCTCGTAATCGTTCGCTTCGAGATAGCCCAGCCCGCTACGCCTCACATGCGGCACGATGTCCTTCTTGATGATGGACGGCGGCAGATTCCAGTACGGCCGAAAGACCACATAGCGCATGAGCCGCACAAACATTGGCGTATCGTGATTTCCCTTGGCCGCGCCAGCCACCACCCTCATCTTGAAGGCGAGGGTATGATCCGGCTCAAACGCTCGCAGCATAAACTCCGGCAGGTTCACCAGCACGCGCGGCTGCACGTAGTTATCCGGCAGCCAGCGCCACCTCTCCAGCGAGTCATCCATCTGTCGCACTCGCACGCTCATCGGCACATTCAGGCTGTCGATGGTTGCCTGTCCCAGCCGCCCATCATCCTGCAGTCCATGCCGCGTCTGGTAACGCTTCACCGCAGCAACCACCTCCGCGTTGTAACTCTTCGGAGCCAGCGAAGCAGCGCCGCTCGCAGTGGTATCGCCGCTCGCAGCGGTATGGTCGCTGGCCTTCGCCACCGCATCTCCCTCGATCTGCAGTCGCGCCCACAACTCCGGCACGGCAGCATACCATCCGCCGAGGCCCACCGGCTTCGTTCCAGTTGGCAACCCCGGCAGCGGCTGCAACGGAGCAGCGTTCTGCTCCATCGCCAGCAATAAATAACTCGGCAGCGCCTGCTCCATCGCCTTGTACATCGCGTTCTGCGGTTCGACGCTCTCCGCCACCGCAGCCACATCGTTCGCATCCACCACGCGATCGTTCAACAGCGTCGCCACATCGAACGCCGCTCGCTTGGTCGGCGCATCGATATCGAAGTTAAGGGACTGCGGATTTACCCGCCCCACATGCAGGTCCTCCAGATATCGCATCGCAGAGATGGTCATCGCCACATCGAATTGCGCCACCGTATCCTGCGCCGCATCCGAACCGTCCTTCTTCTGCGCGATCGTAGCCAGCGCCTGCAGCCTGCCAGCCCAGCGGGATGCGTCATAATCCTCGGGCTGTAGCCCTTTCTTCTCCGCATCGTGAAAGAGCTGGATCAACTCCATCGCCGCATTTGTCGGCTTGCCGTTGCGCGTCCATGCGAGCTCATCGTTGCGGTCGTCGTAGAACGTCCTGACGGTTCCCTGGTCGGCAGAAAAGTTCGGCCAGCGCAGTGTCGCCAGCTTCGGCGAACCCATGAGCCGCTCCACATTTCTGGCATAGTCTGTGGTGTTTGGTTTGGAGGTGGCCTTGCGATGATGGAAGCGCATCATCAGACCTTTGACGCCCCCTTTGCAGCCACTCATCGGCAGCAGCGCGAAGGTGATCACAACGGCGGCCAAGGTGGAGCAAAGAACAGTTGCGCGAAACTTCATGATGCAGCGGCGCCTCGAAGGACTCTTCCTTCAAGCCTATACGGAATTGTCGGCTGCAACATCCGCCCACATTCTACGGGGTATCTAGCGGGATGCTGCTGTGCGCAGGGCGTCAACCCGGCAGGACTCCTGCAATCGTGACCCAGCATAATGCTGCCTGGGTCACCACTACTCCCACCGTCAGGACCAGGTACATCTTGCGATCCTTGCTCTCCAATGCGTCCGAAAATACGCCGCCCACAAACGTAAACAGGAACGGCAGCGCCCACACCCACGGAGCACTGATGACCTGCGTTGTATACAGCGGAAATAGCGCCAGCAGCATCAGCAGCGGCGCGGTATTGCCAAAATAACGGCTGCGCTTGCTCGTAAAGTAAATCACTGAAGAGACCAGCGTTGCGACGAGAATCCCCGCATTCGCCGAAGTCGTCGCAAACCGCCGCACCGCATCCAGCGAGAACCAGAACCTCCCGCTGCCTCCGCTAAACACATACAGAAACGCCGACAACTTGAAGCTGAAGCCCGCAAACACAATCACCAGCGCGCCCATCGCCGCATAGATCATGATCTGCGCGACATACGCCCTCCGCCGCTCCGCGAGGTAGAAGAAGAACACCGCGCCGGCAACGAACCCGACCATCGCCGCCAGCAGATGCGCGGTTGCCGTCAGTCCCAGAGCAACGGTCAGCAGAATAATTCGTGGCTTCCACTTCGACCGCGGCCCCTGCAACGCATGGGCCACGCCCATCGCCGTATAGACCAGCCCATACAGCCCCCACATGGCCAGAATTTCGTTGTTCGGGTGAGTCGCATACTTCACAATGGCCGGACAAAAACAGTACATCGCCAGCGCGAACGCAGCGCCCTCCGAGCCGAACAATCGTCTCGACACCCACCAAAGCCCGCCACCCAGCCACAGCGCAAACAGTGCAAACGGAATCCGCAGCAGGTACTTCACAAACCGCAGTTCGTGGCGCGCCTCCCAGGTTGTCCCATTCAGGCTGCCAGTCGCATACTCCCGGTTCTCCGGCTTGCGAAAAGTGGTCGACGCTCAGCAGCACAATCCTTTGCGCGGCCAACGGAAATCCCGCCAGCCGATACGCAAATGTGCCATCGCCATTCAAATTCCCGCAGGTCGTAAAGTAGCCCTGCAGCACCGACGGAGCTTCCCACATCTCGCGCCCGCAGTGCGCATAGCGATAGTCGTTCGCATCGAGCGGCTCATGGCCGATCGTCCACAAACACTCGCCAAATAGCATCAGCAGCAGCAGNNACGCTCTATCCTCTACACTCTGTACCTATGGACTCCCTGACCTTCACGCCCGGCCGCGCTTTTCTCTCCTCCAACTCCACCGCCGTTCCGTGGACGGCGGTCTTTGAGGACGAAGGCAACGCAGGCTACTTCTACGCCTGCGACCGCTCGCAGGAGACCCACGACCACAGCATCATGGACGCCATGCTCATCTACAACCGCACCTCGCTCGCCAACCCCACCGCCGAGCGCCTCGCCACCATCCAATGGTCGCGCGACGGCCAGCAATGCGTCCTCTACCTCGACGGCACCGCCCAGGCCTTCATCGACTTCGCCACCCACACCAGCTTCTGCCGCTCCGACTTCCCCAACTACATCCAGGAGCAGGGCGACACCTGGCGCAAGAGCACCCACGCCTGGGACGACGCCATCCTCCAGCGCTTCGAAGCCGCCCTCTACGCCTGACCGAATGCGTTGACCACCCACGCCGTCATCTCGACCACCCACGCCGTCATGTTGACCACCCACGCCGTCATCTCGACAGAAGCTGGACGGTTCTATCGTCCCGCGTAGTGGAGAGACCCCTGTATTTGCCTTTGTCGTTGCCCTTGCCTTTGCCTTTCTGCCTGTCATTCTGACCCTGAGTGAAACCGAAGGGGAAGAACCTGCTTTCCCCCGTTCTTGCCCTTGCCTGTTCTTCCGGATTAGCAGGGGGCTTCAGCCCCCTGAAAAGCTCCCATCCCAAGAAGGGGCTTTAGCCCCGGACCTTTGCTCTTGCCCTTGCTTTTCTGGCTGTCATTCCGCAGCGCAGCGGAGGAATCTGCTTCCTCCCGTTCCTGCTGTTGCCGGCTGCCCCATGTCTCGCTTCTGAGACATGGG
>DHWW01000044.1 GCA_002413385.1 Granulicella sp. UBA5172
CCCCCGCAACCATCGGAAAGTACTGGTCCTCCTTCCCATCCTGAAGTTGAGGGCCACTTTCATTTAACCCGGCAATATCCCATTTACCTTCTGCGAGATAGAACCTTTCACCATCGCTCTGCGACGGGGTCATTCGTATCTCAGTCACGTGTTTATGCAGTTCGGCCTTGGCTCTCGACACGTCCATGTTCAACAGGCTCCCGAGATCCTCCAGCTCGGCTCGGATTGTCGTTCTAAGCCAGTCGGGGTCGACCGAATCCATAGCACGAGGCGAGCAACGTGCCAAACTCGCCAAGATTGAGTTGTGGTCGGCCTCCTTCGCTTGCAACGCTTTCAACAGGAATGCTGAGCCGCCACTTCTTCCGATGGCGTCGGCGAGATTGTTCATTTCAACCTCGACCTGTGTCTGGGCCTTCTCAAGACCACGAACTTGTTCCGGCTGATTCAATCGGGTCGAACTGATCGATCGAGATACTTGGGACACGATCTCTTCGATCGCGGAATTATCGAGGAGACGGTCCCGAAGACCCGCCAGCAACTGCCGCTCAAGCACATCGCGACGCTGATATAGGTTGTTCGAGCAGACACCGCGGTTGACGTGATGCAGGCACCCATACGCAGCAGCGTTATTGCTCTTACCGCGGCCCGTCAGGATCGAGAGGTTGGCACCGCACTCTCCGCATTTGAGGATTCCGCTGAAGAGGTAAGGGACGCTGGTGGATCGGTTTTGAAGTCCAGGCTTCATCCCGGGAAACCTGGCAGCTGTGGCCTTGAGGTTCGCCTGAACGTGATCCCATAGGTCTTGCGGCACAATCCTCAACTCCGGTCGCTCAATGACAACCCACTGATTCTCGGGGCGGAGAACACTAATCCTCTTGTTTGTCCCTGGGCGTTTCTTGTACTTCCGCTTGTTCCAGATAACCCTGCCGCGATAGATATCCCGCCTGAGCATCTCCCGGATCGCTGTGTAGACCCAGCTCGGCTGAACCTTCTTCTTTGTCCCCCTCGGCGGTGGGATTCCGTCTGCGTTCAGTTCCTTTGCGATCGACTTCAGTGAAAGGCCGGAAGCGGACATGTGGAAGATGCGACGTGCGACCATGGCCTCTTCTTCGACAATCTGGAGTTGGCTCCCACCATCCAGCTTCTCCGAGCGGTATCCGAAACAGCTGCCGCCGGTATGAAAACCCTTCAACGCCAGGCCCTCTAACCCTCGATGGGTCTTCTTCGCCAACTCTTTTATGTAGAGGGAGTCAACCAAGCCATGCACCGTCATCATGACGTCGGCCTGCTCGTCATCGGAGTCAATTCCCTGGCTGACAGCAACGAACCGGATGCCGATAAAGTTGAGATCTTCGCGGAGGCGGACCGTATCGGCGAGGCTCCGCGAAATCCGGCTCGTGTCGTCTACAAGAATAACGTCGATAACCCGCGGGGATGCTTTTGCCGCGCGGAGAAGCTGTTGGAAGCCGGGTCGGTCAAGCCCGGCTCCCGAGATAGCTTCGTCGCTGAACATGAAATTGGTTAGGATGCGCCAGCCCTTTGTTTCGGCATAGCGCGTCATGTTTCGCTGCTGATCCACGATGGACGCATCGCGCTGTTGACTGGAAGAGTACCGCGCGTAAGTCGCACATCGAAGTATGGGTGTCATCATGCTGCCTTTTGCTGCTCGAGTTCCTGAAAAAGTTTCTGAATGAGGATCGGGACGACGACATTATCGATCCAGCTCTGAATTTCTGTGCTGGACCGATGAGTCTTCTTCCCGGCACCGCGTTCTGTCGATTGCGATGGCCAAGGAATGCAGGTCGGTTTCTGATTGCGCAAAATCACACCGCGCACGGTTAGAGTTGATGGGAATCCATCGGCCGTGTGCACCTCCCGTCTTGATGGGGATGCGTTTTCTTGGGGGGGCATACCTCCTTCCCATTTCTCTCAAAGTGTGTCACGGCAGCTAATTCTGCCAAAATACAAGGTGCAGCGGCGCCAACTTCGTCGCCTCGAGTGCAGTACTACATGGTTCGTGCGGACGCCTCAAAAGGCTGTGTAGGCCTTGCGGGCTATCCGCGGCTTACCCGAGCGCACGGTCTCAATCACCGTTTCGGACTCTTGGCTTGCCTTTTCCTCAACGACTTCGCCAACTCGTCCAGAAACTTGGCCTCAGCCCGAAGGCGAGTCACGTCCCACGCTTCTCGAGTAGCCATGATTCCAAGTGAATCGCGTGTCTCGCTCGACCCCAAGACTCCTGATCTCACCGGAGACTGTCGGGCAGAAACTGCTGCTTTCAGGAAGACTGCTATATCCGCCCGATCAGCTTGGTAATACTGCGCCATGTCCGCCACTCTCAAGACGGCGTCGAAATCGCTCGGAGGTTGATCCTTGAGCATGGGAATCCATCCGCCACGAGCAAGCTTTCTCCCGGCTACGGAAAGCTGGAACCAGTGGCGAGGTCGCCTGCTCGGACCGACCGGAGCCTTCTTCCTGACGAGTCCAGCCTCTTCCAAACGCCGTAGAGCCGGGACCGTCGAACCGAGAGAAAGACCTCCCTGTCGGAGGAGATCGTACGGGCTTTGGAGCCCTCGATCGAGGAGCGACAGAAGAAATAAGTCAAACACGGATTGAGGCACGTTGGCTCCCATTGGCTCTTGTTGCAACCCATTCATCGTAGCGCGCCTTTTCTTCCAACTGTTTGGCTCGTACCCAGGCAGACCCCAATGCTTGATAAATCCAGATTGGTTTCTGGCGAAGGGCTAACAAGACTTTCAGGAGCCATTCGGCGTGCGTGTTGATGAAAGATGGTAGGTCAGTGTCGACGTCCGCCGGGCGCAACTCTTCGATCAAGCCATCGAAAGAGGTCGCGGTTGTCGTTCCCCGATACCCATCAACAGCGCCATGCTGAATCAGAAACTTAGCCTGCTCGCAGACCTCCCGCGTGAGATCAAACTTCACTGTTACAGTCCGGTATAGCCATTCCGCCATCGCATCACACGCTACCTCAGCAGTGATCGCCTTCCCCTTGTGGGTGTAGCCGTTGCTAGTCACAGCCTTCAGGGGCGTGGTTGCGTTGCGCGCCTCCTCGCCAGCGGCGCTCTCATGTGGGTTCACGCTGGATGGAATGGGTGCGGTCTGCGCCCTTCGCTCCCTGCAAGCCCTGAAGATGTCTGCGCGGTCGGACGCCGCTTTCCATGGAGGCACCGGGGCGTTAGGGAGGGGCTTCAGTTCGAATCGCTTCTCAACAAAACCCACCAGGAAATCGGTATGGTCCTGTGGTGCCTGCAAAAGCTCCCTGAGGGTGACCGGATGCCGACCGCGCCGCAGGCTTCGGGTGGCAAGGGTCACGATCTTCGCAATCTCCTCGTCGCTTGGAATTTCAAAGAAGCCTTTCTCGAGTGCTGCTTTGATCGCCACAGTGAGCTGTTCGCGTTGTTCCCGCCAGAAATTAGCCTGGCGTGGTTTCCCGCGATTTGGCAATTTGAAATAGAGCAGATTGTACCGACTCCACGCTTGGAACCCGCGCCAGCGTTGGGCTGATCCTTCGTACACGCTCTTGCCGACTAACTTTACAGCCGCGCTTTTTGCGCGTCGACGGTAACGCTCGATCTTCGCCTCAAGAAGCTTGACTCCGGCGGACACCGCTTCTGTAGTGCTGGATGGTTCATGAGCCTTCCAGAGTCTCAGTGCAAATGCGGCAGCAGCTAGCTCGAATGGGTCGAGGCGGATCTTCCGTGATTGAGATAGATCCCACAGTTTATTGCGCACGCTGACTACGCGTGCCGCCATCTGATCATCGTAGGCTTTGTTCCGATATACGTCGGAGGCGACGAAATCGATGCGATCAAAGGGTTGGCGATGCGGAAAAGATTCAAGTTTCGCCCCAGCGAGACCATTTGCCAGGACATCAAGTCCGGGCTTGAGTAGAAGGTACTCGGCCAGAGCTATTGTTATCCGCTGTTTGGGGAAAGTCATGGTGTCTCCGTCTCCTGAGCGCTGGTCACGCAGTTCAGCACAAACGCCGCAAAGACCCGATGCATCTCTGTTGTTTCTGGGCGATGCAGCGATGCGGTGAAGAAGAGGAATTGAACGGCGAGAGCCGATTTAACAATCATGTTGAGCTGGTCCGGTTCCGGCAGTGCCAGATCGTACTCAGTCAAGATTTGGGCGGCGCTCCGGAGATAGATTTCCGGAACAGTGCAGTGTTCTGGCGCCGTCAGCGTCCCCAATTTTTGGTCGGCGAGTACGGGAAATCGATAGGCGGGAGGATGGGGTGAAATA
>DHWW01000234.1:0-1233 GCA_002413385.1 Granulicella sp. UBA5172
GGTTGGCTATCTGGACTTTAACGACAGCTATCTTGCTAAAGGTGAGACCTGCCATCCGAGCGACAACCTGGGTGCGATCCTGGCAGCCGGTGAGTAGCTGGTGCCTCGGGTGCCGACCTGATGGCCATACTCGCGGCTGCCTATCAGGTGCAATGCCGTCTCAGCGATGATGCGCCGGCTCGATCAAGGGGCTTCGATCGTACCGTCCAGGATGCATACGGAGCAATGGCTGGCATTGGCAGGATCTCTCGGTCTGCATCAGCGCTCGTTTGCGAAAGCAATCGCCATCCAAAAGATTGTGACAGCTATTACAAAACACTGCTGTCCGGCTGGAAATCTAATAGAATCAGCTCATTGCCTGGTCGGGTAAATTAATTCCGGAGTCGGACCCTGAAGTGCCCGTAAAATGGGCGTTTTCTCAAATAGAGTTGGCCCGTGGTGCAAATGGGCCAGATTTCTGCATGGGCGTGGGCGTAATTTAATAGAACGGTCGGCGCTGGAAGGTTCGGCAGGAAGAGCAGAACCTGGGTCTTCTGCGTATCTGACGAACTCAGGTGCTTGCTCCACAAGAAAAGGTGCAAAATCAACTTCACGGCGCGATTTCTTCAACCTCGCGGCGTACCCGCGCCCCACAGCTTGCGCATTACCAAGCTCAGGTTGCGTACTCTTACATGAGCCAACTGCCGCTTCAGAATGTTCTCTCGTTCCCGCAGGTGGCAGCGCCGCATGCCGCAAGTTTTGTGGCAATGCGCAAAGTTGCGTTCCACAAACTCGCCGCGCCGCCTGAGTAAGCTCTTACCGTAATTGCCTTGTACACATCACCGGTTCCCGTAAACCGCTTGTTGTTCCTCCGCGTTGCCCTGCCAATTTTACTTTTTGCTTGCAGAAAGGCAGCGGACCATGTATTCACTCTGGCGCGTATAATACATTCTTGCGAAGTGTTGTGTAGTCGGTGTGTTCTGGATAGATCAGCGAGACAACACGGTAGTCTGCGGCCCTGAGGGCTGGAGACGCGATGAATCAGTTTAGGCCCAGTCCGGCGGAGTCGGTCGGTATGACACGTGTTCTCTCCGGTATCCAGCCGACGGGTGAGATTCACCTCGGTAACTACCTAGGAGCATTGCGCCACTGGCCTGCGCGGCAGGCCGATTCCGAATGCCTCTACTTGTTAGCGGGCTTGCACGCCATCACTACCCCGCAAGATCCGTCCGACTTAAGCGGTAGGACCCTGGC
>DHWW01000234.1:1367-5610 GCA_002413385.1 Granulicella sp. UBA5172
CAGCGCTTTAACAGCCGATTTGGACAGACTTTTGAAGTTCCGGAGCCCTTAATTGAACCGTCAGGTGCCCGCATCATGGACCTGCAAGATCCCCAGAAGAAGATGTCTAAGTCCTCCAAATCGCCCAAGGGCGTAATTCGTTTGACGGATACGCCAGATGCGATCCGCACGAAGGTCCGCGCCGCTGTTACGGATGCGGGCCGGGAAATCAGGAAATCGGTCGGAAGGCCGGCCATCAATAATCTTTTGACCATCTATTCCATCTCCAGCGGGATCAGCGTGCCCGAAGCGGAGGAGGTGTTTGCCGGGAAGGGATATGCGCAGTTCAAGGAGGCATTGGCCGACAAGTTGGTAGAGTATTTGCGACCGATTAGGGAACGTTATGAGGAGATAAAATCAGAGCCCAATGAAATTTGTCGGATACTTCGCAACGGTGCGGATACAGCGCGAACGATTGCTGCGGAAACACTCGCCACAGTTTACAACCGGGTAGGCTTTGTGCCCTATAGATAGAGAATGCGTGATCTGATGAAGCTGGCAGTCTGCCCCGTTCTGNNAGCAACAACTACCCCAAGGAAAGACAATCTACAGAACTTTTAGGACTTGACTCTGGCAGTCTGCCCCGTTCTGCCATTTTTGGCATCTGTTAATTTACGTCCTCGTTGTGAACGGCGTCAGTGATCTTTCCTACTACTTGCGATTATCACGGTGAGCCACCCGCTTACCAAGTACCCAGATCGAATGTGTGAACTACGGAATACGTTATCTCGTGTGCTGTCTGCCGGAGGATGCTGAGAAACGGGCAATCGGAAAAGTTTATTATGTGCCGCTCCGGCTGGCGAGAAATGCCGTCAATTCACTCTATTGGCATCGCAACTCTTGTTTAAGGAGGAGATTTCAGGAACAGCCGGACGGAGTCACAACTTTCCTTTTACCAAGAAAAGCCAGACGGCGTCCCGCTAGCGCTGATCTCGCTGACTACTGTCCGGGTGTTATTCGATGTTAGGTTTCCAGCATATCGGCGGGACTCTTCGCATGTGCAGTCATATGATCCTCACAACTCCCTTGCGTCCTCATCGAATGAAAAACTCAATAGTTATCATGAGGATAACGCCGACCGTCAGAGCGATACCAATACTATCGGGTGGGGCCTTGCCGCAGGCACCCGGTAGAACCTCCGCTCCGATCAATCCAGATCATTGCACCTGCAGCTAATCCCAATCCGAACGGCAGAAATGGTTCAAATGCGGTCACTAAGAGAAAGGCTGGCACCGCCATCAATGGCTGAGGCAGACTGGAAAAAATACTCCAAAGCCCGGCTTTCCAAATCTTCACGCCCTTGGGAACAAGAACCAGGCCGATAGCAAGTCCTTCCGGAATGTTGTGCAACGCGAGCACGAGACTGATCAGAAATCCGAACGAATGTCCCTTTCCAAAGGAAAGCCCGATGGCAATGCCTTCAGGAAAGGAGTGGATCGTCATGACGCCAACGATAATGATTGCTTTCAGCACGTCTGCTGTCGCGAGATCACCAACTTCGGGAGCGTTGCGTTTATCTAGCCACTTTTTGCTGATGGTGATTAAAGCTAATCCCGCTGCGATGCCAATTATGGTGAGCGGCGTATTATCGTTTGTTCCCTGGCGAATGAGATCGAATGCAGCCGCTAGCAATACCCCACTGGCAAGTGCGCTCGCCACACTCATCCACAGCTTCGGAATATTTTTAGAAAAAAATAAAGGAATGACCCCAAGCCCGGTCGCAATGGCTGTCACGGTAGAGTACAAAATAACCGTAGTGATGTTTAACATGACGATATCCTTATTCCTGTATAGACCCACCCTGTTAATGAGTGCGGCCCAGCTGGCTTCGGTCACATCGCCCGCTCCTCCGCTTCACTCTAGCGCCAGGAATGTAGCGCGAGGATGTGGAGTGAAAACAGTAGCAGAGGTAAAGTCTTCTGAGGATGGCCGCTGGTCGCCCCGCTCTTTAAGACTTCCTCTCTGTTGCTTGTCTTCCTCCGGTCGTGTTGCCAATCTCACTCGCGACCTCGACAAGACCTGGTTTAAAGATCTGACGGTATTGTGAGATGAGCATGCAGCCCCTAACAATGGGTCGTTCATACCATAGCAGGAAACAAATGTCAGGCACAAAAAAAAGAATAATTCGAAATGATGAGATTTCGCTCGAATCAATCGTTGATCTGACGGGGGCAGGAGACCGGATGAAATGGCCGTGAGAATAAGTCATACAAGTTTAGACTGCATGACGTGTGTTATCACCTCCAGGCGGTTATGACCACAAAGGCGAAGACTCAAAACCCAAATATCAAACACTGAGGGTTAAGCTTCAGAAGAAGATGTTGATGCGATGCGTACACGTTGAAACTTGTACTTGTACCTCAAGTGAGCATAGTTGCGCTCTGTAATGCGCTTGGTCTTGACATAACTCTACGAGCTTTTACTTTTGCGGCTGAGAGTCTAGCTCTCGATCTTCCTGATGTACAACCAAAGTCCAGCCAGCATGATCGCAATGGCAATGAGGCACATCCCGAGTTCGATACGACGATGTGGTTGCGCTCAACCATGGCATCCTTCCCGGCCTGCAGGTTGCTGGCGGCGAGTTTCAGCCCGGCTTGAATATCATCATAAACGCCGTCGGTATATAGGAAAAGGATGTCTCCTCTACCCATCAAGGTAATTTCTGCTAAGTCGGAGGAAATTCATCTGACTCTTGCAAAGCAGAATGGAAATATACCTACTCCGGTCAGGATGGCATGGGCCACGTATCATTCGTTCTACGGAGTAGGGGATCCTGCGGTTGCCACACTTACTTCCTTTGGTGCAGCCGGTTGGTAGGTGCCAGGTACCGCGCGGAAGCTGATCGCCAATCGGTTCCAGCCATTGATGGCGATAATTGCCAGCGTCAAATCGACCAGCTCCTTTTCGTCGAAGTTTCGGCGAGCCTGCTCGTATGTATCGTCTGGCACATGCTCTTCGCCGACCAGTGTCACTGCCTCCGTCCATGCGAGTGCGGCTCGTTCCCGTTCCGTGAAGAAAGGAGTCTCCTCCCACACGACTACCGCGTAGAGCCGTTGCTCAGTTTCCCCCATAGCGCGAGCGTCTTTCGTGTGCATATCCACGCAGTAGGCACATCCATTGATTTGTGAAGCCCTTAGCTTTACTAGCTCAAGCAATGAGTGCTCTAACCCGCAATTGCGGACATAGACTTCCAGGCACTGCATGGCCGTCACGGCGCCCGGAGCGGCTTTCCCGTATTCTAATCTTGGTTGCATCTCTGTTCCCTCTCCTCTTCTAATCCGATCCCAGGAGCCTTACCGCTTCCCAAGTCAGCCCGGGGTTCCATGGCGGGGCCCGACTCCGACTTTTACGTGAACGCTTCTTATCGCCTACAGATACCAAAATACCATTCACCTGCCGTTCTGAGTTTCTAGAGGCACCAATACCTCATGCAGTAGTGCTAATAGTTCCAGGGTCGGTCCAAAGTTTTGGCTCGGCGGGGGCTTTCTTCCCTGTCGTCGCCTGCTCATACGGCAACAGAAGACCGCTTTCGCTCACACTATTAAGTGCATCGCAATAGTTGCCTAGAGTACCCGACGAAAACAAACCGTCCTTTGACGTCAATATCAATTGAGCCTCGTCATGTATGTCGGCACGATCCAATGGTTCTGATTTGGGAATTCTACTACTACCTGAAAAATCAATATGGCTGGACCGGTAGGACGGGAGCACTCGCTGGATTTCGCGTAATACCGCACCTGGATCGAAGGGCCCCAACCGAGGCTCCAGGTTTTGAGCTTGCATCCAGACGGCTTGTCGATCCACTTCCCCATTTTGGGCTCCCCGCGACTGCCCCATGTCGGCACGAACTCCTTCCCCGCGCTGGACTAACTTTCCGATTTCATAGCCCATCAATGCGGCGATACGGGCGATGATCTCCAGATCGCTCTTAGGCCCAGCCACATCGCCAGCTTTCTTCAGCTGTTGTAGATCACCGCAGGTGTTCGTGAATGTCCCGGACTTCTCATACGCACAAGTGGCGGGCAACACAATATCCGCTAATGACGCGGTCTCGGTGAGGAAAAGATCCTGCACCACAAGGAATTTTCCAGCCAGTTTGGATGGATCGACGTGGTAGCGAGAAACAGGATTTGAGCCGATGACATAAAGCGCCTCCAGTTGGCCATCCTCGAAGGCTTTTAGCATTTGCAAAAGGTTGAGGCCC
>DHWW01000194.1 GCA_002413385.1 Granulicella sp. UBA5172
TGGGGATGGCATTCCTCGCACCTGCCCCCGCACGCGGTTTGGATAACGGCGTCGCCCGCACTCCGCCGATGGGCTGGAACAGCTGGAACAAGTTCGCATGCAAGGGCATCAATGAGGCGGTCATACGCGCCTCGGCGGACGCGATCGCGTCGAACGGAATGAAGGACGCCGGCTATCAGTACGTCAATATGGATGATTGCTGGCAGATTCGCCGCGACGCCGCTGGGAATATCATCGCCGACCCACAGAAGTTCCCCTCCGGCATCAAGGCACTGGCCGACTACGTCCACAGCAAAGGCCTCAAGTTGGGAATCTACACTGATGCCGGAACCAAGACCTGCGCAGGCCGTCCCGGCAGCATGGGGCACGAATACCAGGACGCCCAGCAGTACGCCAACTGGGGCATCGACTACGTCAAAGAAGACTGGTGCAGCACCCTGCCGGGGCAGAGCAGCGAGGCGTCCTACACGCTGATGCGCGACGCGTTGGCGGCAACGGGGCGGCCGATCGTCTTCAGCCTCTGCGAGTGGGGCTCGACCAAACCCTGGCTATGGGCCGGGCCGGTCGGCAACTCGTGGCGTTCGACAGGCGATATTCAGGACTGCTGGGACTGCAAAAAGCCGTGGGGCGGCAATGGACTTTTGAAGATCATCGACCAGATGGACCCTCTCTACAGCTACGCAGGTCCCGGCCACTGGAACGATCCGGACATGCTCGAAGTAGGTAATGGCGGCATGACCAATGAGGAGTACCGAGTCCACTTCAGCATGTGGGCACTCTTCTCGGCACCTTTGCTGGCGGGCAATGATCTGGAGCACATGACGCCCGAGGTCCGCGAGATTCTACTGAACAAGGATGTCATCGCCATCGATCAGGACCCCATGGGCATCCAGGGGCACCGCGTTCAGAAGTCTGGCGATCTCGAGGTCTGGTCCAAGCAGCTTGGCGACGGTGGCCGCGCTGTCGTCCTGCTCAACCGCAGCGACAAGCCGGCGACCATCGCAGCGGATTGGCGCGACATTGGCTACCCACCGTCCCTGCCCGCCGCCGTACGCGACCTATGGGCGCACAAAGACCTCGCTCAGCACACCGGCAGTTTCTCGGCCGAGGTGCCAAGCCACGGCGCGGTGATGGTCCGTATCAAACCGTAGACCGTCCGTGCGCGACAATAGCGTGATGTCCCTTACGCACAGAGACCGGGAGTGGATCGAGCAGCGCGCCCGCGCCGCAGGCTTCGACCTCGCAGGCATTGCCAGCGTAGCCGAGCCCGCGAGCCCTGCTGCCATCGAAGCCGACCGCCGCTACGCTGAATGGATCGACTCCGGTCGAGCCGGCGAAATGGACTATCTCAAGCGCGCCGACGAAGCAGGCGGCTACCTCCGCGGAGACCTGCGCCGCGCCATGCCCTGGGCGCGCTCCGTCATCGTCTGCGCAGTCAACTACAACGCGGATGCTCCCCGGTCCATCGATCCAGCCGACCCAAACTCCGGCTGGATCGCGCGCTATGCATGGAGCGGCCGTAAGGACTCCACGTCAGGCAGCGATTATCACGATGTCCTGCTGCCACAACTGCGCGTGATCGAGGCGGAGCTGAAGCAGCGCTTCGATGCACACTGCGAGACGCGCTGCTACATCGACACAGGGCCGCTGTTGGAGCGCGGTTTTGCAGCGCACGCGGGCGTTGGCTGGGTCGGCAAGAATACCTGCATCCTCAATCAGCAGCAAGGCTCCTGGCTGCTCCTCGGTGTGATCGTCACGTCGCTGGAACTGGCCCCCGATGTATCGAGCCTGCCCGCCGCCGACCGCTGTGGCAGTTGCACCCGTTGCATCGACGCCTGTCCCACCGACGCTCTTCTCGCCACCTCGGATCCGCACTCCGCACGACAGATGGATGCCTCGCGCTGCATCGCCTATCTCACCATCGAGAAGAAGGGAAGCATCCCCGAAGATCTCCGTCCGCTGACGGGCCGCCAGGTCTTCGGCTGCGACATCTGTCAGGACGTCTGCCCCTGGAACCGCAAGGCACCTATCGCGCGCGCCAGCCCCCTGCCGCCGCGTCGCGAGCTCATCAACCCCGCGCTCGACTGGCTCGCGGCTATGGATGGCCCCGCCTTCAACCGCGTCTTCCGCAACTCGCCGCTGGAGCGCACCCGGCGGAAGCGTCTCCTCCGCAACGTGGCGATCGCCATGGGCAANNCCCGGCGCAAGCGTATTCACCGCAATGTGGCGATCGCCATGGGCAACAGCGGCGAAGCGCATTTTCTCCCGCCAACTCGATGTCTGGACCGCCGAAGACGATCCCGTGTTGGCAGAGGCCGCAGCCTGGGCTGCTGCTCGGTTGCGCGCTTAGATGCAGGCATTGCATCGCCCGCAATTTTCGAAGGTTTCGCAGACCATCGCGGAGCTGCCAAGTAAACTGGTCTCATGGCCTTCGAGAAGCTCAGCATCGTTTCACCAAAATCACCCGAGGGCCCGAAAAAGCCCACCTCCGCAGACCGCATCGGACAGGCCACGAACGCAGGCCCAGCGACGATTGCCGGAGAGGAGAGCCTCTCGCCTGATCTGGCGGCTTCGCCTACAGTACCAGTCGCTGTAGGTGGAACCTGGCAGCAGATCGTCGCGCTCGCCCACTACATGACCAAGACAGAGGTTCACACCTACGCCTTCAGCGTAGCCGCCCAGGCTATCCTTTTTCTGTTCCCATTCATCGTGCTTATGCTGACGATCGCCCAACGAGTCTTCCATTCCACAAGACTGGTCGACGTCGTGGGTCAGATGATGTCAAACTTTCTCCCCAGCAATCAGGATTTCGTCATGCGCAATATGCGCATCCTGGCTTTTGCTCACACTCGAACCAGGATCTTCTCCGTCATCATGTTGCTCATCACCACGACGGGCATATTCCTTCCCCTCGAAGTAGCGCTCAATAGCGTATGGGGCGTTCGCAAGAATCGCAATTACCTTCATAATCAGATCGTCGCGCTCGGTCTTTCGGCCGGTGTCAGCGTGCTTGCCATGGTGTCCGTTGGCCTCAGTGCAGCGCAGGCGCTCTGTGATGGCTTTCATCTTTTTTGGACACACCAACAATTTTTTCTTCACCTTCATCGGCGATAGCTTCCTCAGGATTTGCGCGGTCATCGCCAGCATCGGACTCTTCTTCCTCGTCTACTGGGTACTGCCCAACCGCAAAATCCCAGCACTCGCTGTTCTGCCGACCGCGATCGTGATGGGGGTATTGTGGGAGATCGCCAAATACCTCTACATCATGGCGCTGCCGCATCTGGACTTTCGCTCCATCTACGGGCCGTTCGAGGTGTCGGTCGGGCTGATCATGTGGGCGTTCATCAGTGGGCTGCTGCTGCTCGCTGGGGCCTATGTCTCGGCCACGCGCCATGCACTCCGCGAGGCACGCAAGGCCGACATCGCACGCGAAGATGCCGTAAACTAACGATCCACAATGCCCCACGCTGCTACTAGATCTTCGCGTGGAAGGACTTCACCACAATGTCGTTCGCATGTCCGCCGGAGGGCAGCATGGTGAACAGTGTGGGTCCTTCTTTGCTCTGGGTGCGGATCACCGTAACGTCCGCAGAGCCCGAGTCTGTCACCAGCAGCAGGTGTTCATCCGCGGAGAAGGCGATGGCATCGGGCTGCGATCCGGTGTGGACGCTGGCCTCTACGTGCCCATCGTCGATGCTGTACATCGCCACCGAGTCCGCCCCGAAGTTCGTCACCCACAGGCTCGAATCATCCTTGCTGATCACTGCGCTCGCAGGCTTTGATCCGATCATGTAGGTGCCCAGCACCTCGTTGGTCCACGTCGAAATCTCCGAGATGCTGTTCGATCCGAAGTTCGTCGTAAACACCTCGCCGCCATCGGGCTTCACTGCAAGATGGGTCGGTGTCTTGCCCACATCCAGCAGGCAAAGCATATGGTCGTGCTGCAGCGAAGCATCCTGTTTGCCGCGCCACGAATCCGCCGTCGCGGCCAGCCACACCACCATCACCTGGTGCGTTCCCGAACACGCAACGAAGGCCTTCGAACCCGATTGCGGCTCGCTTGTAGAGTTGGCTACTATCGCAATATCCGTCGCCCCAATGCATCCTGGGAAGGCTTCGCGGAACTCCAGGGGATGCTCTTGTGAAGCGTTGATGCTGTATACCGAGAGGCTACCCGCAATCCTATTGCTCACCACCAGCGTTCGGTTGTCCGGCGACACGCGCGCGACCCCTGGCCCTTCACCCGCCGCTTCCACTGCAATCTCACGGCGCTTGTCCAGGTCCAGAACGCTCACCGTATTGGACCCGGAGTTGGCCACATAAGCGCGCTTGCCGTCCGGCGCAACATCGATCATATAAGGCGTCCGATGCACACCGATCGTCGCTGCTACGCGGTTGGCGGCGGTATCGATCACCGAGACCGAATCGCTCCCGGCATTGACCGCGTACACCTCATTCCGCAGCGGGTTGACTGCCAGACCCGTCGGCTCCCGTCCCACCTGGATCACCCGGTCCTGCCGCAGATACACCAGATCCAGAACGGTTACGGTGTTCGCCGCGCCGTTCGAGATATACGCAAACTCATGATAATTAGCCGGGTAATTGGGAAATTGATTTCGTCCGCAGCCGCTAACCCCCAAGGCTGACAGAAGCGCCAGCAGGAGCGCACACCTGCTGTAGGTCTTCAACTTCGAGTAGATGCGAGCAGCAGGGTTCATCCCTTGCTCTTGCGCCACTGCGCGACGAGCCATGCGCCGTATCCGAACTCCAGCAGCCAGACCACACAATACGCATAGACGAGATGGCGCTGAGAAAGTGTATGGAAGGGAATCATCGTGTCTCCTGAAATCCTGAACTACCTTCGTCCCCGAGAAAGCCGAGCGCATACGCGTTCGCCTGACGTTGGCGGCGGCGCTCAATCGCATACCGCAAGCCGAGCACAAACGCTCCCCACATCGCCCACGCGAGCATGTTCCACAACACCGCTGGCACCATGCTCGGGTCGATCCCGGAGTCCGCTCCGCCCCCAAACACTGCCGCCGGATGCTGGGTGCGCCACCAGCGAATCGACATGAAACAAATAGGAACATCAATCGCCGCAAAGATCGCCAGCACCGCTGAAATGACCGCCGTCTGTCCGGCTGCCGAAAACCTCCGCACCAGTAAATAGCTGACGTACAGCAGCCAAAGCAGAAGATAGGTGGTCATCCTCGCATCCCACGCCCACCAGATGCCCCACGCCGCCCGTCCCCACAGCATGCCTGTCGCCAGACCAACGGTCGAGTACAGCACCGTCACCTCAGCCGACGCCAGCGCAAACGCATCCGCACCCGCCGCCCGCTCCACATTGCGGTTGCGCCAGAACAGATAAAGCAGCGACGCGCCGCAATTCAGGTACGGAAACACGAAGCTCAAAATTGTATGCGGCAGGTGATAAAAGAAGACGCGATACAGGTTCCCCATCGTCGCCTCGGTAGGCGCTGTCATGGCTTTGTAGAAGCCAAAAGCTAGCATCACGAGGGTCAAGGCAAACCAGGCCAGGGCCCACTTCGGCATCGTTCCGGAAGATTTACGAATGTTAGTCACCATCCATGATCTTATCGCGTCACTGCCCTTGTGCAGAAGGATCCTGCCTCTAATCGGCGGTAAGAATCGTCTCAAATAGCAAAACACATGCGATCGTGAACACAATCACATACGCGACCAGAACCTTGATCCACAACGTCGGCTCGAACTCGCCCGTAAGTACCGAAGTCGTCGCCTGGATCATTGCCAGCAGCGCCGGGATTGAAATCGGCAGCAGCACCAGCGGCAGCAGCGTTTCACGGTTGCGAGACCGCAGGCTCAACGCCGCGAAGAAGGTTCCATTCACCACCAGCGCCCACGTTCCCCAGCGGAAGGATGATCAGCAGCTTCCATGTCTCGCCCAGCGGATGCAGGTTATAAAACACGGTGAAGATTGGCGCCAGCACCACCTCGACCGCAGTCACAAATAGAAAATTCGCCAGCGCCTTACCCAGGAACAACGCCGACGCCGGAGCCGCCGACAGTCGATGCGCATCGAGCACGTTGTTGCTCGTCTCCCGCGCCCACGACTGATTCAGCGCCGTCATCGCAGCAAACAGCAGCGCGACCCACAGCAGCCCGCCGCTAATCTGCCGCGTCATCGTCGGGTACGACGCCGGATCAAACGCAATCGCCAGCACCACCACCACCAGCAGCGCAAAGAACAGCATCCCGTTGATCGAGTCCTTCGTCCGCCACTCCAAACGCAAATCTTTACGCAGGTGCGTCAGCACGTGCTGAGCGTAGTTCATGCGTGCCCCCCAGCGCTCTTCGACAGGTCCGCAAGCGATGCCTTCGTCGCACGCAAATAATCCCCCGGCGCCAGCAGCAACTGCAAGCCCCGCTGTCCCGCAGACACCGAAATCACGTCAAAAAGCTCAATCGTCTCGCCCGCAAAAGCAGGGAAGGCCTTCTTCGCAGCGAGCACCGTCACCCCGCCCCGAACATACCCCGTCAGCGGCTCAACGTCCTTCAACGCCGCAAGCTCAACCTTGCGTGCACCCGCAACCGCAGCCAGCTTCTTCAAATCCAATTCAACGTCCCCCGGCACCACCGCAAAAAAATGCTCGCCATCACTCGCCCGCGTCACCAGCGTCTTGAACACCTGCTCTGGAGGCAAGCCAATCTTCTCCGCCACCTCGCTCGCCGACACATGTTCCGGATCAACCTCAAACGCCCGCAACTCATACTGAATCCCAAGCGCATCCAGCAGTCGCGCCGCGTTCGTTTTCCCAGCCCTCTCGTGGTTGACCTTACCTGCGTGGCTCATAGCCTACCCGTCTCAATCAGTGACACCAGCCGCCCCTGGCTCAGCGTCAACGTAGCCTGCGCCAGCGGTTGCGCCAACTGCGCCTGATGCGTCGTCAGCAGCAACGTGCGCGCCAGACCACTCCGGCTCGGCTCGGCCACATACGCCAGCAGCCGCTCAATCATTCTCTGCGCCGAGCCAACGTCCAGATTTGAAAACGGTTCGTCCAGCAGCAATAAATCCGGTTCCGACAGCAACACCCGCGCCAGCGACGCCCGCTGCCGCATCCCCTGCGAGTACTCCCCAACCCTCCGCGCCCTCAGCGAACCCTGCTCCGGATCCAGCCCCACCTCGCGCAACGCCTCTGCTGCCTGCAGTTCGAGCTCCCCACGGCTCGCCCCGTCGGTATGCAAGCTCCCGAAATACGTCAGGTTCTCCAGCCCCGTAAGCTCGTCATACAGCATCGTCGCGTGGCTCATATACGCGATCCGTCCGCGCTGGTCCTGCGGGCTCTCGCCAAACACCGAAACGCTCCCATAAGTAGGCGACGTCAGGCCGGCAATCAGCTTCAGCAGCGTCGATTTCCCCGCGCCATTCTCCCCCAGCATCACCACGCTCGACCCGGCAGCCAGCGTCACCGAAACCTCGCGCAGCGCTACAAAGCTCCCATACAGCCGCGAAACGCGGTCCAACACCAACGCTGGTGCCGCAATCTCAGCAGATTTTTCTGCGCCTGCAGCTCGAAGTTCGTTCGTCATCGGCATATTCTTTCTGTGAGTATAGAGCCCAGCTCCTCGGCCCATTGTGATCAGCGTCTCTCTGCAAAGCGGAAAAATCGGTTGCAAACCCGGCCGTTCGGTGATATGAATTAAGTATTCCTCTCGCTACGGCGGGTCGAATTTCATGCAGAGTGGTTGAGGGACGAGCCCTACGACGCCACGACAACCGGACAAAACACAGTACCGGTGTCAACTCTCTCCTGGCGACAGGGTACATGGGATTCGGTGGAAGCAGACCCGTATCAGAGCCTGTAATCCACGAACCTCCGTACCTCCCCCAGATAATAGAGAGCGGCTTCCAGGACCATCACCCTTCGATCATCGGAGTCGAACAATGGTGTCTTCCTGTACGAAATATGAGCCTTCAGCAACCAAATATGAGTTGCGTTGCAACGAATGTGGCAAGAGCTACGGCAACCAGCCCCTCTCGGCCTGCGCCGATTGCCTCGCCCCCCTCGAAGTCCAATACGACCTGGAGTCCGTCCGCGGCCGCTTCACCCGCGAGTCCATCGCCGCCGGTCCCGCCAACATCTGGCGCTACAAGGAACTCCTCCCCATCCCCGAAGGCTTCCTCCCCGACCTACCCGTCGGCTTCACGCCCCTCGTGCGCGCCAAGAACCTCGGCAAGCGCATCGGCGCTGACAATCTCTACGTCAAAAACGACTCCGTCTGTTTCCCGACCCTCAGCTTCAAGGACCGCGTCGTAGCCGTCGCCCTCGCCAACGCGCAGGCCTTCGGCTTCACGACCGTAGGCTGTTCGTCTACAGGCAACCTCGCCAACTCCACCGCAGCGCAAGCCGCCCGCCTCGGCCTCAAGGCCTGCATCCTCGTCCCCGCCGACCTCGAGTACGCGAAGATCCTCAACACCCAGGTCTACGGCGCGCGCCTCGTCCGCATCGACGGCAACTACGACCACGTCAACCGCCTCTGCACCCAGATCGCCGACGAATACAACTGGGGCTTCGTGAACGTGAACCTCCGCCCCTACTATGCCGAGGGCTCCAAAACCGTCGGCTACGAGATCGCCGAGCAACTCGGTTGGCGCCTGCCCGACAACATCGTCTGCCCCATGGCCGGCGGCTCGCTCATCCGCAAAATCCGCAAGGCCTTCAAAGAGCTCATCGCCCTTGGTCTGGTCGAGCACAAGGACGTTCGCTTCTTTGGAGCGCAGGCCACCGGCTGCTCGCCCATCTCGCAGGCCGTCAAGAACGGCTGGGACTATATCGAGCCGCAGCGCCCCAACACCATCGCCCGCTCGCTCGCCATCGGCAACCCCGCCGACGGCCCCGCAGCCGCCAAAATGATTCAGGAAACCGGTGGCTGGGCCGAGGACGTCTCCGACGTCGAGCTTGTCTCCGGCATCCAGGAACTCGCCGAGACCGAAGGCATCTTCACCGAAACCGCCGGAGGCGTCACCACTGCCGTAGCCGCCCGCCTCTACGCGCAGGGCCGCATCGGTCGCGACGAGACCACCGTCGTCTGCATCACCGGCAACGGCCTCAAGACCACCGACGCCCTCGAAGGCCGCTACGCCACCGAGGTTGCCGTCAAGCCCAAGCTCGCCGCCTTCGACGAGTACATCCGCGCCATCGACGGCCAACTCATCAACGCCGACGCCAACCTCGAGCTCGCAGGAGGTGCACGGTGAGCGTGAAGATCGTTCTCCCCACCGCCCTCGCCCGCCACACCGACGGCCAGAAATCCTTCGACTCCCAGGCCAGCAATCTCCCCGGCCTGCTAGCCGAGTTCGACACCAAATTCCCCGCACTTTCGCAAAACGTCAAAGACGACAACGGCAAACTCCGCCGCTTCATCAACGTCTACGTCAACGACGAGGACATCCGCTTCCTAGGCGGCGATGCCCACCAATTCGAAGACGGCGACGAAGTCATGCTCATCCCCTCCATAGCCGGCGGGTCCTGCGCGCACGGCGAGTAACGCTTCGCGTAAAACCAAAAGCTGCGGTGGCCTTGGCTGCTGCAGCTTTTTTCATGAGTCAGCCGCGATACGCACCCAGCCGCCGGCAAGCCTCCGCCAACTCCGCATCCTTCTTCGCAAAGCAGAACCGCAGCAGATTCTCCCCCGGATTCACCCCGGTCGCATCCGCCGCAAAAAACGCCGACCCCGCAACCGCGGCAATCCCCGTATCCGCCAGCAGCCGACGCGCCTTCTGCTTCGCATCCGCCCCCGCAATGCTCGTCGAATCCGCCAGCACGTAATACGCCCCCGCAGGAATCGAAGGCGTCAGCCCAACGCCTGTCAGCGCCGCACAAATCGCATCGCGTTTCGCCTCATATTCCACCGCCAGATCCTCATAGAAGCTCTTCGGCAATTGCAACAGCCCCGCCGCAGTACCATGCTGCAGCGGCGATGGCGCACAGATATAAATCAGGTCGTGAAAATACCCAATCGCCGGCAGCCACCGTTCACTCGCAGCCAGATATCCCAACCTCCACCCCGTCACAGAAAATGTCTTCGAAAATCCCGAGATCGTAATCGTCCGCTCTGCCATCCCCGGAATGGTCGCAANNCGAAAAGACCTTGCCCGAAGGATTCGATGGACTATTCAAAATCATCGCGCGAGTACGCGGCGTAATCGCAGCGCGCAGCCGCTCCACATCCAGCGCAAACTCCGGCGCCGCCAACGGCACCACCGCCGGCACAACCCGCATCGCCCGCAGCGTGCTCACGTGATAGCCATAGAACGGCTCAAACACCACGCACTCATCGCCCGCATTCAGCAGAGCCATCAGTGCCGCATTCATCGCGCCCGTCGCCCCACTCGTTACCAGCACCTGCGAATACGGATCAACACGGAGCCCGTTGAAGCTGGCAAACTTCTGCGCAATCGCCTCACGCAGCGGCGCAATCCCATCCAGCCGGGCATAGATATTGTGCCCCGACCGAATCGCCTCGATCGCCGCCTCGACCACGGCATGCGGCGGGTCCGTATCGCACACGCCCTGCGCCATATTGATGCCGCCAACGTCTGCGCAAGCGACCGTCATGGCGCGTATCTCAGACTGAATAAAATGCGGAGCAAGCTCACTAACGCGAAGATTGCCGGAGGGAGTAGTCGTCATCGTAGGCATAGGAAAGGCGCGCATTCTGCGCGCCTTTCATCTTAGCGAAGTTATTGCCGTTTCTGAAACTGTCGAATTCGTACTTTAGATAATGTGGAGCAGCCAAAGAATCAGGACGATGATCAGAATCGTACCCAGTCCGCCGCTCGGACCATATCCCCAGTTGCGCGAATACCCATATGTAGGGAAGGACCCGAAGAGAAGAAGCAGCAGCACAATGACGATAATTAGTTCCAAGACAATACCTCCAATAAGTAAGACTGATAGATAGATGCCCTCCTGCTCGACACTGTTATCCAGCCAATCACAACAAAAATCTAACCATGCAAGCAACGCACCCCTAAAGAATCCCCTCTTACATAGGATTGGCGGACGCTGGACATTCCATCACACAAGGCGGCAAACGATGTTCTTACTGATTGCTCTTATCCTGGTTCTTGCATGGGCTGGATTTTTCTTCCTCTTTCACATCACTGCATTTCTGATTCACGTCCTCCTTATCTTCGCGCTCATCTCGCTCGTCTTTCATTTCATCTCCGGACGCAAAGCGGCTTAGCTTTCTTCCGCCAGGCGCGATGACCGCAATAGAAAGGCCGAACCCAGAGGGCTCGGCTTTTCTGTTGTTCTTTTCGATAAATAACCGCCTACTGTCGCGCGATGTTCGCCGCTGGCTCCTGCGGTGGAATCGGTGGAGGAGCACTCGCGGCCAGCGCCTCCGGGGTCTCGGGAGCCAGCTTCAGCGGCCTGCTCACCAGCGCAATCTCCAGCACCTCATCCATCTGCTCCACCCAGTTCAGCTTCATCTCGTTCTTGATCAGGTCGGGAAGATCGGCCAAGTCTCTCTTGTTGTCCGCCGGAAGAATCGCCTCGCGAATTCCCGCGCGATGCGCCGCCAGCAGCTTCTCCTTCAGACCGCCGATAGGCAGCACCTTGCCGCGCAGCGTAATCTCGCCGGTCATCGCAATGTCACGCCGCACCTCAATCTTCGTCAGTGCGCTCGCCAACGCTGTCGCCAGCGTAATGCCCGCCGACGGCCCGTCCTTCGGGATCGCTCCCTCCGGCACGTGCACATGAATGTCGACGTTGCGATAGAAGTCTCGCGGCAGCCCCAGATGATGCGACCGCGAACGGATGTACGTCAGTGCGGCCTGCGCGGACTCCTGCATCACGTCGCCGAGTTGCCCCGTCGCCGTCATCTTACCCTTGCCATCCAGCACCTGCACTTCCGTCTGCAGAATCGATCCGCCCATCTCCGTCCATGCCAGCCCGGTCACAAGCCCAATCTCCGACTTCTCCTGCACCTGCGAGTCGCGATATTTCGCCACGCCCAGCAGCGTGCTCAACGACTCCAGCGTCACCGGCTCCGTATGTTTGTCGTTGCCCACGACCTTCCGCGCAACCTTGCGACAGACATTACCGATCTCGCGCTCCAGGTTCCGAACGCCAGCCTCGCGCGTGTACGCACGAATGATCTCGCGCAGCGCATCGTCGGTAAAGTTGGACCTGTTCGCTCGTCAGGCCAGTCGCCTCAAGCTGCTTTTTCACCAAATACTGTTTGGCGATCTCCAGCTTTTCGAGCTCAGTGTAGCCGACGAGCCGCAGAATCTCCATGCGGTCCTGCAGCGGCCTGGGAATCGTGTGCAGCACATTCGCCGTCGCCACAAACAACACCTGCGACAGGTCGTATTCCACATCGAGATAGTGGTCCTGGAACGAATTATTCTGCTCCGGATCCAGCACCTCCAGCAGCGCCGACGACGGGTCGCCGCGGAAGTCCGAGGCCATCTTGTCGATCTCATCCAGCATGATCACCGGGTTCTTCGTCCCAGCCTTCTTCATCGACTGAATAATCTGTCCCGGCAGCGCTCCAATGTACGTCCTGCGATGTCCGCGAATCTCCGCCTCATCGCGCACGCCACCCAGCGACAGCCGCACAAACTTCCGCCCCGTCGCCTTCGCAATCGACATCCCCAGCGACGTCTTACCTACNNACGCCCGGAGGTCCAACGAAGCACAGAATCGATCCCTTCGGATTCTTCACCAACTGCCGCACCGCAAGAAATTCCAGGATGCGATCCTTGATCTTCTCAAGCCCGTAGTGATCTTCATTCAGCACCGTCTCCGCGTTCTCGATCGAACGAATTTCCTTCGACCGCTTCTTCCACGGTACCGCCAGCAGCCAGTCCAGATAGTTCCGGCTCACCGTCGACTCAGCCGACATCGGCGGCATCGCCTCCAGCTTCTTCAGCTCCTGCATGGCCTTTTCCTGCACGTCCTTGGTCATGCCTGCTTCTTCAATCTTCTTCTTCAGCTCGTCGAATTCACTCTTCTCGCCGCGCCCAAGTTCCTTCTGAATCGCTTTGATCTTCTCGTTGAGGTAGTACTCTTTCTGCGCGCGCTCCATCTGGCGCTTCACCCGCGACTGGATCGTGCGATCCATGTTCAGCTTCTCAATCGCAATGTCCAGCGTGTCCGCAA
>DHWW01000001.1 GCA_002413385.1 Granulicella sp. UBA5172
AGTGACTATGGAAATGCTCTAAGAATTGGGGATGAGTGACCAAAACCGGTATTGACCTATATGAAAGACTCTGACCTGAACCTCGCTACGACTGCGACGGATGTACTTACCGTGCTGGATCTCGCCACCATGCTTCGAATCCACCCGGTTACCGTAAGACTGAAGGCCGCTGCCGGTGAAATCCCGGGCCGTCAAATTGGAAATCGCTGGCGCTTCTCTCGTCCTCGCATTGAGGCATGGCTGTCAGAGGACGAGGGATGACCATGTACCGCCATCAGGCTCGCCGTCCAAAGAGGCCGCTCCATCCAGCGCATCCGCGAAGAGCGAACGGCCTATATCTTGAGCTTCTTCGCCACGGCATCCACGAGTGGCCTCATCTCCTCGACCGGGGTTCCCCCATAGCCCATGGTGGTGCTGAGATCGGCGTGCCTCATCATGTCCTTCTGCTGACTCATGGTCGCATTCCCTCCGCCGATCCACGCGCGGTAGCTGTGTCTGAACGTGTGCCATCCAATCTTGGGAAGGGTGAGCTTCGCTGCCGCGGGGCGGATATAGTCCTTGAGAATCATGTCAGCGGAGCGTGGACCGCCGGTGATCCTGGAGGGGAACAACCACTCGGTCTTCGCCTTAGGCTTGTACGCCTTGAGCGCCTTCACCAGTGCAGCGGAGATGGGCAACGTCGCCGCCGAGGATTCCGACTTAGGCGCACCGAGCTCTGCGTGCGTGAACGCCTGCCGAATCGTCAACGTCTTTGCGGCGAAGTCGCAGTCATCCCACTGAAGCGCTACGATCTCCTCGACGCGCAGACCGAGGCTGGCTGCGATCAGTACCATGACGCTGTAGGGCTCCTCCAGCCCTGCGATCAGCGCCACCACCTGCGCGGGGGTCAGCAGCACAACCTTCTTCTGGCGCTTTGATACGCCCTTTACCTTCACCAGTGTCATCGGATTGATGCCCAGGGGAATCAACTCCCAAAACATGGCCTTGTCGAAAAGTTGCTTGAGCAGCCTCCGTGCTCGCCCCTTGGAAGAGGGAGAGATTGTGAGCGATCTCAGCCATTCATCGACATCCTTGGGCCGAACATCAGAAATCCCCACAGATCCCCACATGGGCTCGATATGGACCCGCAGCATAGAGCCGTCGGTATTCCGAGTGCTTTTCGCCAGCGTAGGGAGATACGCGTCTCGATACTTCTCTATGACCAATCCCATGGTGGCCGCCACCGGAACCGGCTTTTCAGCGCCTTGGTTCAAGAGGCGGACCGAAGCCTCCAAGTGGATCCAAAGGGCCTTTTCATTGGGGTAGTCTGCGAAAGAGAACTTTTCCTGCCGCATCTTGCCCCTTACCCTGTAACGCCATTCCCAAACGTCACCCCCACGCAGTCTCCGGACCCTCCTGATCGATCCCTCTGATATGCTTGACTCATGCGCGTCCGTTGCCCCAATTCGGACGAGATCCCCACAAAATCGACCCTGCTTGAGGTCGGTTCCAGCACCGTGTGGGGATTGTGAAAATCGCAAAGAAGGTATGTTATTGATTTATAACGTGCGCCCGTAGCTCAGCTGGATAGAGCGGCAGCCTCCGAAGCTGTAGGTCAGAAGTTCGAATCTTCTCGGGCGCACCATCTTCCCCCATTTCACAACACAACTTCAGGGTCCGAATGCCGGTGCTTAACCCCATGCGTCGACTGTAACCGTGCGTGTTCCCTCGCGGGCGAAGCGCTGGAGCAGCTCGGCGGTGGCCTGGACGGTGGCGGCGCGGTCGGTGCCAATGCCCTGCTGATGGCCGTCGTGGAGAAGGATGTTGGCTCCGGTGCGATGACGCTGCGCGCGCTGGCGGCCACGCTCGACGTTGGCGAGGATGCGCTCGGCGGANNGGATGGGCGCGCCGATGGCGTCCTCGAGTGCCTGATTGCAGGCGCTGAGCTGCTCGCGGATGACGCGTGAGGACTGGAAACTGAGCCAGGGGTGCGTCTGGGTGTGATTGCCGATGAGGTGGCCGGCTGCGTGGACGCGACGGACAATCTCGCGACGCTGGCGGACGAAGCTGCCGATCATGAAGAACGTGGCGCGAGTGTTGTGGAGGGCGAGGACGTCGAGGAGAGCGTCGGTGGCGACGTCGTTGGGGCCGTCGTCATAGGTGAGCGCGGCTTCGTTGGTGTCGTTCCCGGCGACGATGGTGTGGCCGAACAGCTGTGAACCGGGGCTGAGCGCAGCGTAGGTGAGCGTGAGGCCGGCGGCGGCGGCGAGAGCCGCTCCTGCAAGAGATGCTTCGGCCGGGATAAACGGGCTGGTCATGCTTACTTCTTCAGCAGCGCGAGGACTTCTTCGGCGTGGCCTTCGGGCTTGACCTTGTTGAACTCATGAATGAGTTTCTGGTCGGGGCCGATGACGTAGGTG
The DNA here is from genome assembly GCA_002413385.1 of Granulicella sp. UBA5172. Classification (GTDB taxonomy): domain Bacteria; phylum Acidobacteriota; class Terriglobia; order Terriglobales; family Acidobacteriaceae; genus Granulicella. The sequence continues at coordinate 2,400 of DHWW01000001.1, forward strand.
GTGCGCTCGATGCCGGAGACCAGCTTGCCGTACATGGTCTTTGGCTTGATGACGCCAAAGCGATTGCAGATCGTCTGGTCGGCGTCGGCGAGGAGCGGATACTGCAGGTCGTACTTGTCCGCAAACTTCTTCTGGGCTTTGACGGTGTCGCGCGAGATGCCGAGCACCACGACGCCGGCCTTCTGGAGCTTCCTGAAGTGGTCGCGGANNCGCCGGTCTTCTGGAGCTTCTTGAAGTGGTCTCGGAAGCCGCAGGCCTCGATGGTGCAGCCGGGCGTGTCTGCCTTGGGATAGAAGAAGAGGACGACGGGCGAGCCCGCGAAGTCGGTGAGGTTGACGGTGTTGCCGTCCTGATCGGGCAGGGTGAAGTTTTCTACGAGGTCGCCTACTTGCATGGTGGTCTCCTGAGCCTTATCGTAGCGCGGCAGGCTTAGCCGCTTCCAGTGGCGCTAGGCCAGGACCGTCTGGGACACTTCGTCGTTGACGACTACCTGGTTGGACGCCGCAATGGACGCCGATGGCGGGAAGTAGGCATTTGAAACATACTGGCCAAGCATCCGATTTGTGTTGAAGAAGGTTCCGTTGATGGCGATGCAATGTCTCCGCATCTCTGCCCAGCGAACCTTGTCCGCGAACAGTGGAACGACGGCGTTCTCGAGTTTGTCATAGAGCCTGCCCGCCTGAATCTCCTCATCTTCGCTGTTCTCGATGGACCAGCCGGTAATGTTCTCCGCACAACCTTCGACCCACCATCCATCCATGACGCTCAGGCTGGGCACGCCGTTCATCGCAGCCTTCATGCCACTGGTGCCTGAAGCCTCGTAGGGACGCAGTGGCGTGTTGAGCCACACATCGACGCCGTTGGTCAGTTGCTCGCCGAGTTCCCAGTCGTAGTTCTCGAGATACAGGATGCGCAACTTGCTCGACTCGAGCCTGGCTGCAGCAGCGAAGATGTCGCGGATCAGGCCCTTGCCTGCATTGTCTGCGGGATGAGATTTGCCCGCCATGAGGATCTGCAGACCTCCGATGCGATTGGCGATCTCGACGAGGCGCTCAAGGGAGTGCAACAGCAAATTGGCTCGCTTGTAGGTGGCGACGCGGCGCGCAAACCCGAGTGTCAATATGTTTGGATCGAGGACGACGCCAGCCCGCTGCTTCACCGTTTCGAATAGCCGCTGTTTACCAAGCGCATGGGTCGCATCAATGACCTCGGGCTCAATTCCGTAGACCGAGCGAAGATATTGATTGTCGTGACGCCATGCAGGAATTTCCTTGTCGAGCAATTCCTGGAAGGGCTGCGAAATCCAGGTAGCGGCATGGACGCCGTTGGTGATGGCATGCACCCGATACTCGGGAAACATCTGCTGCGAGACCTGGCCGTGGAGCATGGATACGCCGTTGACATAGCGCGAGAAACGAAGCGCCAGATAGGTCATGTTGAGAAGCTCATTGTGCAGACAGCCGAACCGCTCGATGATTGACGCGCGCTCCGAGCCAAGGACATGCATCATCTGGTCGGTACCAAATTTGTCGTGGCCGGCAGGTACAGGCGTGTGCGTTGTAAATACACATTGCTGCTTGACTGCGTCAGCGTCCGCATCGGTGGCGGTGTGCAGCCCTGCCGGTGCAAGACGAGCCTCGAGCAGGCCAATGGTCAGCAGAGCGGCGTGGCCTTCGTTCATATGGCAGACTTCGGGCTGGCATCCAAGGGCGTGGAGAAGATGGATTCCTCCCAGGCCAAGAATCGCCTCCTGACAGAGCCGGTAGTAGGTATCGCCGCCATAAAGATGGTCGGTGAGCCGGCGGTCCCAGGGGTCATTGCCCTCAACGTCCGCGTCCAGCAAAAATACCGGGATGATGTGACCCGTCACGCCCAGGACATCGAAGCGCCAGGCACAGAGCTTGATCTCGCGCCCCTGCATCACAATCGAGATGGTTTTGCCGACGGATGGAAGCGTCGTCTCCGGGGACCAGACCACATCACTCTCGGTCTGCTGACCTGAGGCGTCCAGATGCTGCTCAAAGTACCCGCGACGATGAACCAGAGAGACCGCAACCAGGGAGACACCGGTATCCGCAGCAGAGCGCAGCGAATCGCCCGCAAGCATGCCCAGACCACCGGAGTAGGTGGGGAGGGTTTTGGCGAGCGCGATCTCCATGGAGAAGTAGGCGATTTTGCGTTCTGAGATGTCGAAGGGGGCTGATGCGGAGTGGACGGGAGAGGTGAGGCTCATAATCTGAGGAAAATCCTTTTGATGGGACAGCGGCTTGGACGAGATGCTACCAACGCTACGGACAACCGATATACAGCGAGCGCCACCGAATTCAGCGACCAATCAGGGTCGGCTGGCACCTTGGAGCGCGATGAGCTTCTGCAATCACATTCTAACAAGCATTGTGTAGGGAAAGTGGCCTGATGCACCCTGGTTGCTACGACGACTTTGTGATCACAATCTGCCTGTTTTGGATCTTTGATTGCGTAAAACATCAAAGATTTAGATGCTTTTGAAGCCGAACTTCATCGCAAGTCCAAGAATCAATGCAAGTACCAGAGCCAGCGTGGAATTCTGCCACGCGAAATGAATTCGTTTGCGTGCGGCCGCGATCAACAGAATCAGGAGATAGAGCGCAAGCATCAGGAGCACGCCGTCGTACACGAAGACTCTGCCAGCCCCGGCGCCGACACTGAGCGTGGGGAGTACGTTCGCCCCCGGAAGCAGCGAACCCACCAAAAAGACGACCAGGAAAAGGATGAACTGGAGCACTACGGAGAGAACACGCTTCATCGGAAATCCTTCTTTCGTGACAACCACTCGTTGAATAGCCGGCGGCATTCAGTCTAGCGCATCGGGCGGGCGCGAGTGCTAGTGAATGGAGGCTTCGAAGGCGGCGAAGCGGCGCTCAAGTTCGAACTCCTGCTCAGCTTTCTCGTTCGTATTGAGGAAGTCCGAGCACGGCTCGCTGAGTCGCGTGCGTTCGGAGACGATGGCGGGACAGCCAGCCTTCTTTGCAGTGAAGTCGTCGGTGTGCTGCCAGAGGCTTTCGCCGTGGAGGAATGCGTGTTCGAGCGAGGTGCGAGCGGAGCGCTTGAGGTCGAGGTAGGTAAGGCCCTGCTCATCGGCAGCGCGGACGTACTCGTGGGTGAGGTCGATGCGGGAGACGCCTTCGTCGTCGGTGGAGAGCGCCCAGGGAACGTGCGCGGTCATGTAGGCGTGGAGCGGGTGATCCTTGCCCTTGATGCCGAGGATGACGGCGTTGGAGGTGAGGTTGACTTCGACCATGACGTGCTGGTCGGCCATCTCTTTGAGGAGTGCTTCGGGATGATCTTCGTAGAGGACGTCGACGCCGTGGCCGATGCGGCTTGCGTGGCCGAGGTCGACGGCCTCGTGGATGTGGAAGCTGAGGCCCGCAGGCGGAACCATGCCGGGTGCGAGCTCTCCGGCGTGCAGCGAGATGTGGACCTTGGGATAGACGGAATGGAGGTAGTCGAGCATCTGCATCTGGAGGTGGTAGTCGCGCATGGAGAGGTAGCCGTCCTCGGGCATGACGAAATGAATTCCGACTACGTCGGGGTCCGTGGAAGCTACTTCAAAGCCGAGCAGGGTTTGCGCGAAGACTTGCTGCGGTGGGTAGCCGCGCAGGATTTGGTAGAGCCAGTGGACGCGGACCGGACATGGCGCTCCATAGCCGTGATTGTCTTTCGGAATGCGCGGCGGCGGATCAGAATGACAAGACCCGAGTACTTCGCGCTGGTGTTCCGCATCAGCGAATTCTTTTTCGTCAACGGAGACTTCGTCGCGCAGACCCGCCGACAGAAGCTGGTCGCGGAGTTGGGCGAGTTGGTCGCGCGAGATCTCTTTGTCGGGGCCTTCCGGCCAGCCCATCTTGTAACCCAGCGTGGCGGCGTGGGAGAACGTCGGGGTCTGCATGATCTCGAGGTATTGCTCGTTCTGCGCGGCGGCACGGGTGGCGACTTCGTCGAGCCATTCGCCGGCGTCAGACTTGAGGCCGCTGAAGCGGTCGAAGGTGGAGAAGAACTGGTCGTGGCCGTCAATCCCTTCGGTGGGGACGAAGGAGCGCATGGAGAAGCTGTCGACGAGGTCGTCGTAGAGCGGCTGGTTGGAGAGGGCGGAGGCCGCCGTGACCTCCCCGGAGGCGCAGTCGTTGGGCTGGTCGTGAAGGGGTTTGACGAAGCGGACGGCGTCCTGGCCTTCGGGCGTAGCCGGAGTCCCGCGTTCGACGGAGGCGACGCAGAGGCCCTCGCGTGCGGCTTCCGCGATGAAGGTCTCGGCGTAGACGGCGCCGGAGAGATGCATGTGCAGATCGGCGCCCTTGGGGAAGTGCTTGAGGAAGGCGTAGAGCTCGCCGGGCCCCCTCTTCTCGGCAGCGTCAAAAGCTCGGGTGGCGCGGGGCTTCGCCGGGAGTGAGGGCGGTGGAAGGCCGGGTTTGCGAGACCGCGCAACAGGCGAGACAACCGAGGGCGGTGCTGGCGAAGAGACGGAGAGCGATACGAGCGCGAACCATGCTCAGGAGCCTTTCCAGTGCTTTGAGTTCTCCAAAGAATACCGCAGGGGGCGGTGCGGTTTGGCGATGGGGCTGGCGATTGCTATACTGTGGTTCGACGTTCTCGATGGCCCCGTCGTCCGATGGGTCCGCAATTCCCTCCCCCGCAGGCAGGCGAAGCTGAGACGCACGAGCCCGGCGGGCGATCTTGGCTGCCCGAGGGGCGCGCTCGCGCGGAAGAATGCCAAGGCCAGATAGCTCAGTGGTAGAGCGCGGCCCTGAAAAGGCCGGCGTCGGCGGTTCGATCCCGTCTCTGGCCACCACCACCCCATTCCAGCACATTCCATCCAGTCTCATGAGGAGCATAACTCCTTATTTTTCAGCGTTAGGTGTCTCACCCCGTCCCACCGTGCTCCTTGACAGCGCAGCTAGTCTGGGGGCAACATTGGGGGCAACTCCCCATTCCGAAAAAGTGTTGCCCCCAGGCCCAGAAAGAGTTGCCCCCAAATGCCGTTGACTGACCTAGAAATTCGCAATGTAAAGGGCGGCCAAAAGCCCGTGAAGCCTAGCTCGAGCAATCAAGAGTCAGGGCCGCCGAAGGTGAGCAAGCCCAAGAACAGAACAAAGGGCATAGGCGCCAGATCGGCTAAGACGGACGACGAGCCCGAGTTCATCGTGACCACGAAGCCTTACAAGATGGCCGACGGAGCGGGGCTCTATCTGGAGGTTGATCCTTCGGGCGGGAAGTATTGGCGATTCAAATATAGACGGGCAGGAAAAGAGAAGCGGATCTCGCTGGGGGTATACCCCGCAGTGAGTTTGGCGAATGCTCGGAAGGCAAGGGACGGATGCCGCAACCAGTTGGCACAGGGCATCGATCCTGGGGTGGCCCGCAAAGCTCAAACGGCGGCGCGAGCTAGCGGCGACGCGAACAGCTTTGAGGTTGTTGCCCGAGAGTGGCTCAAGGAGCACGTCGACCCAAAATCGGAAAGCCATCGCAAGCGCGTCTATGCGCGGTTTGAAAACGACGTCTTTCCACAGTTGCGCGGTCGTCCCATCGCAGAAGTCACTGCAAAAGAGTTGCTGAGCGTAATCCGCAAAATCGAAAACCGCGATGCAAAGGACACCGCTCATCGGACCCTTGGAAGTTGCGGACAGGTGTTTCGCTATGGGATTGCGACCGGCCGATGCGAGAGAGACATCAGCGCCGACCTGCGCGGAGCACTGAAGCCGCTGGAGGAGCAGCATTTTGCGGCGGTAACGACGCCTGCAGAAATCGCCGACATCTTGCGCGCAATCGATGTTTATAAGGGTACGTTTGTTGTTCGATCTGCATTTCGGCTTGCCCCATTGGTATTCGTACGGCCCGGAGAACTGCGAAAGGCCAAGTGGCAGGATTTTGATTTGGATGAGGCGGAGTGGACCCTTAAGCTTTCCAAACGCGACGATTCCAAACCGCGGCGAAAAGACGTAGATGAGTACTTAGTTGTTCCGTTGGCGCGACAAGCCGTGGAGATACTGCGAGAGGTTCAGGCGCTAACGGGAGCCTACACCTATGTTTTTACCGGCGCGCGGGACTTTGATCGTCCCATGAGCGACAACGCGATCCTGATGGCGATGCGGCGCATGGGAATTACCAAAGAGGAGATGTGCGGGCATGGCATTCGTGCGACTGCACGCACCATCATCGTGGAACAATTGCACATCCGAACAGAGTTCATCGAACTCGAGCTTGGCCACCAAGTCATCGATCCGAACGGCCGTGCGTACGATCGTGTGGCCTTTTTGCGGGAGCGCCGACTGATGATGCAAAGGTGGGCAGACTACTTGGACGATCTCAAGTCAGGGAAAGTTGTGCCTACGTTGAAGCCGAAGCCCCTAACCGATCTTCGGGCGATCATGGTTCCCGGTTATATGTAGCGGAGGGGCTATCACGCTGCAGGCTGTTGCCATAGCTTCCTATCTCTAAGCAGATGGAGAGCGTCTCACAGGCGGGTCTGCTTGCCGTATCGAGTAGACTCTCCCTATGCTGCTAGACGTCGAGCTTTCGCTTAGCCCACCAGTCCGACTCTACGAGGAAATCTGCAACTTCCTTAGATTCCTACGAACGGCTGCGCAGAACTAGATGAACAAACAAGATCTCAGCGAGCGAGACATCTGTTCCAAGTTCATCGGCCCGGCGATTCTGCGCGCGGGCTGGGACCCCATGCTGCAAATCCGCGAAGAAGTCTCCTTCACTAAAGGGAGAATCATCGTCCGGGGCAAGCTGGTGACCAGGGGGAAGGCCAAGCGCGCCGACTATATCCTCTATTACAAGCCTAATATCCCGATCGCCATCATCGAAGCCAAGGACAACAGCCACAGCGTTGGCGATGGAATCCAACAGGCTCTTGGCTATGCCGCTACCCTCGAAATTCCTTTTGTATTTTCCTCCAATGGCGACGGCTTCCTTTTTCACGACAGTACCGGCAACATGGCGGAGAAAGAGACCAATCTCACACTGAATCAGTTTCCGTCGCCTGCCGAGTTGTGGGAGAGTTACCGGGCGTGGAAGGGATTGACTGCGGACGAGGAGAAGATCGTCCTCCAGGATTATTTCGACGACGGCAGCGGTAAATCGCCTCGCTATTACCAGTGCAACGCTGTAAATGCCGCCATTGAAGCGATTGCCAAGGGACAGGACCGCATTCTGCTGGTCATGGCTACCGGTACCGGAAAAACCTACACGGCTTTCCAAATCATCTGGAGACTGTGGAAGGCCAAGCGTAAGAAGCGGATTCTCTTCCTAGCTGACCGAAACATTCTCGTCGATCAAACGATGGTCAATGACTTTCGCCCCTTCGGCGCTGCCATGGCGAAGCTCAGCACGGATGCCAAGACCATTGAGCGCTCAGATGGTTCTGCGGTTGAACTCACTACTGCCGTCGACAAGAAGCGCCGCATTGATACGGCCTATGAGGTCTACCTGGGGCTCTACCAGGCAATTACAGGCCCAGAAGAGCGCAAAAAACTCTATCGAGAGTTTTCGCCGGGGTTCTTCGACCTGATCGTTATCGACGAGTGCCATCGGGGCAGCGCTGCCGAGGACTCGGCATGGCGCGAGATTCTTGACCACTTCTCCGATGCCACCCAGATAGGCATGACCGCAACGCCCAAGGAAACCGCATACGCCTCCAACATCACCTACTTCGGCGAGCCGGTTTACTCGTACACACTCCGCCAGGGCATTCAGGACGGGTTCCTCGCTCCTTATAAAGTAGTCAAGGTTCACCTCGATGTGGATATCGACGGATACCGTCCCGAGCCTGGCAAGACAGATCGAGATGGCGTGGAGGTGGAAGACCGGCTCTACAACACGAAGGACTTCGATCGTACGTTGGTTATTGACGACCGCACCAAGCTGGTTGCAGCCAAGGTATCGGAATTTCTGAAGGAGAGCGGCGACCGCTACCAGAAGACCATCGTCTTCTGCGTCGATGAAGAGCACGCCGCCCGCATGCGCAGCGCATTGGTCAACGAGAACAAGGATCTGTGCGACGAGAACCAGCGTTATGTCATGCGCATCACGGGCAGTGACGCCGAGGGGCAGGCACAACTGGGGAATTTCATCGATCCAGAGTCTAAGTATCCAGTCCTGGTCACCACGTCACGCCTGCTCTCTACCGGCGTGGACGTACAAACCTGTCGGCTCATTGTGCTCGACCGTGCGGTCGGCTCCATGACCGAGTTCAAGCAAATCGTTGGCCGCGGCACGCGCAGAGTTCCAGCACAAGTACAGATCTTTTCGTGATGTTCGGTTCTGACATCGACAGACCCGGATCGCGTCCGCGAGCAAACTACAACATCGGTATCGGCCACACCTTTGGCTTCCTCAAGAAGAATCCAACTTGGAGAGGAACGGACCTTCGGTTATACCTATGAGAACAGCGGAACTCACGCCTCCTGTCACTTCGACATGCGCCCCGTTGCTGATGTATTCCGTCAGGATCGAGCCGACTTCTTCATCCTTCCACGAGAATTTCCATCCAAGCGCCGCGCGGACCTCCGCAATGATTTGATCGCAGATCGCAATAGNNGTATGTGGGTACTGAACGCCGCATCGAGAGCGGCCTGAGAGGTACCACCGAACTGGAAAGCCGCTATCCCGATGCCGGAGTCGAGAACAACGATCAGGGATGCTGCAGAGTAGACAGTCGATGGCTCGAGGCAGCAGAAGTCGGAGCAACCGCGAGGCCGATTTCGACTCACGCACCGGACAAGCGGCGCCTCAGCGAGCGCGGATCCCCAGAGAAAGTAAGGGGCTTTTCGGACAGTCTTGTATACTCACCTCAGTGTCTCGGAGCCGCATTCTCGCCTTTGTTATCAGTGGCATCATGCTGGCAATGTTGTGCGTGCTTCTCTACAAAGCTTTCGACATCCACGATCCTCAGCCGTTCGGTGTCGATCCGGAACTTCCGCTTTTCATGCTGGGATCAATGCTGTTGCTTTGCATCGGCACTCTAGTGTTGATTGCCCGACTTGTCGCTTCGCGTTTATCCGAGTCAAAGGTGTCATCATTTTGGTTTTTGGGCATTCCGCCTGATGTGCAAAGACTGAGCCACCTATTTGAAGCCGAATGGCTTTTGTTCTCTCCACCCAGAACTATCATTTCCCTCCGAATCTAGTAGGAATTCCCGGCTCCGGTTCTTTCGCGGCAGTACGTCTGCCCGCGCTCGCATCTTGAACCCTGGCTTCTCGGAGTTCCCATGAAACCCCATGCAATCGGGGCGCTACTGCTTTCAGCGCTCCTCACCGGCTGTGCTCCGCACAGATACCACGCTGCGCCGATCTCTCCCGCTGCGACGGCTACGGCCTTGTACCGCCGTAGTCTCGACGATCCCGACCTCGACCAATGGATGAAGCAGCAAGGCGGTTTTGATGCTCCTTCATGGCCTTTGCCGACGTGGGATCTTCGATCCGTCGTCCTGGCTGCGTATTACTTCAATCCAGATCTCGATGTCGCTCGTGCGAACGCCGCTGCTTCAGGCGCGGCGATCACGACCGCTGCTATGAAGCCGAATCCGTCGGTAAGTGTTGGTCCGGGGTATCAGGGTCCAAGTGGCGCGCAGCCTATCGCAGCGTTTGACTTCTCGCTACCTATCGAGACTGCCGGCAAGCGGGGTTACCGGATTGCTAACGCCACTCATCTGAGCGCCGCGAGCCGTCTTCAGCTCGGTCAGACCGCTTGGATCGTGCGGAGCCGGGTGCGCGCGGCGCTCATAGACTATCTGTTCTCGGTCAGAGCAGTCGAACTCCTGCATAGAGAAGTAGACCTGCGGAAAGAGTATGTGCGGCTCACCGAGGCCCGTTATCACGCTGGGGAGATTCCGCTTCCCGATCTCACAATGGCTCGGATTGATCTGACCAGCCTCGGTCAGACACTCAGCGCTGCCGAGGGTCATGTCCAGACGACGCATGCCGCTCTCGCCGCCGCTATCGGTATCCCGGATTCCGCGCTCATGGGCAAGACGCTAGTCTGGTCCGACGCAGACAATCCGCCCGTTCCCAACTCTCTACCTCCTCAATCTGCAAGGAAGCTGGCCTTGGAAAACCGGCTGGATGTGCTGGGTGCGCTCGAAAAGTACGAGGCGGCCCAATCGGGGCTACAGCTTGAGATCGCCAAGCAGTACCCGGATATCAACATTGGCCCCGGCTACAGCTACGAAGAGGGATCCAACTTCCTGTCGCTGGTAGTGTCGAGCGTGCTCCCCCTCCGCAACCACAATGAAGGTCCGATAGCCGAGGCCGAAGCACAGCGCAAAGTCGCTGGCGCGCAATTACTCGCTGCTCAAAGCACAGTGCTTGCCGATGTTGACCGCTCGCGGGCGCAATACGCCGCAGCCTTCGCAACACTGGAAGGCGCAACGGCTGCTGTTGGCGAACTGGAACAGCAGAAGCAATCCGCCCTCAGATTGCTGAAGGCCGGGGAGGCAGACCAGTTGACCGTCGTCGCTGCGCAACTTCAAACATCTGTCTCGGAACGCGCCCGGCTGGATGCCTTGCTTCAGACACAGCTTGCGCTTGGTCTCGTTGAAGACGCTCTACAACGGCCACTCGATTCTGGAGTCACGCCAGCCTTTCCAAAAAGCGCACCACGCCCCTGAAGGAGTTAGTCATGAAACCAATTGTTCGCAGTGTTGTTCTTGTTCTGGCGGTCTTGATTGTGGCCGGTGGGCTCATCTGGGGGCTTCGTTGCCGGTCGTGGAGAGCAAGCGGCAGAGGCGCAGCGCGAAGCTCCGGTGAAAGCTCCCTCGCGAGTCTCAACGGATGATGGCAAGACGGTTCTCTCCTTTGATCCCGCCGCGCAGCGAGCGAACGGCATCTTCACCTCTGTACTGACCGCAACTACGCAACGTGCAGAAGCGCAAGCCACGGGAGTCGTCGTCCAGCTCCAACCGCTGCTCGACCTTAAGGCGAGCTACAACACCCCTGCGACGGACCTCATCCGGGCACGAGCGAATGCACGCGCATCCTCGGCAGAGTACGAACGCCTGCGATTGCTTAATCAAGATGGTAAGAATGCTGCCGACAAAACGGTAGAGGCTGCACGGGCCACCGCTGAAAGTGATGCCGCCCTGGTGCAGAACGCCCAACAGGCAATCACAACCTTAAAGGGAAGCGCTGTGCTCCACTGGGGGCCGGCCGTCGCAGGCTGGATTGAGGGCAATTCACCGCAGCTCGATGCTCTCTTGATGCAGCGAACGTTCCTGCTTCAGGTGACTAGCACAACGGCCGCTCCGTTTGCTACGCCGAAACAGGCGGTCGTGCAGTACCCGGATGGCACCCACGCGACCGCTCAGTTTGTATCCGTGCTCCCCCAGCTCGATCCGCGCCTGCAGGTGCCCAGTCTTCTTTATCTCGTTGCGCCGCACGCTGGCCTGGTTCCGGGCGTCAATGTGAGCGTCTTCCTGCCTTCGGGACAGGAGCAGACCGGGGTTGTGGTTCCCTCTGGCGCGGTGGTCTGGTCGCAAGGCTCTCCCTGGTGCTATGTCGAGCAATCCCCCGGCAAGTTCGAGCGTGTTCAAGTCGAGACTGGCAGACCGGAAGCTGATGGATGGTTTGTGACCGAAGGCATTCAGACTGGTGCGCATGTCGTGAGTTCAGGTGCGCAGACGTTGCTATCCGAAGAGTTTAGCTCCCAGATTCAAGCGGACCAGGACTGATCGGGGCCAAGGAGAAGAGTTTATGTTGAGTGCTATCGTTCGCTTCTCGCTCCGCTTCCGAGGCGCCGTCCTTTCGCTCGCTCTGGCCATGTTGGGGTATGGTCTGTTCACGCTCTCGCATGCGAAGTACGATGTATTCCCGGAGTTTGCGCCTCCCGTTGTTACCATACAGACGGAGGCTCCCGGACTCTCACCCGAGCAGGTCGAGCTTCTGGTTACGCAGCCCATCGAGAACGTCATCAATGGCGTCACTGGGATCGACTCTCTGCGGTCGAACTCGATTCAGGGGCTCTCCATCACGACCGTCATCTTCCGCAGCGGGAGCGACATTTATCTCAATCGCCAGCTCGTGAACGAACGCCTTGCCACCCTCGCAGGGCAGCTTCCGCATGGTGTATCCGCACCGATCATGACTCCCCTTACGCTCTCCACGGGAACGGTGCTGGTCATAGGTCTCACCTCGCAAAACAAGTCGCTCATGGATCAACGGACGGTTGCGGACTGGACGCTGCGCCCCCGCCTTCTTGCCGTGCCCGGTGTTGCCAGCGTCACGGTCTTTGGCGGGGAGGTCAAGCAGATTCAGGTCCAGCCGCGCCCCGACAGACTGGTCCGCTATGGTCTTTCGTTGAACGATGTTGTCACGGCGGCGCAGAAAGCGACAGGAGTCCTGGGCGCTGGGTTCATCGAAAATTCCAATCAACGGCTCATCATCCAATCGCAGGGCCAGCCAATCACTCCCGCGCAGATCGCGGCCACGGTGCTGGTCCGCCAGAATGGGGCCAATGCAACTCTCGGGCAGGTGGCCGATGTAGTCGAAGGGCAAGCGCCGCCTTTCGGTGCGGCTTCGGTCGAAGGAAAGACCGGTGTGGTGCTGGTCATCTCCGGGCAGTACGACTCAAACACGTCTGACGTAACGGCACGCGTGGACAGCGCACTTGCGGAGTTGAATCCTGCCCTGCAACGGCAGGGTATCGCGATGCGAACCGATCTGTTCAGACCGGCAAAGTTTATCGACATCGCGGTTCACAACGTGCGGAACTCTCTGCTCCTCGGGGCCGCGTTCGTCATCGTCATCCTGTTCCTGTTCCTTTTCGACCTGCGGGTCGCGGCCATCTCCTGTTCAGCCATCCCGCTGTCCCTACTAGTGGCGGTTACTGTTATGGACCGCATGGGCTTCACGCTGAATACGCTCACACTCGGTGGCTTAGCCATTGCGATTGGCGAAGTGGTAGACGATGCGGTGATCGACGTCGAGAACATCCTGCGCCGTTTGCGAGAGAATGCCGCTCTCGGGCATCCCCGCTCGGCATTCTCCGTCGTCTTCGACGCTTCGATCGAAGTGCGGAGCGCGGTGGTCTACGCTACGTTTGCTGTCATTCTGGTCTTTATCCCAATCCTCACGCTTTCAGGCGTAGCGGGCAGGCTCTTCGCTCCACTCGGTATCGCGTACATACTGTCGGTGCTGGCGTCACTGGTCGTGGCGCTCACCGTTACCCCGGCACTTTCGCTGCTGCTGCTGGGACATCGCAAGATCCGCTCCACCGAACCTCCAGTCGTCCTCTGGCTCCAGAAGCAGTACGGTAAAATCCTTGCGCGCGTGGAGCGCGCGCCACGCCTCGTCATCGGCTGCATCGCCGTCGTCACGATCCTGGGTGTCGCGGCACTCCCGTTCTTTACCTCAAGCTTCCTGCCTGAGCTCCGCGAAGGACACTACATCGTTCATATGATCGCGGTGCCTGGCTCTTCGCTCGAAGACTCCCTTCGCGTAGGCCGCGAGGTCACCGTAGCGCTCACCAAGCTGCCCTTCGTTCGTTCCGTTGCCCAGCGGGTAGGTCGGGCGGAGCAATCGGAGGACACCTGGGGACCGAACTATAGCGAGATTGAAGTCGACTTGAAGCCGATGGGCGGCGAAGAGGAAGAAGCGGCCGTCGGCAAGATTCGCGATACGCTCTCGCAATTCTCCGGGCTTAGCTTTTCCGTGTTGACCTTCTTGACAGAGCGGATTGAAGAGACCATCTCCGGGTATACGGCATCGACCGTGGTCAACATCTATGGCAACGATCTCGATCAGCTCGACCGCGAAGCCCAGCAGGTCGCGCGCGTACTGAACGGAGTGCCGGGGGCGACGGACGTGCAGATGCAATCTCCACCGGGAACCCCTGAGATGGCCGTAGACCTGAAGACGCCGGAGTTGCTGCATTGGGGTTTCGATCCGGTAAGCGTTTTGCAAGATGTGCAAACAGCCTACGAGGGACAGCAAGTGGGTGACATCTACGAGGGC
>DHWW01000198.1 GCA_002413385.1 Granulicella sp. UBA5172
TGATTATTACATCGCACTATGGGGTGTTCATTGCGACGAACACATAAAGATATTGCTGAAGTCTGGACGAACGATAACGGGTACGAGATTACGTACAAGGGAACGCATCCGCTGCCGGCGAAGGATGTGGAGGACTACCAGCGGCGGCGTAAACACTCGCTGGATGTCGTGGTGAAGGAGTGGCTGAAGCGGCCGGGCGTGCTGGTGACGTACGAGGGCGAGACCATGGTGGAACGGCATCTTGCGGAGCGGGTGAGCGTCGTGACGACGGGCAANNGGAGTTTACGGATTACCACGAGATCCAGGGAATTCAGACGCCGTATTCCATCACGACGCTGCACAACGGGGATATGACGGGGGAGCGATTTCTGACGAAGGTGACGTACAACGCAAAGCTGCCTGCGGACCTTTTTGATCCGAACCGGAAGCTGGAGAAGAAGGCCAGGTAACGCGGGAGACTGGCTCGCGGTGGTATTCTGAGCCTCGCTATGAGTGATATTCCTGTAACTTCTGCGGTCGAAGTGGCTGAGCCCGCGACCGCCTCCATGCCCGCTGAAAAGACGACGATGGATATCGTCGAGATTATGGCAATCCTGCCGCATCGGTACCCGTTCCTGTTGATCGATCGAGTGATCGAGATGGAGCGGCGAGTACGCATTGTTGCCATCAAGAATGTCACGGTGAATGAGCCGCACTTCACCGGACACTTCCCGGATTATCCGATCATGCCGGGCGTACTGACGATTGAGGCGATGGCGCAGGCCGGCGGTGCGCTGCTGCTGACGGAGATTCCCGATCGTGAGGATAAGCTGATGGTGTTCACGGGGATCGAGGAGGCGCGGTTTCGGCGTCCCATTACGCCGGGGGATCAGCTTCGCATCGAGGTGACGGTGTTGAACTGGCGGTCGCGCGTGGTGAAGATGAAGGGCGTNNCGGAAGCCCAAGGTTGAAGCTGCAAGCGAAGAGGTTGGCGGCTAGTGAGCATTCATCCTACTGCGATTGTGGCTGAGGGCGCGGTCGTGCCGGCGAGTTGCACGGTGGGGCCGTACTGCACGATTGGCGCGCATGTGGTTTTGGGAGAGAACTGCGAGCTGGTTTCGCATGTGATCCTCGACGGCCATACGACGCTGGGCGACTGGAATCGAATTTTCTCGTTTGCCTGCGTGGGGATTGCGCCGCAGGATCTGAAGTATGCGGGCGAGCCGACGCGGGTTGAGATCGGCGATGGAAATGTGATTCGCGAGTATGTGACGATCTCGCGGGGAACCGCTGGCGGCGGCGGCATGACGCGGATGGGTTCGGATTGCCTGCTGATGGCCTATGTGCATGTGGGCCACGACTCGGTGATCGGGGATGGATGCATTCTGGCGAACGCGGCGACGCTGGCGGGGCATGTGGTGGTGGAGGACTTCGCCGTGGTGGGCGCGTTGTGCCCGGTGCATCAGTTCTGCCGCATTGGAAAGTACAGCTACATCGGCGGAGCGACGACGATTACGCAGGATGTGCTGCCGTTCTCGCTGACGTCGGTGGAGCGGAATAATCATGCGTACGGGTTGAACAAGGTGGGGCTACAGCGGCGGGGGTTTTCGGCGGAGGAATTGCGGGAGCTTTCGACAGCGATGCGAGTGCTGACGAGCGGAAAGCGGAATACGACCCAGGCGCTTGCGGTGATTCACGACATGCTGGCGCAGGGCGCTGGCGGCGAGCATGTAAGGTATCTTGCGGAGTTTGCTGCCGCGAGTGAGCGCGGAGTGATCAAGTAGCCATGAGCGATGCCGGGGTGGATAGGGCGCTCGGGCTGATTGCGGGCAACGGTCAGTTTCCGTTTCTGCTGCTGGATGCTGCGCGGGCGCTTGGGTTGCGGGTGGTGGTCGCGGCGATTAAGGAAGAGACGTCGCCGGAGATGAATGAGCGGGCTGCGCGGGAGCCGGAAGGTGTGAGCGTGCATTGGCTCTCGCTGGGGGAGCTTTCGCGGCTGATCGAGATGTTCAAGCGCGAGGGTGTGACGCGCGCGGTGATGGCCGGCCAGGTGAAACACAAGCAGATTTTTTCGAGCATCCGGCCGGATTGGCGGCTAGCGAAACTGCTGCTGAATTTGCGGACTCGCAATACCGATATGTTGCTGGGTGCTATTGCGAAGGTGTTGGAGGATGAGGGCATCACGTTGATGTCGTCGACCGCGTTTTTGGAACCGATGCTTGCGCCTGTGGGCGTGCTGACCGACCGTGGGCCGGATGAGACGGAGCGCGGGGACATCGAGTATGGGTTGAAAGTGGCGCGGGGGATTGCGGGGTTCGATTTGGGGCAGACGGTGGTGATCGCCGCGGGTGCCTGCGTGGCGGTGGAGGCAATGGAGGGGACCGATGCAACAATCGCTCGCGCAGGGGAGATTTTTCGCACGCTGGGGGAAGAGGCGAGCACGCTGGAGAGAAGGCTGACGGTGGTGAAGGTGGCCAAGCCGAATCAGGATATGCGGTTCGATGTGCCGGTGGTGGGGGTTCCGACGATCGACGCGATGCGGGCGGCGGGAGCGACATGTTTGTGTGTGGAAGCGGGACGTACGCTGCTGTTCGACCGCGCGGCGATGATCGCTGCGGCGAATGCGGACGGAATCGCGATACTTGGAGAGGCTATACGAGGCGCGTAGAGGCTTTGATCCTGTAGCTGGGCGTAGGCAGGGGTGGCGTAAGATTGCGGATGGCGAAGATTCGGTACTCAACGACGCGCCCCAGGAGGACTCCCATGCTTCGGAAACGTTGGATCGCAGCAGGATGTGCAGTAGCGTTGGCGGGCAGTTTTGCGCTGACACGGAATGCGGCCGCGGCCGCCGAGCTGGCGCCGATTGGTTCGGTGGCGCCGAATTTTACGCTGCCCTCGCAGGAAGACAAGCCGGTATCGCTGAGCGACTACAAAGGCAAGTGGGTGGTGCTGTATTTCTATCCCAAGGACATGACAAGTGGATGCACGATTGAGGCGCACAATTTTCAGCGGGACCAGGCGAAGTATGACGCGTTGAACGCGGTTGTGCTTGGCGTGTCGCTGGATACGGTTGAAAGCCACAAGACCTTTTGCACCAAGGATTCGCTGACGTTCAAGTTGCTCGCTGATCCGAACCACAAGGTGATTGAGGCGTACGGTGTGCCCCTCAAATCATCGGGTCCGATGCATTACGCGGAGCGCGACACGTTCCTGATTTCCCCCGAGGGCAAGGTCGTGAAGCAGTGGGAGGTCAAGGATATCCAGGCGCATAGCGGGGAAGTCCTGGCAGCGATCGAGGCGGTGAAGAAGTAGCTGGCCTGCACGATACGTTGGTCGAGAAGACGCAAAAACGCCCGGACCTCGTGAGAGGGACCGGGCGCTTTTGCTTGCCTTGTAATGGGTTAGGAAGACTACTTCTTGACGGCCTTCTTGACGGCCTTCTTCGCAGGAGCCTTCTTGACGGCCTTCTTTGCAACAGCCTTCTTTGCAGGGGCCTTCTTCGCGGGAGCCTTCTTTACTGCCTTCTTTACTGCTTTCTTCGTTGCCAAGGTCTTACCTCTCATAGTTGATTTTTTATTGCTTGTGCTCTTGTTGCCGACTGCCTTTTTAGGGGCAGCCTTACCGCCGCGCAGAGCACGTGTTGACTTCGCGGCAGAACTTGAAATCTTTTTGCCCGCAGCTTTCTTCTTCGCGGGAGCCTTCTTGATGGCTTTCTTTGTGGCAGCTTTCTTCACTGCTTTCTTCGGCGCAACCTTCTTCGGCACGGCCTTCTTTGCAGCAGCCTTTTTCGCGGGAGCCTTCTTGATGGCCTTCTTCACCGCAGCCTTCTTCACGGCAGCCTTTTTCGCCGGAGTCTTCTTTACGGCTTTCTTCACCGCAGCCTTCTTCACTGCCTTCTTGGCGGGAGCTTTCTTGGCCGGTGCCTTCTTGGATACCGGTGCAGCTACGGTCTTGGGAATACTGGGGGTGGGCTCGATCGAGAGTCTGGTGGGTGGCTGGTAGGGCCTCACTGGGGAGGGAGGTGCTGCAAAGAGTTCTGCATCTTCGGCATGTTCGATGATGACGACGTTGAACTCCTCTTCCTCATCTTCTTCGTCGAGAGAGTCGATATCGATCACCTCGTCGGTGTCGTCGTCGTCATAGCCTGCGGCGTAAAGCTTGATGGTTTCGTCGTCGTGCAACATAACTTTCTCTCCAGCTACTCGTTACCGGCGTGGCGCTGAACCGCACTGTTCGATCTTGCTACATCACTCGAAGCAGAGATCGCATTAGGTTGGATGCACGATCTTCACACGAATGACATGAACAGGATTACGCGCAGAGCTATGAAATAGCAAGCACCTTTTTTGAGGCAGTACATAATTTTTAACGCGAGTTCCTAAACGCATCCTCGGAAGGTGATCGCAATCACGAAGTCTTCTTCTTCTTTGTGGTCCGCGAAGGGGGTGAACTGCGGTGCGAATGAGAACTGCCTTTGCGTGAGGCTGTGTTGTGGGAACGGCTGTGTGCACTGGAGCCAGCATGAGTGTGACGTCCGCGTTTTGCATGAGTTTTTGGTGCGAGACGTATGGGCTCGACAACGTAGAGTGAACGGCCAGGGGCAACGCGACTGGAGGAGAGGTGGTTCCATTTGCGCAGTTGTTCGACGGTGACGCCAAAGCGATCGGCAACGGTTACGAGTGTATCGGAGCGGCGCAATTTATAACGTTGGCCTGGAGCGAGGCTGCGGCTTGCGGCGATCGGAATGACGAGTTCGTCGCCGGGCTGAACTGGCTGGGCCGCGGTGACGTTATTGTAGGAGGCGATTTCGGAGGCGCGGACGTGGAGCGCGGTGGCAATCTGATCGAGTGTCTCGCCTTCCTTCATCACGTGGAAACGCCAGCTATCTCGGTCCTCCAGAGGAATGTTCTTAAGGCGCTCGAGGAAAATGTCATGCGTGCCGGGAGGAATATGGAGGACGTAGGGGATGTCGCTCGGTGTGGAGAGGCGAAGGAGTGCGGGGTTGAGCGCGACGATTTCGGGAGCGGTTGATTCAGTGAGGTCGGCTACGAGACGCATGTCGATGGCGTAGGTCGTCGTGACTTCGTCGGAGAGCACTGGGGCGTCCGGAACGAGATCGGTAAGGCCGTAGAGCTTGGGATTTTTTGCCATGATGGCAGCGGCGATGATGCCCGGAACATAATTCTTTGTCTCACCGGGAAGGACGTTGCGGCGGTAGAGCTCCCAGTAGTCGGCGTAGCCTGTCTTCGCGACGGCATGCTGTACTCGCCCTGGACCCCAGTCGTAGGCGGCCATGGCGAGATACCAGTCACCGAACTGGTTGTAGAGAATCTTCATGTACTTCGCGTAGGCGATGGTGGACTTCTCAGGATCGAAGCGCTCGTCGAAGTAGCCGTTGCGTTCCAGACCGTAGCCACCCTGGGGCATGAACTGCCACATGCCACCGGCTCCTGAACTGCCATTCATCGCCTGTGGCTGAAAGCCNNTATTTTCCGGCGCGCTCGAGTGAACGCAGGAGGTGGGCATGACCAGCGGGAGAGCTGGTAAAGTAGCGGATCCAACCGGCGACGTAGTCGTTGACCACGAGCGGGAGATCGGACTGGGTTGTTTTCAACTCAGCCGCGATTTTTCCGACGAGCGCGGGATCGGAGGGGAAGGTGACCTCGTTCGCAGCATCCAGCGGTGCCTCTTCAATCTTTGGAGAGAATCCGTTGCCCTGCTTGAGAGCCGCGAGTTCGAGCGAGTTGATGGAGGAGAGCAGCCGGTCGAACTCATCGGAGAGTTGTGGATCATTTTTAAGATCCATGCCGCTGGAGAGCATGGTGTCGACAGCGAAGTCGAAGTCCTGACGGGCTGCATCGAGATGATTGGCGTGGTAGTTATCAACGCCGGATTTATAGCTGGCCTCAGCCTTGTCAATGAGGGCCTGCACCTTCTGAGCGTGCTGTGCCGCGATGACGAGCTGGGCGGCTTGCCGGGCCTGATCCGCGGCTTGTTGCTGGTTCAATGCGGGCGCTGTGGCATTGGAGGGAGCACTGCCAGGAGAGGCTTTGTGACCAGCACCGGCGCATCCAGTGAGCGCCAGGAGCAGCAGCGGCGCGGATGTCAGGGCAACGGTGCAGCGCCCGAAAAGGGAGGTAGTTCGCAAGATAACCATCAACCTTCTCATTGTAAGGGTTGGACGCGGCAGAGACATTCTGGTTGGAGCGGTTTCAGATGTTGTGGTGCAACACGATGGTGCTGAAGGAGTCCGCTGCCATCGAGCCACTGATCTTGTGCTCGCCGATAGTGAGATCGGTCGGTCTCTCCTGCACACCCTTGATGGTTGGGCCAGCGTCGGGGTCGGCTAACACGGTTTCGAGCAGAGCTTCGTTGCCGCGTTCGAGGGTGCCGAAGAAGATCTCGACCTTGCGGCGCGACCTCTGGGGACCGAGGAGGCGGAGAAAGTTTGTCTTCTTTTGNNCGCGCACATCGACCACGGCAAATCAACCCTTTCGGACCGGCTGCTCGAGCTGACCGGAAGTCTGACCTCGCGCGAGATGCAGGCGCAGGTGCTCGACGTGATGGACCTGGAGCGTGAGCGAGGGATCACCATCAAGGCGCATACCGTGCGCATGATGTATACGGCCTCCGATGGGCATCTGTATCAGCTGAACCTCATTGACACGCCGGGCCATGTGGACTTCAGTTATGAGGTTTCGCGCTCGCTGGCTTCGTGCGAGGGCGCGCTGCTGGTGGTCGACGCGTCGCAGGGAGTAGAGGCGCAGACGCTTGCGAATGCTTACCTGGCGATCGCCGGTGGCCTTGAGATTCTTCCGATCATCAACAAGATCGACTTGCCGAGCGCAGACATTGAGCGCACCAAGGCGATGATTGAGAAGTCGGTGGGACTGCCGGCGTCGGATGCGGTGTGCGTGAGCGCGAAGACGGGGCTGAATGTTGCCGACATTCTGGAAGCGGTGGTGATGCTTCTGCCGCCGCCAAAGGGCGATGCAGATGCGCCGCTGCAGGCACTGATTTTTGATTCGTGGTTCGATGCGTATCGCGGCGTGATTGTGCTGGCTCGCATTATCAATGGGCGACTACGCAAGGGCGACCGCATCAAGATCATGTCCAATGGGCGGCAGTTCGACGTGGAGTCGATGGGCGTGATGACGCCCAAGCCTGTCGTGCTCGAAGAGCTCAGCGCGGGCGAGGTTGGTTTTTTTGTTGCGACGATCAAGAACGTTGCCGACACCAAGGTGGGCGACACGATTACGCACGTCGACCGGCCCTGCGCGGCTCCGTTGCCGGGCTTTGAAGACATCAAGAGCATGGTGTTTGCCGGTCTTTATACGATCGACTCGCATGAGCATGGCATGTTGCGAGACGCGCTGGAGAAGCTTCGGCTCAACGATGCGAGCTTTAATTTTGAGCCGGAGTCGTCGGTGGCGCTGGGGTTCGGATTTCGCTGCGGCTTCCTCGGACTGCTGCATCTCGAGATCATCCAGGAGCGGTTGGAGCGCGAGTACAACCTCGACCTGATCATCACTGCGCCGGGCGTGCAGTACATCATCACGATGACCGATGGCAGCGTGGTCACGGTGGACAATCCTTCGCGCTGGCCTGATCCGAGCGAGATTAAACAGATTGAAGAGCCGGTGATTATCGCAAAGATCCTTACCAACGAGGAGTATGTCGGCAACATCCTGAAGCTGGTCGAAGATAAGCGTGGGCGACAGCAGAATATTGAGTACGTATCCGAGACGCGCGTGATGCTGACCTACGAACTGCCGCTGAATGAGATTGTGCTGGACTTCTATGATCGACTGAAGTCGGTGTCGCGGGGATATGCGTCGCTGGACTATCATCTGGCCGGGACGTGGGTTTCGCCGATGGTGAAGATGGATATTCTGATTGGCGGTGACCCGGTGGATGCGCTGAGCCTGATCGTGCATCGCGACGCGGCATACGACCGCGGCAAGGTCCTGGTGGAGAAGATGCGCGAGCTGATTCCGCGGCAGATGTTCGAGGTGGCGATTCAAGCGGCGATTGGCTCGAAGATCATCGCGCGATCGACGGTGACGGCCATCCGCAAGAACGTGATTGCCAAGTGCTATGGCGGCGACATCAGCCGCAAACGCAAGCTGCTGGACAAGCAAAAGGAAGGCAAGAAGCGGATGAAGAGGATTGGGAAGGTTGATATTCCGCAAGAGGCGTTCCTGGCAGTGCTGAAGGTCGGCGAAGAGTAGTCCGCGACAGCAGAGAACGAATGAAGCGTCATGCCGCACGCAGAAATGGAGGCCCGCGGGCCTCCATTCTTTTGTTGCTGATAACGTGTTGCGCCGCGACTACTTGTGCGGAGCGGCCGGGGTTGTGCGGTGAGGTGTAGGAGCCGACGGTGTCGGTGCGGCTATGCCAGACGACAGGTTGTAGGCATTGACGGTGGCCTGCGTGATATCGGTCTCCTGCTGCCACCAGAGCACGGTCGGGAGCTGCTGCTGTCCGCCAATATTCAAGAGCAGGGTAAAGCCATGCTCCTGGGCGTATTTGACCGCGGTTCCGCCAAACTTCTGGGCAACCTTGCCGTACGCTTCCTGGACATCGCTGTTGTAGGCGGACTGCGCCTCTTCCACGTCACGCTGGAGAGACTTCTCCTTGGTGTCGATGGCCTTGAGGCGACTGGCGCGCTCCTCGTCGGAGGTGGTTGCCGGCAGTGCCTGCAGTTGCTTCTTGAGCGATTCAACCTCGGCGGACTCGGTATCAATCGTAGCCTTCTTGGGCTCGAATTTCTTTTGCACCTCAGCGACGGCCTTTTGACCCTCATTGGTAGCAACGACACCCTGCTCGAACGCGATGACCGCGACCTTTGCGGGAATGGCCTGAGGTGGGGCAACGGAAGTCGAGTGAGGTGCAGCTGTAGCCGGTGCTGTGGCTGGGGCTTGGGCGAGGAGGGCGGAGGCTGCGAGGCCAGTGGCCAAAGCAGTAGCTAAGACAAGGGTGCGGTTCATGCGGTGTTTGAGACTCCTTACAAGGATCCGGATTCCGGAGATTTCGGCTAGGTCACTCCCGGCGCAAAGCGCCGCTGGGAAGGATGCTGCACCTTCCTCCGCCCGCGGAACACCCGAGGGTGTTGCCAGCTTGCTCTATCTCATGAAATGAAAGGAGAGGGTCGCGGGCGCGAGAAGGAAGTCGGCTGTCCGCAATTATAGGAGACGTCTGAGACTCGGTCAAACTGTCGCCAACCAACTTTTCAAGAGGTTATCAAGAGACGGCGGCACGAGACTCTTCCGAAAAGTGGAGGTTGAGCGCGGATAATTCCGATTTTTGGTGGCTCTCGCCGAGCGATTCTTGAATTTATCGGTAAAAGTGAAGGTTTTTGGTTTGGTACGAGGATTGCTATCTATCAAATCGTTCGGTATCAAGTCGCTGACTGGCGTGCTTGCATGACGGATGTTCGGAGGCCCCGGAAGTTTCAGGGCAAAGGGTTGAAGATACCCCCTATTTAGAGGGGTGTCCCCCGCCGAGCAAATTCCCATTGGAGATTCAATCTCTGAGGGAATCATTCTGGAGGCCAGCGACTGGCTGTTAGGGGCTGAGGGCCGTCTTCCGGGGAGGGGAGATGGCCCAACGGCTTTCGGGCGGAGTCGCCCTCCATATCCTTTTGAGGCTCTGTTCAGGGGTAGGGTATGGGGTGCGTTATAGAATAAGCGAGCTCATTCGTTGTTGCACTTCTGGCTCGTCAAGCGTAATATAGGGTTGTTCCAAAGGCTCAGGGTTCTACGTCGCACCGTGAGTCATCCGGTGGGGTCACCATCCTGATGAGCCTTCAGAGCGGAGAGTGGGTTCCCGCAATGGCCCGGAGAAACTGACCGAGGCACAAGGGTTGCGAGGATCGCAGTTTGTACCCCAACGTCAGCCGATGAAGATTTTCGGACATCGGGACGAAGATGAGGTTCAATCAGATTTAGGGAAGTACGATAGTGGTTCCCCGGATGCGGTAGAGAAGCTGAGCCAAAGTGTAGTGATGAGAGCTGAGCTGATTTTGGGGTGCTAATAGAAGGTTCTGGTCCCCAAGATGGATTTGGAATGAAGAGTAGTGGAACATGAGGAAGCCGTTTGCCGGGTGCGGCAGGCGGGCCAGAAGTGGTCGAATGGCGCGTTGCGCTGAGAGACAACGTTTGCTGGCACGGTAAGACATATCATCTTTGAGTCAACGCTTGAAAGAGACGACGATTGCCCCGTTTCGGTTACAGTGCGGTCCGAGCCCAGGTTGGGCTGGAGGACAAGTACAGGGGTACGTTCGAAGCTCTTTAAGCACCCAATTGCAAGGGGAAAACACAGCACCATGTCAGAGCAGAATGCAGTAGAAGCTCCGTCGTACAACGCGGCGGAGGAGTATAGCGGCGAAGACTTCGGCAACTCGGACTTTGAATCCTCGGATTCAGGAGACGGGAGTGACGGAGGCCAGCCTGGTCCAGGAATGGGCCAGAGTAAGAGCAGCCGCCGTCGTCGTCGTAAGCGGAAGATCAAGGTTGCTGGCGATGGACAGCCGTCTGCAGCGGGGGATGAGAACACCGGTCCCCAGCCTGTTCCGATGGTGATGGAGGGCGAGAGTCTGGCGCTCGCAGCGTCGGCTGCACCGCAACAGGCAAGGCGACAGCAGCCTGGCAGTCAGCAGAACAATGGTCAGCCGCAGGTTCAGGGCCAGGGCGGTAAGCGCTGGAAGAAGAAGTTTCGTGACCGCGAGCGGCGGCCGGGCACTGGCGGCGGCGGTCGGAGTGAGAATCCGGGGAACGACTTTCGTGCGGATGCCAGCGCCCCGAGCAGTAATGGTGGTGGCTTCGGCGGCGGAAATGGGTATCGTCCCGACAACTTCGGCAACCAGAGTGGCGGGTTCAAGCGGAAGAACAAGGGCGGTGGGTGGAGGACAGCAGCGCGACCGCGGCTTTGTAGGTCCGATGGACCACAGCTATCGTGTTGGTGGCGAGTTCGGCGATGCACCGCCCTCGACGATCGAGATGCAGGGGCGCAGAGGCGGACATCGCCATACCGGCGATTCGCAGCCGATCGACCGCTCGATGCCGCGGCCTATTCCGATTCCCGAGGGCGCGCAGACGCACATCTACTTCTTCATCGAGGAGCTGTTCTTCCAGGCGAAGATCCAGGAGACGGCCAGGAAGCTGGGCGTGAAAGTGGCGTTCATCAAGAACGAGAAGGAAGCTTTGGCGGAGATGACCGATGGCGACGAGAACAAGCCGGCGCTGATCGTATTCGATCTGAACAACGCAAACGCGAAGCCGCTGACGCTGATTCCGAAGCTGAAGACCAAGCTGAAGCGGACCGCATCGATTGTCGGGTTCCTGTCGCACTTGCAGGGTGATCTGAAGGCGAAGGCGACGGAGGCTGGGTGCGATGTGGTGATGCCGCGTGCGGCGTTCTCGCAGAACCTGCCGAATCTTCTGCGGCGCTATGGCATTGAGGAAGAAGAAGACGTGAATTTCAACCACTAAGCGCTGGTTGAAACGGGTCTCATTCTTCGGCTGACTCTGCTCCTGATTCGTCGACGGAGTATGCGTGGAGACGCGCGAGTTCAGGACAGCATGTTCGGCTTTGTGACGTTGGAGCTGCGCGCTCCGGCGGATCACCCCTGGGCGGCAACCAAGCCCATGGGGTTTTGTGCCTGAACATAGCCAGTCCTGTGAACAGGCGGCGCCCTTCTTCGCCCACCGCCAAACCGCAACACCACCAACCTCGTCTAAACTCGCAAGCATGCACCTGCGCTCCTCCATCTGCGCCCTTTTCAGTCTCAGCGCGCTGCTGTGCTCAACCCTCTGCGCCCAGACCCACAAAGTTGACGCGCCCGACAAGGTCACCCGTGCCATCGGCGTCTACGAGTGGACCGGCAATCTCCCCAAGCCCACGGCTGCCCGTCTCATCCCCGTCTCGCTCTTCATCAACGGCCACTTTCAGGATGCCGGCGTCTACCTCGCCCAACCCGTCCCCTTCGTCCTCCAGACCGGCGACGTCTACTCCATCGAGCGCGCAGGCCAGAGCATCGGCACCCTCGACCTCGAATACGCCCGCAACATCGTCACCCGCCACTCGGTCTCGGACGACAACCCCCTCGGCGCATGGTACGGCTATGGCCGCTTCCTCACCCCCACCCAGGAAGCCAAAGCCACCGCCCTCCANNCACTTCATCCGCCGTCAGTCCTCCACCACCTCCACGACCCCGGCAACCTCGACCAAACCCACCGCTCCCACCACCACCAATCCCGCACCCGACTACGACCCCGACCGTCCCACGCTCCGCCACCGCGATCCCGCCGACACCACCAAGTCGAACAAGGACAGCAAGAAGGAACTCGGCTACGTCACGCCCCCCAACACCTCCCTCAACGACGACCCCAACCGCCCGATGCTCCGTCGCGGAGTCCCCGCCGACGCCGTCACCACCACCCAACTCACCGGCACGCCGCCCAACCTCCATCAAGCCGTCTCCGTCTCCGACCCCGCCAACCGCGATCCCCACGTCTTCACCCGCGAGTGGGCCACCTCCACCGAGCGAGCCCAGACCCTCACCGCGCTGGAAGCCCTCGCCCAGCCTCTTCTCGCCCAATACATCGCCACCAACAAGCTCAACCCCTCTTCACCCGGGAAGTCCGCAACCACCCCGCCCACCACCGGCCCCGCCAGCACGCCGAAGAAGCCCGCGCATTCAACGAGCACAGCGCACTCCCGCACCAAAAAAGTCGCAGCCCCGCCGCCACTGCCCGTCCCTCTCGTCAACGAAGAAG
>DHWW01000056.1 GCA_002413385.1 Granulicella sp. UBA5172
CTCTCTGCTAAGCCAACTCAATGCGCTCGCCCTGCTCCTGACTTCGCATGGCCTCGGGCACTACTGGAAGACGCACTATGCGGACCACACGTTCCGCAACGTCTACCGCTGGAACGCCTTTGACATCAGCCTGCTGGTGCCATACTTCCTCGTCATGATCATCCTGGCGTTCTACGGCATTCACCGCTATCAGCTGGTCTGGCTGTACTACCGCAACAAGCGCAACGAAGCGCACTCCAACGAACCACCCGCAACCTTCGCCGAAGAAGACCTGCCCTTCGTCACCATCCAGCTGCCCATCTATAACGAGCAGTTCGTCATCGACCGCCTGCTCGACGCCTGCTGCCGTCTGGACTATCCGCGCGACCGCTTCGAAATTCAACTGCTCGACGATTCAACCGATGAGACCGTCGACGTAGCCTCTGCCATGGTCGCCCGCTTCGCCGCCGGAACCCAGGGCCTCGCGCCGCAACCCGTCTATTACCTGCATCGCACCAATCGCCACGGCTACAAAGCTGGAGCCCTCGAAGAAGGCCTCCGCACCGCCAAAGGCGAGCTCGTCGCCATCTTCGACGCCGACTTCGTCCCTCCCCCCACCTGGCTCCGCAGCGTCGTCCACCACTTCGCCGAACCCGGCATTGGCATGGTCCAAACCCGCTGGACCCACCTCAACCGCAACTACAGCTTCCTCACCCAGGTCGAAGCCATCCTCCTCGACGGCCACTTCGTCCTCGAGCACGGCGGCCGCTCCCGCGCCGGAGTCTTCTTCAACTTCAACGGCACCGCCGGCATGTGGCGTCGCCAGGCCATCGACGAGGCCGGCGGCTGGCAGCACGACACCCTCACCGAAGACACCGACCTCAGCTACCGCGCCCAGCTCAAAGGCTGGAAGTTCAAATACCTCCAGGACGTCGAATGCCCCGCCGAGCTCCCCATTGAGATGACCGCCTTCAAGACCCAGCAGGCCCGCTGGGCCAAGGGTCTCATCCAGGTCGGCAAGAAGGCCCTCCCCAGCATCCTCCGCTCGAACATCTCCCGCCACCAGAAGCTCGAAGCCTGGTATCACCTCACCGCAAACATCAGCTACCCGTTGATGATTGTGCTATCCGTCCTGCTCATGCCGGCAATGATTATTCGCTCGTGGCAGGGCCCGATCCAGATGTTGCTGATCGATCTGCCGCTGTTCATGGCCTCGACCATGTCCGTCTCCAGCTTCTACCTGGTCAGCCAGAAGGAGCTCTATCCGCGCACCTGGTACAAGACATTCCTGTACCTGCCCTTCCTCATGTCGCTCGGCGTCGGCCTCACCATCACCAACACCAAGGCCGTCATGGAAGCCCTCTTCGGCATCAAGACCGCGTTCGCTCGCACCCCCAAGTACGCCGTCCAGAAGAAGGGAGAAAAGTCGCAGGCCAGGAAATATCGCAAGCGTCTCGGCATCATTCCCTGGATCGAGCTGGCCATCGGCTGCTACTTTGCGGCGACGGTCTGGTACGCCGTCTCCACCGAAAATTACTTCACCGTGCCCTTCCTCCTGCTCTTCGTCCTGGGCTACTGGTACACAGGACTGCTAAGCATCTTCCAGGGTCTCTTTGAACGCAAGAGCTCGCAGGGCGAGGAGATCCACGAGAAGCCCTATCCGGTGGGCATCTAGCCGCCTTTCACCAATCAGCACAGCCTGGCACAGAAGCCCGAATCAAACTCATCGACGAACGCCGCAACACCAAGAGGCCCGCAATCGCGGGCCTCTCGGTGTTGCGTTACAAAATCAACTTAGAAGCGAATGCCGACCTTGATCGGAATAAAGGTCGTACGATTGCTGTTCGCCGGATAAAAGTTTGTGGTCGTCGCCGTAATGGTCGATAGATTGTTCACCGTGATACCCGCCTTTTGCGAGTTGTCCACGAATACATAGCGGGCTTCCGCGTACAGTCGCTCGTTTGCGAACCGGGAGATCTTGTACGTAATCCCAAAGCCGCCGTTGAACCCAGGAGCATTCGAAGTGTACTTATCGATTGGCGCGTTCGCCTGGTACTGGGAGCAGCCGTAATACGGGTCGCAGTACTGCTGTGTCGAGGGAACTGTAAATGCGGCCGTCTTATGGTAGTAGCCAGCACCCACAACACCATAAGCACCCCATGTATCACCGGAGTAGAACGTAAGCGTCGGATCGACCGTGAATGACCATACATGGCTGCTGCCATCCAGAATGCCGTCCACCGAACCCGCACCGTACAACGCGTCATAGATCGTTGTCTGATGATTCAGCGTCTGTGCCGCCATGCCGAAATGGTCATAATCAAACTGAACCGGCACGGCGAACTTCTTGCTGAACTGCCGACCGACACCGACCTGAAACGCATAGCTCGGTGTCAGGTAGTGCCACGTGTTGCCAATCGGCTGCGAGAGTCCCGCTCCGGCAAAGAAGATCCATTTGCTCGACCCATCGGCATTGGTATTGTTGCCCCGGTAGCGAGGCCGTCCGTAGCGCTTGCGCTGCCCCCCGCCATACTGCATCATCTCCGCAAAGTTCGGCGTCATTGGCACCACCGAAGCCTCGTTAACCGGAGTACCTGCGTCCGCGGTCGCGCTCGACGTTGCGCTCGACGAGAATGCCGCATCGCTCGAAGACAGCCATCGCCGGAACCTGAAGGCTCAATGACGCCTGCGGATGGCTGTCGGTCTGAGCTCCCATAACGGCGACCCCGGCACCGAGAACGGCCATCAGGGTAACGGTGCGGCGTGCAATACCGGAAAGGCTGCCCGACCGGCGGTGCCCGAAAGCATAAGGATGGATGAATTTAAACATCGTTTTCGACTCCTGGTGTTGGATCAGCATGATCCGAAAGTGATAACCCTTGGGTGCGACATTTGTTGCGCTTGCGGGTCACCAACGATGGCCCGCTCCTGCACTCGTATCTCTAGGACGAGGGAAATTGCCCATTGGATGCAAATTGGGGTTGACCCTGTAAAACTCCCCCACCATTAGAGTAAACCCTCGGCTCTGAACTCATGAACCAGCGCCCGTTGCACCGTACACTGGTAAAGTCCATGTCGATCGCATTAAATCTCGAACGCCTCCAAAATGACATTGCCGACATCTGCGCGCGTGCCCACCGCCCCCCCGCCAGCGTCGCCCTCAGGGCCGTCAGCAAAATCCATCCCGCCGAAGCCGTCGTTGAAGCCTACCAGGCCGGGCAG
>DHWW01000147.1 GCA_002413385.1 Granulicella sp. UBA5172
CCGAGATGCTCGAAAAGTACGACTTCCAGCGCATCTCCCTCGGCGGCCCCGTCTTCGACCTCGTCAAGCTCAAGTGGCTCAACGGCGAATACCTCCGCAAGCTCACCCCCGACGCCTTCTTCGCCGCCCTCCGCCGCACCATCCTCTCCGACGACTACATCCGCTCCATCGCCCCCCTCGTCCAGGCCCGCCTCGAAACCCTCGGCCAATTCGGCGACATGACCAGCTTCTTCTTCTCCGACAACATCTCCCCCCCAGAACCCGTCTGGCTCCCCAAAAAGCGCACCTTCGAAGAAACTGTAGCCTTCGCGGCTGAACAGCTAGCGGCGCTCGAAGCCGCCGACTGGGACGCCCTCTCCATCGAGTCCACCCTCAAAGCCCTCGGCGAAGCCAAACAATGGTCGGTCAAAGAAAACTTCATGCTCCTGCGCGCAATCCTCACCGGCAGCACCACCAGCCCCCCCCTCACCGAAAGCCTGGTAGTCTTCGGCAAATCCCGCTCCCTCGACCGCCTCCGCCGCTTCCTCGAAACCCAAAAGAAGCAAGCCAACCAGCGCAAATAACCACCCAAACCAAGGGCCAAACGATGCGACGTCGGCGACGCCAATGTGACGTCGCCGACGCCAAGGGCCAAAGGCCCGACATATACCAGCCTAGGCCGCAGGCCTAGGAAGACAAGCCCCACGCACCAAGGGCCAAAGGCCCGACATATACTCCGTGGGGGCATCGCCCCCACGCACAGACCCAACCCCAAAACCGATATATCCTCTCTCCATGCCGCAATCCCTCTCCTTCGTGCTGATCCACCTGTCTTCAGCACCAAAGACCGAGCCCCCTTCCTCACCCCAAACATCACTGCCGAACTCTACCCTTACCTCGCCTCGGTGGCCCGGGACACAGGCTGCGAATGCTACCGCGCAGGCGGCGTCGAGGACCACATCCATCTCGCCATCCGCCTGTCCCGCACCACGACAATCGCCCATCTCGTCGAACAACTAAAAACCTGTTCCTCGAAATGGCTCAAACCGAAATCCCCTCACCTCAAGGCCTTCGCCTGGCAACGCGGCTACTCTGTCTTCTCCACCAGCCCATCCGCCATCGATCCCCTGCTCCACTACATCGACCACCAGGAAGAACATCACCGCAAACAGAACTTCCAGGACGAACTGCGCGAGCTCCTGCAGAAGTACGGCATCGAACACGACGAACAACACCTATGGGACTAGTCCTGCCCCGCCAAAAACTCCAACCCCCACCCCGCCTAACCGCCACGCGAAGCCCCTCGCCGTCCGCGCAGGACTGGACATTCACCCACGCGAAGCCGACGATGGATATGATAGTCAGGTCGCATACAACGCACCCGCACACGAACTCGAAAGGCCACCCATGAACATCGCCGCCAGCATCACCGACCTCATCGGCAACACGCCGCTCGTGCAGCTCAACCACGTCACCGCCGGAGCCGGAGCCCGCGTCGTCCTCAAGCTTGAGAGCAACAACCCCGCCGCCAGCGTCAAAGACCGCATCGGCCTCGCCATGGTCGAAGCCGCCGAGCGCGACGGCAAGATCACCCCCGGCGTCACCACCCTCATCGAGCCCACCAGCGGCAACACCGGCATCGGCCTCGCCTTCGCCGCCGCCGTCAAAGGCTACTCCATCATCCTCACCATGCCCGACACCATGTCCGCCGAGCGCCGCATTCTCCTCCTCGCCTTCGGCGCCAGGATCGTTCTCACCCCCGGAGCCAGCGGCATGAAAGGCGCCATCGCCAAGGCCGAAGAGCTGCACGCCCAGACCCCCAACAGCCACATCCTCCAGCAGTTCGACAACCCCGCCAACCCCAAAATCCACTTCGACACCACCGGCACCGAAATCTGGAACGACACCGACGGCACCGCCGACATCCTCGTCTCCGGCGTCGGCACCGGCGGCACCCTCACCGGCGTCAGCCAGTACATGAAGTCCCGCAACCCCAACTTCTGGACCGTCGCCGTCGAGCCCACCGACAGCCCCGTTCTCTCCGGCGGCAAGCCCGGCCCCCACAAGATCGCGGGCCTCGGCGCTGGCTTCGTCCCCAACGTCCTCAAGACCGAACTGATCGACCAGATCCTCCAGGTCACCAACGACGAGGCGCTCACCATGGCGCGCCGCCTCCCCAAAGAGGAAGGCATCCTGGTTGGCATCTCTGCCGGTGCGGCGGTGCATGCAGCACTCCAGGTCGCGCGCGACCCAAAGCACGCAGGCAAGCTCATCGTGGTCATCATCCCCGACTCCGGCGAGCGCTACCTCTCCACGGTCCTCTTCGACGACCTCCGCCAGCAAGCCCTAAGCACCCCAACCACCACCGTCACCCTTTAGCGCAGTAGCTCTGGGCGACGATACCGGGTGCCCCATTCATCGCGCACTATGCGGTGAGTGGGCATTCGCGCGGGTACGCGCGAACCGCAGCGGTGGGCGTCGGGAAGAGGTGGTGGCAGGGGGTGTTGGTGTGCGTGAGGGGGGACCCCTCCCCCCGGGTACTTTTCGACGTAAGGTCTTGAGGAGAATGGGGTTGGGCTCGGACTTGTGACAGTCCGGGGTCGCCGGTTCCGTGGTTAGTGTTTAGTGGTTAGTGCTTAAACGCGAAGGCCCGGCGGATGGCCGGGCTGCGGATGCTTTGGGTCTACTTCAATTGTACNNGAGGCAATGGGATCGTTTGCGGCGGACTTTCAGCCGTTGACGGCATCGCCTACAGGAACCCAAGCCTTCGGCCCCGGCGGTCACCACAAGATGTAGCAACGAATATCCAGAATGGAGCGGTGTTGGCTCCCGCAACCGGCGGGTTCTCATCCACGGCAAAGGGACTGGGACATAATTCTCGATTTACTATTGCGCCTTTTGTGCAGTGGGAGCAGGGTGGTTGAATAGATAGCTGGTTTTCCACCACCCTTCAATATCGAAGCGGAAAGGTTGGAATCGTTCCGTTCCCCAAGCATCAATCAGTCTTACCGCCAAGGTTCTAACCCCGAGGGAAGGGTCATGGCTGGCCAGTTCAACAATTGTTGGAAGCAGATCGGGTTGCACTCCGTACTTACCGAGGTCTTTCAAGGCTTCTTCCCGGAAAAATGCGCTCTTGCTCCGAAGTCTCTCTGGCATTTCGGGGAGCGTCGCAGGGAAGTATCCGCGAAAGCTTTGGAAGTTAGAACCGTTGTATGAGGGGTTGTTATGCTCGTCAATCATTGCTTCTATGGCCTGATGCACCCTAGCTTTCTGCTCTGAGTTGTCGAATGCTTTCATGCTGACGAGTTGGTCATAAGCAGTAGCATCGTCTGAATTCATCCTGCCAATCAGCGTTTCAATACCGGCCCTGCGGTTAGCATCCGCTATTTCGGCGTTCAGCTTTGCGACAGCATGATCAGCTTCCACAGAAACGACTTTGATTTGCTTATCCGTTGCCAACAATTTTTGACCTTGATCGATCAACGTGACTTTTTGATCAATTAACTTCTGATTAGCCTTCTTGGCAATATCATCCGCATCTCCCGCCTCCTTTGTAAGGTCAAGAATCCGTTGCGCCGACGCTTGTTCATCAACGCGGCTGAAATGCGTGAATTCAATAAGCCCCAATCCTGCGATTAGCCCCGCCGTCAAAGTGAGTAGGGTCACCGCTCTGTCCAACCTCTTAAGAACCTTTGACTTCTCTTCCAAGAGGGAGAAGATAAACGCAATGAGTCCCAATATCGGAGCAGTGATGGTAAAGATGACAGTCAGCGTCTCCCAAAACCGCTTTGGTGACGCGCCGTACGCCGATGAAATGGCGCCAACGAGAGACATGAAGGCGATATTTAGAAGCACGCTTTAAGCCTCCGGTTTCCTATGTGCAGATATTACAAGGGGCGGATCGCTTCAACACTAGCATTTACCGTTTCCAACTCCCCTGCGCCATAGATCATGGATTGCACCCACTTTACGTAGGCTGCTGTTGAGACTATTGATCTCGGTCGAGCAACGGCAACTATCGATACCTCGCCGGGTGCGCCCATTCATCGCGCACTCTGCGATGAATGGGCATTCGCGCCAAGAGCGAACCGCTCCGCCAAAGCCGCTCACACCATGCCCGCGCTATGATCATCACACGATGAACCTTCTCCAATCGATCCGCGAAGACATCCGCACCGTCCTCGAGCGCGATCCCGCCGCTACCTCGCGGCTCATGGTGGTTCTCTGCTATCCCGGGCTCCACGCCGTCTGGGCCCACCACATCCAGCACTGGCTCTGGTGCCACAACTTCAAGCTGCTCGCCCGCCTCTGCTCCCAGTGCACCCGCTTCTGGACCGGCATCGAGATCCACCCCGCCGCCCAGATCGGCCGCCGCCTGTTCATCGACCACGGCATCGGCGTCGTCATCGGCGAAACCGCCATCATCGGCAACGACGTCACGCTCTACCAGAGCGTCACCCTCGGTGGCACCGGCAAGGCCGGAGGCAAACGCCACCCCACCCTCCGCGACGGTGTCTTCGTCGGCAACAACGCCAACATCCTCGGCAACATCATCATCGGCGAACGCGCCCGCGTCGGCGCCGGCTCGGTCGTCCTCCGCGACGTCCCGCCCGACTCCACCGTCGTCGGCGTCCCAGCGCACATCGTCTACCAGCAGGGCAAGCGCGTCCTCATCACCGACCCCCGCGCGATCAACGACCCGCTCTCCGACATCCTCATCGCCCTCGGCGACGAGGTCACAGCGCTCAAGACCCGGGTCGAGCGACTCGACGGCGAGCTCCAGCAAGCCGTCCTCCAGGAGCCCGCCCAGGCCCTCGTCTCCGAGCAGGAGGAGAGCGCCCAGTACCGCTCCGAGCAGCTCGAACGCTCCGACTACATGACCATGGGCGAAGGCATTTAGCCCTTGCAGCCCCAAACCTGCTTAAGTCACGCGATTTGCAACCCGAAACAGGGTTGAGTATCGTCTTCTAACCTCGCAAGCGATTGCCGTGGTGAGTCGGTGTTTGTGGCTACTGGACGGAGGGACGAACGTTGGCGCCCAGGAGCTGGATCGCGTGGAGCATCCGGGGGTGCGGCAGCGGGCCTCCGCTCATCATGAGGGTGATGCGGGAGATGCCGCCTAGAGCGTCACTGACGCGACGCATCTTCTGGGCAACTCGGTCTGGATCGCCGACGAAGAAGGCTCCCAGATCGCCGCACTGGGCGTCGAAGGCAGCGCGAGTGGTCGGTGGCCAGCCACGCTCGCGGCCGATGCGGGTGAAGGTGGTGGAATAGGCAGGCCAAAGAGCGTCCGCAGCCTCCTGCGAGGTGTCGGCCAGGAAGCCGATGGCGTGGACAGCGACGTCGAGGGCCTCGGGCGCGTGACCTGCGCGACTTCCAGCTTCGCGGTAGAGGTCGATCATGGGGCGGAAGCGGTGCGGCTCGCCGCCGATGATCGCGACGGTCAGGGGCAGGCCAAGGGCTCCTGCGCGGGCGAAGGATTGCGGCGTTCCGCCGACTCCGATGCGGATGGGTAGACGCGGCTGCAGCGGTCGCGGCCAGACTCCCTGTCCGGCGAGCGAGGCGCGGTGTTTGCCTTCCCAGCTGACGCGGGTTTTGCTCGCGGAGCTCGAGCAAGAGGTCCAGCTTCTCGGCGAAGAGCTCGTCATAGTGTTGGGTATCGTAGCCGAAGAGCGGATAGGACTCGATGAAGGAGCCGCGACCGACGATGATCTCGGCTCGGCCCTGGGAGATGAGGTCGAGGGTGGCGAAGTCCTGGAAGACGCGGACTGGATCGTCGGAGCTGAGGACGGTGACAGCGGAGGTGAGGCGGATGTTCCGGGTACGAGCGGCTGCGGCTGCGAGCAGCACGGCGGGCGAAGAGGCGATGTACTCTTCGCGGTGGTGTTCGCCGATGCCGTAGACATCGACTCCGACGCGATCGGCGAGCTCGATCTCCTCGAGCAACTCGCGGACTCGCTGCGCGCCGAGTTCGCCGGGCGGGCGGCCTGAACCCACAATGGTCTCCACAAAGCTGTCAATCCCGATCTGCATGATGGATTCGATGAGGGAAGAGGAAGGGAGGACTCAGGGGAGGCTGCGCGCATGTTCCACGCGCATGTTCCAATAGAGGTGAAAAGGAACCTCTGAATTATGCCTCTGAATTGCGGAATCGTCGGTCTGCCGAACGTCGGCAAGTCCACCATCTTCAACGCGCTTACGGCCTCGAAGGCTGCGGCTGCGAACTATCCCTTCTGCACGATCGATCCGAATGTCGGGATCGTGCCTGTTCCTGATGCTCGGATGGATCGCATCGTCACGATGGTGAAGCCGAACTCGATCGTTCCGACGACCATGGAGTTTGTGGATATTGCCGGGATTGTGGAAGGAGCGAGCAAGGGCGAAGGTCTGGGCAACCAGTTCCTGAGCCACATTCGGCAGACGGATGCGATTCTGCATGTTGTTCGCTGCTTCTCTGATCCTGAGGTGATCCACGTTGCGGGCGGCGTGAACCCGCTGCACGACATCGACATCATCAATACGGAGCTGCTGTTGGCTGATCTGGATACGGTGGAGAAGCGGCGGAACAAGGCAGAGAAGGCGGCGAAGAGCAACTCGGCGACTGCGGCGCAGAAGTCGGAGCTGTCTACGATTGTGAAGCTGGCTGACGTGCTGAATGCAGGCAAGCCGGCACGCACGGCTGAGCTTGCCGACGACGAGAAGCCGATTGCACGCGATCTGTTTCTGATTACGATGAAGCCGCAGTTGTATGTGGCGAATGTCGATGAGGCAGCGATCGTGGGAGGAAATGAATATACGAAGCTGGTGGAGCAGCGCGCGGCCGAAGAGGGCAGCGAGGTAGTGAGCATCTGCGGCGCGATGGAGGCGGAGATTGCGCAGCTGGAGCCTGCGGAGCGCACCGAGTTCCTGGAGGCAGCGGGGCTGGAGGAGCCGGGGTTGAACCGGCTGATCCACTCGGCGTACAGACTGCTGAACCTGATTACGTACTTCACGTCGGGCGTGCAGGAGGTTCGCGCGTGGACGATCAAGCGCGGGACGAAGGCTCCGGGAGCTGCAGGCGTGATCCACTCGGACTTCGAGCGAGGGTTCATCAAGGCAGATTGCTACGCGTGCGAGGACCTGTTCCGGCTGGGCAGCGAGCAGGCGGTGAAGGAGGCTGGGCTGCTGCGGTCGGAGGGCAAGGAATACGTGGTGAAGGACGGCGACATCCTGTTCTTCAAGTTCAACGTGTAGGTCCTGCGCGGACGGCGAGGGGCTTTGCGTGGTGGAACCATAGGCGTATAGGGGGGCCCTCCCCCCGTATACTTTTGGCCCGAAAGTATTGGATCCAGAGCAGTTAATGGCGGACTTATGGCAGTCCGGATTGTTACGGTTGCATTCAAAGTTGACCTGGCCGTGGGCCCAAGCTGGTATATGTCGGGCCGTTAGCCCTTTTGGTGGTGGTGGTGGCGTTTCTTCCCCTAGTTAAATTGTAGCGAGTTGGAGGGAGGAAGTATGCCAGGTTTTGAAAATATATATCGCCAGTGTTGATAGGGGGTTTGGCAATTTTTGGGGCTGGCGGGGGGTTGACAGGCGAATTTTCGGTTGTTTTCGAGGGTTCCGCTTGGGCGGGGCGGTTTCGTGGGAAGGGTCAGGATGGCAGCGTGGGCCGGGACCAGGGCTAAAGCCCTTTCTCTTTGGGGCTGGGAGTTCAGGGGGCTGAAGCCCCCTGCTAATCCGAAGAGCACGCAACGGCAAGAGC
>DHWW01000199.1 GCA_002413385.1 Granulicella sp. UBA5172
CTAACCGTTGAGCTACAGGGCCTTCAATTGCTTAACCGGATGAAAGACAAAGACTTCGGTCGGTCCAGGATGTTCAACATCAGAGGGCTCCTGGGCGCTGGCGCCGGTTCTGGTGTCGGTTGCTTCCTCGTTAGTGTTGCATAGCCGTTCGACCGCAGCCAACTCGTGAGACTGCGACAGCGGGGTATACCTGACGACCATCTGCAATGTTTCGCGTCCCACCCAGCAAAAGTCCTGCGTCTACAGTCGAAATCATTCCCGCGACCATGAACAAATCGGCGGCGTCAAAATACCAGTAGCCTGCGCAGAACTTCCCTGAGCCGGGCGTGAGTCGAAGTACACTCGGATTGGAGGCAACACCATGGCCCGCGAGATCAACTGGACCGATACCCTGGAGATTGGCATTCAATTGCAGGAGATGTTCCCGGATACTGACCCCTATGCGGTCCGCTTCACCGACCTGCACAAGTGGGTGACGCAGCTTCCCGGCTTCGTGGGTGATCCGACGAAATCCACCGAGGGCATCCTCGAAGCGATCCAAACCGCCTGGCATGAAGAGTACGAAGACGCCAAGGACGCCTAATCGCAGCGATCCGTACTGATCAGTAGGCCTATGGCCCCGACGAGGAGCCTCGGATGGTTCCACTTCTTTACCGATCGGTTTGATTTTAGCGGCGCGCGGGCAGAGTCCAGGCTACATTGGAGCGTATGAGCCTCTCCAACCCCACCACGGCACCGGCCAAGCCCCGGGCCGGCCGCCCCCGCTCCTTCGACCGCGAGCAGGCGCTCGATGCGGCGATGCGTGTCTTCTGGCGACAGGGCTATGAGGGTGCGTCGCTGACAGCGCTCACGGAAGCGATGGATATCAATCGGCCCAGCCTGTACGCTGCCTTCGGCGACAAAGCCGGACTGTTCCGCGAGGCGGTGGCGCGCTACGGAACGGGGCCGGGGCGCTACATCCGGCGCGCGCTGGGCCAGCCCAGGGCTCGTCAGGTCGCCGAGATGCTATTGCGCGGCGCTGTTGCTATCGCCACAGATCCAACCAGCCCTGGCGGCTGCCTGTGGGTGCAGGGAGCCCTCGTCACCAGCACCGAAGGCGAGATCATCCGTACAGAGATGATGGCCCTGCGCAATGCTGGAACGACGCAGATACAGGACCGCCTCGAGCGAGCCCGCAGCGAAGGCGATCTCCCTGCTGCCACTGATGTCCAGGCTCTGACCTTGTTTCTGGTGAGCGTAATGAATGGGATCGCGGTTCAAGCGAGCAGCGGCCAAAGCCGTGAGGCGCTCAACAGCGTCGCTGATGTTGCCCTGAAGGTTTGGCCGGTCTAGCCGTTTCAGCGCAAAGAAAAGCCGCCCGCCGTCGCGAGCGGCTTTTTCAGATCTAAATTTCCTACTTCTTCTTTGCGCCCGTCCGATGGCCCTCCGGGGTGCTGGCCACCATGGCCTCCGCCTGGTCAATCGCCTGGTAGAGGTCTGAAATATCCTTGACCTGGATCCAGCCCTTGGGGGTGACCACGATGATGGTCGGGGTCTCATTGAGCCCCAGCTTTTCGCCCAGATCGTGATCGGCATTGACCTCCCGGACGAGTTCCCCGGTAGGATCGACGACGAACGGAAGCTGCTTGCCGTGCTTGGT
The DNA here is from genome assembly GCA_002413385.1 of Granulicella sp. UBA5172. Classification (GTDB taxonomy): domain Bacteria; phylum Acidobacteriota; class Terriglobia; order Terriglobales; family Acidobacteriaceae; genus Granulicella. The sequence goes on from DHWW01000199.1 coordinate 1,640, forward strand.
GAAGAACCCCTGCGTCAAGCGGTTCAGGTCATCCTTGCTGGCGATCTTGAACTGCGACGCGAACACCTCGCGGCGATACTCCGTCGCGAGATCGGGGGAGACTTTGTCCTGAAGATAGCGAGCGTAGATCGCGGCTTCGCGGCTCCACATGTGGCCCGGAATCAGGAAATCCCGACGGAGCAGAGGAATCTTGTAGTGGTCGATCGCCATGTGTACGAAGGGGAAAGCGTGAGCACAGGCGGGGCATTCCAGGTCTTCCCACTCGAGGATCGCGACCTTCGCACCCGGGGGTGGAACCAGCATCGATGTATCCCGGAAGTGGGAAACCTCGTTGGGAGGAACAGAGGTCTGGGCCATCGCAGGGATGGCGGCGAGAGAGACGAAAAGGGCGGCAGAGAGGACTCGAGACATAGCGGATAGACGCAAGCGCACAACCTTCGCGAGCAAAGTTTGCTCAGGCTTCTATTGAATCACAAACCACACGAGGTCCACATCCTCCGATGGGCGATGCTATTCTCCAAGCGAAGGAAAGCCGAAATGATTCCAGTCCTGATTGCTCTCCAAGTCCTGACACTCGTGGTCCTGATTGTGCTCCTGTTGCGCAAGCCCGCGGCCACGACCGAGGCGGAAGACCCACGGCTCGCGCAGTTGCTCGCCGCAGATCTGCCAGCACAGTTCACCCGGCTCGATGCGCGTTCGGAGAGCCTCGATCAGCACCTGCGAGGGGAGCTCTCTCAACTCCGTATGGACTCCGCGACGGCCAGCGCCGCCCTCCGCGGTGAGGTGCTCGGCAGCATCAGCACGCTGGGCGAAACGCTGAAGAAGGGCCTTGACGGCTTCCGCTCCGACAACGCTCGTCAGGCCAGTGAAAGCCGCGAGGCGCTGCACAATCGGCTGAACGAGCTACGCACGGGACAGAGCGACCACCTCGAAAACCTGCGTAAGACCGTGGAGGAGCGCCTGGACAAGCTGAACCTCAGCAACGCCGCCAAGCTCGAGGAGATGCGCCAGACCGTCGATGAAAAGCTACACGCCACGCTGCAAAGCCGCCTGACCGAGAGCTTCGGCGAGGTCACCGACCAACTCATCAAAGTCCACGCGGGTCTCGGCGAGATGACCAAGTTGTCCGCCGGCGTCGATGATCTTTCGCGCATCTTCACCAACGTTAAATCGCGCGGCACCATCGGGGAAGTCATGCTCGAAACCCTGCTGAAGCAGATGCTCGCGCCCAGCCAGTACCTTCAGAACGCGAAGGTCCGGCCTAACACGCAGGAGATTGTCGAGTTCGCGGTCAAACTGCCAACGCCGAACGGCGAAACGCTGCTCCCCATCGACTCGAAGTTCCCGCGCGAGATGTGGGAGCGGCTCGAAACGGCCTACGAGAGCGGCACCGATATCGTCAGCGCCGGGAAAGCTTTCGAGGCAGCCATTCGCTTCGAGGGCAAGAAAATCTGCGACAAATATATTGCTCCGCCCACGACCACCTCGTTCGCGATCATGTTCCTGCCCACCGAAAGCCTCTACGCTGAAGTGATGCGGCGCGACGGCCTGCAGTCCGACATCCAGCAGAACTGCCACGTCACCATCGCCGGCCCGAGCACGCTCTCCGCGATTCTCAACAGCTTTCAGATGGGCTTCCACATGCTCCAACTTCAACAAAAGGGGGATGAGGTATGGAAGGTGCTGGCGAATGCGCGCACCCAGTTCGGCAAATTTGAAGACCTCA
>DHWW01000211.1 GCA_002413385.1 Granulicella sp. UBA5172
CCCCCCGCCCCCCCCCCGGCCCCCCCCCCCGGGGCAGCAATGCTAGAACTGTAGACACATGGACCACACAGCCATCCCCAAACCCCTCGCCCAGGACTCCCCCGCGCCCCGTTCGCGCAGTCCTTACACCATCACGGTCGCTCTGATCGCAATCAACGTTCTGGTCTTCCTGGCCATGGTGGCAAGCGGCATCTCCCTCACCGAGCCCACGCCTCTCGACGTATTCCATTGGGGCGGCGACTTCGGCCCCGCGACCGTAGGCGCACACCAGTGGTGGCGTCTCCTCACCTCCTGCTTTCTGCACTTCGGCATCATCCACATCGGCATGAACATGTACGTGCTCTACCTGATCGGGCCGTTCATCGAAACCGTCTTCGGACGCATGCGCTACCTGCTCATCTACTTCATCGCAGGGCTCGCAGGCAGCATCGTCAGCGTATGGGTCCATCCGATGGCCGTCGGCGCAGGCGCCTCGGGTGCCATCTTCGGACTCTACGGCGCCGTGTTCGGTTTTCTGCTGATAAAACGCCGCTCGCTCAATCCAGCCGCGACAAAGAGCATTGGCAGGTCGGCGGGAATCTTCATCTTGTACAACGTCGTCTACGGCTCCATGAGCGGAACGACAGACCTCTCCGCCCACCTGGGCGGCTTGCTCGCCGGATTTCTAGCGGGAATGGTGCTGGTGCGGCTGCAGCCTACCGCCTCGTGACGCGTCCCGGGCATCTGAGCCGTATCACTGGCTATACTCGTCCCAGTGAGGTTGAATATGGTTACGGCCCAACCCATTGCTGAAATCCTCGGCCTCGGAGCCGAGGTCCGGTCAATGCAGGAGCTGGACATTGCTGTCACCGCAGGCCTGCCGAAACGGTCGCTGGTGCTACTTTCCTCACGCCTCTATTGCGATGATCGAGCTGCGAGCGCGTTCAAGTTCCAGGTCATTCCACCAGCCACATGGAAGCGCCGCACAAAGCGTCTCTCTCAGCAGGAGAGCGAACGGATCGAACGGCTTGCCCGCGCGCTGGCTGACGCCGAATACGTCCTTGATGACCGTGACGAGGCCCGCCAATGGATGAGTGCCCCGCATAGTGAACTCAACGGCAAGACCCCGATTGAGGCCGCCCGGACCGAGATTGGAGCGCGGCGCGTCGAAGCTGTCCTCAACAAACTATTCTTCGGGCTTCCCGCCTGAGGGATGCGTACCGCATCGCTGACTCCCGTCCCCACCATACTCGTCATCCGTATAGGTGAGTCACTGATTGAATAGCGACTCCACTCGTGATGCTCTACACAATCAGACTGGCCATGCTCCTGCCTTATCCAGCGCGACTCTCATCAGTCGTAGAGTTCCTCTCTTGTCCAGCTACCGACATCCATCGCTCGCTGATGCCGCAGACGATCGAGCAGCTCTTTCCGGGCGGCGCTTTCGGCTCGGCTCGACACTTCCATAGGCTCGATCTTCGCCACAGGTTTCCCATGCCGAGTCACCACAAAACTTTCGCCTTGACGGACATCCTCGAGAAGACGGGAAAAGTTGCGACTGGCTTCCGCGGCCGATATGGATTTTTCGCCCATTCTAATCTCGCATTCGTAGTGATCCGACTTCAAACACACGAGGCTGGTTACTTCGCCAACTCTCGAAGAACATCCTGTTGCTCGCGCATCACGTCACGAGCCAATGCCATTTGACGCTCGAATTCCGGATCATACGGCCTGATCTCGAAACCCTCTGGGCACTCGGTCAATACGATCGAATCCCCCTTCGCAACCTTGAGCCTTGCCAGAACTGCTTTGGGCAGCAAAATTCCTGTACCGTTTCCAGCGGTTCTTACTTTCAACTTAAACATATCTGGCCTCCACTGATATTACCGAGTGCTCTAGATTGCCACGCCAAACGTCACGACCAAGTCTGTAGCCTAGCGCGAGTTCTTCACTTCTTGCCCGCCCAGCCGTTTACTGTCGCTTCGTTGACCTCGTCGATCGTGGCGGCCTCTCTTGTCCGACCTGCGAGAAGACCTAGGAAGCCGTTTATCTTCTTCGATGGCTTACGTTAACGGTCGAGAGAACGTGATCACGTCAAGAGCGTCCGCCTTGAATTCCGAAATCCATGCAAAGCGGGACTCGCTAGGAAATCCACACTGAATTCCGAAGACCCGATATATATCGGTTATGTATAAGAAAAATTACACATGACCGATATATTGGTCATGTGTAATTTGCGAGGCAAATAAAACGTGACACAGATAACCTTATGTAAATGAAGGGTATAGCTGGACCGACTAGCTCTATTCCGGCTCTCGTGGTTAGGTAAAAAATACGACAAGAGCCGGCGAATCAGAGGACAAGTAAACACAACCTTGCGCGCGTATAGTGCGAGACTTATCTACTTTTATATCAATCTATTACAGGATTCGGATGGCGAGCTTCGTCAGTCGTGGCCAAGTTATGGTGCAGTTCTGTCAGTTGTGGCCACGATAACCTAAAAATCATGTCAAAAAGTGAAATTTGCAGTACTGAAAACAAATGGCTTACGGTGGCCAGAATTTGATTCAGTTGTCCAACTTATCGTGAAACTGACAGCGAGTTGTGTGCCAGTTTCAGCATCACCTGGCCACCTGGCCAAGTGATGCGCCTTCCATCTCGACAGCGGCTCCCCGGCCGTCCCCTATACCTGCGCGGTCCAGGGAGTAAACGTCGTCATGATGCTCCCCGGAAGCTAAACCATCAGGTCCTGCGGATCTCCGCGGGGCCGTCTTCCCAGCCGCAGAAATCACCGCACGTGCCAACGCGTGCAGCCCCTAGTAAATCCGCACCACGATGCCCAGCCCAATCTGCTGCATCTGCTGCCGGCTCCCTGAAAACTGCGAGCCTATCTGCCCCGCACCGTATTCAAACCGTCCATCCACATGCGGAAAGATCGTGTAGTCCAACCCACCCTGCACCTGGTACGCAAAGCTCGTAGACCGCTGCGACTGCGTTCCATAGTTCGTCCCTACGCCGCCAAGCTCCGCCTGGATATACGGCGAGAACGGCACCACATGGCTGAACAGCGCCAACCGTGCACCCGCCAATGCACCGCGCAACTGGTTGTTGTACCCATTATTGTTGCTCTTCGACTGAATGAAGAATCGGCCATCGCCGCCAAGCTTCACCGGCCCCCAATGCAGGTAGTTGTCATACACGCCAAACGTCCCGCCATACGCTGAAAAGCTAGCCGAGGTCAGGGTCAGAGGCCCACTCTGCACGTTCACCGACGAGAGAAATCCGCCACTCGCCATCCCATAAATACCCACCTGCGCGCGAGCGCTTCCGCACACAACCAACATCACGCAAACTGCAAACCCGGCCCATAATCTCTTCAAGCAACACCTCTGCTGCAAGCGTACGCGCAACGTTATCTGCAAGGAATAGCAACGAGGATTCCCCCCGTCCTGCNNACGCGGCTGTGCTGGTAGCCTTCCGCAGTCAGCGAGCTCAGCAGCTCTTCCACCTGCTCGCGTCCGCGCGTCTCCATCGTAATGTCGATCACGGTCGAACCCAGATTCACCCCGTAGTACGCCCGGTTATGCAGCGTATCCACAATGTTGGCGCGGTGTTTCGCGATCAACTGCGTCAGGTCTGCCAGCGCCCCCGGCTTATCCAGCAGATGAATCCGCAGCCGGATCAAGCGTCCATCCTGCACTAAACCGCGCTCGATAATCCGGCTCAGCAGCGTCACATCGATATTGCCGCCGCACACCAGCACGGCCGTCCGCGTGCCCTCCGGCAGCGACGTCCTCTGTTGCAGCAGCGCCGCCAGCGCGGTCGCGCCCGCACCTTCGGCCAGCGTCTTCTCCCGCTCCAGCAGCGTCAGAATCGCACTCGCAATCTCATCTTCATCGACGGTCACAATCTCATCGACATACTTTGCTACAACGGGAAACGTCACCTCACCCGCTCGTCGCACCGCGATGCCATCCGCAATCGTCGTCCCCGGCTCCAGCGTCACCGGATGACCCGCCTCGACAGCATCTTTCATCGAAGGCAGCCGCGACGTCTGCACGCCAATCACCCTCACGCTCGGCTTGATCTCCTTCACCGCGCACGCAATGCCGGCGATCAGCCCGCCGCCGCCAATCGGCACCACCACGGCCTGCAGGTCTTCCACCTGCTCCAGCAACTCCAGCCCAATCGTTCCCTGCCCCGCCATCACCAGCGGGTCATCGAACGGATGGATAAACGTCATGCCCTCGGCCTCGCAAATCCGCAAAGCCTCAGTACACGCTTCGTCGTAGTTGCCGCCATGCAGCACCACCTCTGCGCCAAATCCCCGAGTCGCCGTCACCTTCACCAGCGGCGTCGTCAGCGGCATCACGATCACCGCGCGAATCCCTCGCCGCGTCGCATGGTACGCAACGCCCTGCGCGTGGTTGCCGGCGCTGGCTGCAATCACGCCATGCTCCGCCTGCTCCGGCGTCAGAGTCGCAATCTTGTTCAGAGCTCCGCGCTCCTTGAAGCTGCCCGTCATCTGCAGGTTTTCGAGCTTCAGAAAAACGCTCTGCCCGGTCATCCGGGACAGCATCTCCGACCGCATGCACGGCGTCTTGTACACCGCCGCTCCAATGCGTTCGCGAGCCGCCAGAATGTCCGTCAATGTCAGTGTCGCTGTCGTAGAACTCATTCTGCCTATCGTAATCCTTATACCCCCGGAACTTGTCATCCTTCGCCACAGGCGGAGGATCTGCTTCTCCGGATTAGCAGCGGGCTTTAGCCC
>DHWW01000167.1 GCA_002413385.1 Granulicella sp. UBA5172
GGAGGGGGCAGGGCGGTGCGTCACCGGTGGAGGGGCCGCGGGGGGCATGGTGCTCGTGGGGCGGAATGATGTTGAGGGTGCGAAGCCAGTCGGCGGCTAGATTGGGCCAGTGCTCCTCGGGGGCTCCGACGGGGTTCATGCCAAAGCCGTGGCCTCCTCCGGCGAAGTAGTGGAGCTCGGCGGGAATGTTGGCGTCCATGAGGGCGCGGTAGTAGACGAGAGCGTTCTTGCCGTAGCCCTTATCGTTCTCGGCCTGGATGAGGAAGGTGGGCGGGGTGAACTGGTTGGGGACGTAGGCGGGGAAGAGCTCGGTTTCGGCGGGGGGAGCGACGAGGTAGGCGGGGTAGACGAGGATGGCGAAGTCGGCGCGGGCGTCGATGTGGGTGTCGACGTCGGGGGCCGCGGGGGTGGATTCGACGTGGTGGTCGTCGGGATGGGTGGAGAGGAGGACGGCGAGACTGCCTCCGGCGGAGAAGCCCATGACGCCGATGCGGGTGGGGTCGATGTGCCATTCAGCGGCGTGGGCACGAGCGATGCGCATGGCTTGCTGGGCGTCTTCGAGGTCGGAGGGGTCGGCGGGATAGTGGCCGGCTTCGCCGAGGGGCTGGGGGACGCGGTACTTGACGAGGAGGCAGGTCATGCCGAGGGAGTTGAGCCAGTGGCAGGGGTCGAGGCCTTCGCCATCCCAGGCGAGGATCTGGTAGCCACCTCCGGGAAAGACGAGGGCGGCGCTGCCGGTGTTGTGGTCGCGGGGAGGGTAGACGGTGAGGGTGGGGACGGTGACGTTGGTGAGGCGGGCGGTGCGGTGGCCGTCGATGAAGTGGTCGGTGGGCTTGGTGATGTCGGCCTCGGGGGCGGTGGTCTGGGGGGGCTCGGGCGTGGCGTGCGGCCAGAGGGGAAGGGTCTGCGGGGCCGGCGCGGTCTGCGCGGAGGAGATGAGCGTCGTGGAGACGAAGGCGAAGGTGGCAAGAAGAGTGAAGGCACGAAGTCTCATGCGGAACATAGTATGCCGAATGGATGCAGCGTGCGAATTGTGGAAAGTTTGTGAGACCACAGGAATCAGTTGGGAGTATTTGCTGGGTAGAGGTCCGCAGGGGACGAGGTTGGTACACTGTAGGGATGGGGTCTACATCCAGGAACGAGGGGGTTGCGACCTCTTAGGATTTTTGAGTATGAGTGAGTATTTAGAGAAGATTAAATCGCCGGCCGATGTGAAGAAGCTGAGCATCGTGGAGCTGGGACTGCTGGCCGAAGAGATTCGGGAGCGGCTGATTGTTGGCGTGGCGAAGACGGGAGGGCATATTGGCCCGAACCTCGGCGTCGTGGAGCTGACGATTGCGATGCACTACGTGTTCGATACGCCGCGCGACAGTTTTGTTTTCGATGTGAGCCATCAGAGCTATGTGCATAAGCTGCTGACGGGACGGGAAGACAGGTTTGAGACGATTCGGCAGCCGGGCGGGTTGAACGGCTTTATGCTGCGGACCGAGAGCGAGCACGATTCGTTCGGCGCGGGACATGCGGGAACGGCGCTGAGTGCGGCGCTGGGGATGGCCGTGGCTCGGGACATGAGCGGCGGGACGGAGCACATCGTGGCGCTGGCGGGGGATGCGGCGTTTACGAATGGGATCAGCTTCGAGGCGCTGAATAATATAGCGTCGACCAAGCGGCTGATTATTGTGCTGAACGATAACGAGTGGTCGATCGATAAAAATGTTGGAGCGATTGCGGAGTACTTCCACAAGATCGCGACGAATCCGACGTATGTGAGTTTGCACGAGCGCGCGGCGGAGCTGGTGGAGAAGTTTGGCGGCAAGGCGGCTCGGCATATCGCGCGGAAGGCAGAGGAAGCGGCCAAGGGGATTGTGGGGCGAGGCATGATCTTCGAGGAGTTTGGGCTGAATTACTATGGCCCGGTGGATGGTCATAATCTGCCGATGCTGATTGAGACATTCAAGTTTTTGAAGAAGCAGAACAAGCCCGTGGTGCTGCATGCGCTGACGCAGAAGGGCAAGGGGTTTCAACCGGCGATCGATCAGCAGAAGAAGTTTCATGGGCTGGGACCGTTTGATCCGGAGACGGGCGAGGCTCCGGTCGGGAAGGGGCCGACGGGGCAGAAGACGTACTCGGAGATCTTTGCGGAGAGCTTGACGAAGCTCGCGGACTCGAATGACAAGGTTGTGGCGATTACGGCGGCGATGCCGAATGGGACGGCGCTGGATTTGTTCCGGCCGCATCATCCGAAGCGGTACTTCGATGTGGGGATTGCGGAAGAACATGCGGTGTTGTTTGCTGCGGGCATGGCGACGAAGGGGTATCGGCCGTTCTGCGCGATCTATTCGACGTTCCTGCAGAGGGCCTTCGACCAGGTCGTGCATGATGTGGCGTTGCAGAATCTGCCGGTGGTGTTCTGCATGGACCGCGGCGGGCTGAGCGGCGATGACGGGCCGACGCATCATGGGTTGTTCGACATCAGCTATCTGCGCGGGATTCCGAATTTGATCCACATGGATCCGATGGATGAGGACGAGTTGCAGGACATGATGTTTACGGCGCTGCAGCATGAGGGGCCGAGCGCGATTCGGTATCCTCGTGGGGTCGGGCCGGGAGCTGCGGTGAAGGTGCAGCCGGTGGCGCTGGAGATTGGCAAGGCTGAGGTGTTGCAGGACGGCAGCGATGTCGCGATCTTTGCGCTGGGCGCGATGGTGGCGGAGGCGGGGNNGCGCGGACGGCGGGAGTGGGGTTTGTGGGTCCTACGCGGACGGCGAGAGTTAAATGTGGGGGGAGAACAGCCGAGGGTGTGCGGAGGAGGTTCGCCTGCGTTGACAAAGCGGAGGAGCAACCGTCAACTGAGAACGAGGTTATGCAGATTAAGAACGCTTTGCGAGGGCGATCGGCGAAGAGCGGAGCGAGTTCCAGGGTTGCGCATGGTCTGCCTGAGGGGAGACATGCACGCGGTTTATTGCTGGTGGGAATCTTCAAGCTGAGCAAGGCGATTTTTTTTACGGCGGTGGGAGCCGGAGCTCTGCAACTGGTGAACCGGAATGTGGATGATGTGCTGATGCGGATCATCGATGCGCTGCGGATCGATCCGGAGAGACACTTTGTCGGGATCCTGTTGGACCAGGCGGGACTGCTGAGCGATCATCAACTGCGGCGGGCAGGGATGCTGTCGTTTTTGTATGCGGTGGTTTGCGTGGTGGAGGGTACGGGGCTGGTGCTGGAGAAGAACTGGGCGGAGTACTTCACGGTGATCCTGACGGCGATGGGTCTGCCGTGGGAGGGTTATGCGCTGCTGGAGAAATTTTCGCTGTACAAGGTGGTTCTGATCTTGATCAACCTGGCGGTGCTGTTGTATCTGCTTTGGATCTTGAAGAAGAAGAAGCAAGGGGAAGCGACGGCGACGGAGTAGAGGAGAAGTGGGGTGGGGGCAGGCTATTTTCGCTTTTATTTCGCCTACAGCAAGGTTTGAGCGCTGACAAGTAGGTAGCCGGGGACGAATCAGACGAGATAACACAATATGTAGCGGTGTGGATGAACCGGTGTGCTAGATGTTGGATTTTCCACATTTCCAGCGGAAAACCGGTGACGAAACCTCGAGATTTCACTTGCTATCCGTGGCTTGACGCGACATTCTTAGTGGAACGAAGTGGTAGAAAGTGGTCAAAAGGGTAAAGTCAACTCCCTTCTGTGCCGATAGTAAGACATACGGGCCCAGGAAGCGAGTCTTCATCGAGGTACCCCTGAGGTTGAAATGTTTCGTGGCAATCACCCAACGCGTGTTGATGAGAAGGGCCGGCTGAAGGTTCCGGCTGATTTCAAGCGCCGTGTGGATGAGCTGTACGGGCCGCAGTTTTTTATTACGAGCAAGGACGGCAAGCGGGCTGAGCTGTACCCGATGAAGGAATGGGAACGGATTGAGGATGCGCTGGCGAAGGCACCTTCAAGTGCGGCGAAGAAGAAGTTTCTGGATGTAACGAATTATTACGGCCAGGTTGTGGAGATGGATGCGCAGGGAAGGTTGTTGATTCCGCAGATACTGCGCGAGGCGGCGACGCTGGCAGGAGATGTAGCGGTGCTGGGATTGCAGACGTACCTGGCAGTTGCGAACGACGAGAAGCATAGAGCGCAACTGGCGGAGAATCCGCTGACGGACGCTGATATGGATGCGTTGGGAGCGGCAGGAATTTAGGTTTTAGAGCCCCTGAGTGGGGCGCATGAGGCGGACGAGATGGCTGAACCGCAACATGTACCGGTTCTTTTGGAAGAGAGTTTGAACTTTCTGAATGTGCGTCCAGGCGGCGTGGTGGTTGACGCGACGCTGGGATTTGGCGGCCACTCGGCTGCGATCTGCCGCAGGCTTGGGCCTGCGGGAAAGCTGATTGCTTTCGATCGCGATGAGCAGGCGATGGATTTGGCGAAGGCTCGGCTGGCGGTTTTGGCTGAGGAGCTAGGAGCGGAAATGCCGCAGGTTGAGTATGTGGCGCGGCCGTTCTCGGAGATCGCCGAGGTGATCAAGCCCGGAGAGCTGGATGGATTGCTTGCGGACTTTGGCGTGAGCAGCATGCAGCTGGATGAGGCGCACAGAGGATTTAGTTTCCGGTCCGACGGGCCGCTGGACATGCGGATGGATACGCGCAGCGGCTTGACGGCCGAACAAGTGGTAAATCAGGCGGACGAGGAAGATCTCGCGAACTTGATTTACGAATTCGGAGAGGAAAGGAGGTCGCGGAGAATCGCCAGAGCTATTGTGCGGGCGCGGCCGATTACTACAACAGCGGAACTTGCTCGCGTGGTGTCGGCCGTTGCCCCGCCAATAAAAGGCGAGAAGATTCATCCGGCGACAAAGACCTTTCAGGCACTTCGAATTCGAGTGAATGATGAGTTGGGAGAGATTCAATCGCTGCTGAAGAGCGCGGGGTCTTTGCTGAAGCCGGGAGGCAGGGTGGTGCTGATCAGCTTCCACTCGCTGGAGGACCGGTTGGTGAAGGACAGTTTTCGCGAGAGCGCGAGGCAGGGTGTCCTGGAGATTTTGACGAAGAAGCCGGCTGTGGCGAAAGAGCAGGAAGCGCTGAGGAATCCGCGATCGAGAAGCGCGAAGTTGCGAGCAGCGGAAAAGGTTTAGAGCGGCGGCGAGAGGTTGAGAGTCGCAGCAAGAGTTTAGAGATCGGGCCGGGGTTGTCCTGCCGTGCTTTCAGGCGAAAGACAACCAACGTACGAAACTTCCCTTCCCCCCATCAGCAACCCCGGCCCGGGTTGCACTCGCAAAGACGAGTTGGGGGAAGAGGCTTGAAGAGTTTGAGTTTTGGATTGAGGCGGAGGGAACGCGATGGCGACGATGGCGATGGCAGGGCGAGAGATGGCGGAGACACAGACACGGTCAAGCCAGCGCCGAGGGATGAGCGTGGCCGAGCGCAACCGCGAGATGTATGAGCAGCAGCGCGCGCGGCGCCGTGGGCCGACTCCTGAGATGTTCTTCGCAAAGCATATCGACAACAGCCGCATTGTGAAGGCCGATGATCCTGAACGGCGCAAGGAGATGCGCAGCTTCACGATCGCGATGACGATGTTCTTTGTGCTGACGATGGTGTATGTGTGGCAGCATTTTTCGGCGATCGAGGTGGGCTACCGCGTGGAGGCGCAGAAGACGCAGGTGGAGTTGTTGCGCGAGCAGAACCGGCAGCTGGAGCTGAGCGAAGCACAGTTGAGTGATCCGGGGCGCATCGATCATATTGCGAAGGAGTTGGGGCTGGATACTCCGTTGCCCGGGCAGGTGGTACGGCAGGATGGCATGGCCGGGAACTCATCGGTGATGGCGCAGGCGCATATTCCTGTATTGCCGGTGAATTAGGTCATCACAACGATCTTCGTTGGTTACGGAGAGCATCGCACGAGAACAGGAATTTCCGGATGAAACAGACGTCACGGCAGAAGCTGACCGCACCGATTCGCAGGGTGCGGTTTGTTTACGTCGCGATGTTTTTTTGTGCGTGGGCAGTGGTGATTGCGGTTCGGCTGGGCTGGCTGCAGATTGTGCGGCACGGCGACTTTGTGGAGCGGGCGAAGCAGCAGCAGGAGCGAGGGTTCGAAGTCGCGCCGCATCGGGGCGTGTTGTACGACCGGAACCTGCGCGAGCTGGCGATGACGGTGCTGGTGGACAGCGTGTATGCGGTGCCGAGCGAGCTGGGGGAGAATCGCGCGGATGATGCGGCGCTGCTGGCGAAGATCGTGCATGTCGATCCGCTGGACCACTTCACGACAGAGCAGCAGATGGATGCGCGGTTCAATGCTTCACGACATTTTGCGTGGGTGGCGCGGAAGGTGACGCCGGACATTGCCAACCGGGTTCGCGAGTTGAATCTGAAGGGCATTTATCTTCAGAAAGAGTTCAAGCGGTTCTATCCGAACGGTGATTTAGCGGCGCACGTGTTGGGGTATGTGGGTACGGATGACGATGGGCTGGGCGGATTGGAGCGGAAGTTCGATGACGAGCTGCATGGAACGCCGGGGCACGAACTGACGGCGATCGATGCGAAGCGGCATGTGCTGGGGTCGGATGAGAGCGATCCGCAGCCGGGTGAGAATCTGGTGCTGACGATCGATTCAAACATTCAGTACATGGCGGAGCGAGCGCTGGATGCGCAGATGGCGAAGGTGAAGGCGTCGCACGGAACGGTGGTGGTGCAGGATCCGCACACGGGACAGATTCTGGCGCTGGCGGTGAGTCCGAGGTTCGATCCGAACGATTTCGCGGCACCTGAATGCGGATTCGTTGACGGATCTGGCGG
>DHWW01000159.1:0-305 GCA_002413385.1 Granulicella sp. UBA5172
CGGCGACTGGTGCTGGAGGGCGGGTCGATCGATACGAATGGCGAGGGCGTTTTGCTGACGACAGAAGAGTGCCTGCTCAGTGAGCTCCAGCAGCGCAATCCGGGCGTGAGCCGCGAGCAGTTGGAGCAGGCGTTCGCCCAGTACCTCGGCATTGAGAAGGTCATCTGGCTCAATCGCGGATGCGCGGGCGATGATACGCATGGTCACGTCGATGACATTTCGCGGTTCGTTGGAGTGAACACGATTCTGACCGCGGTGGAGCACAATACCGCGGATGAGAATCATCTGCCGCTGGCGGAGAACCT
>DHWW01000159.1:317-5697 GCA_002413385.1 Granulicella sp. UBA5172
CCGGTGGTGTTTGAAGGACAACGGTTGCCGGCCAGCTACGCAAATTTTTATATCGCAAATAACCTGGTCCTGGTCCCGACGTTCAACGATCCGAACGACCGGATTGCGCTGAATACGTTGGCGGAGTGTTTTCCGGATCGCACGGTGACGGGGATTCACTGCACGGACTTTATCTGGGGCCTCGGCGCTCTGCATTGCATGACGCAGCAGGAGCCCGCATGATCGCGGTGCCGGAAGCGAAGCCGTGGCCGCCACCGCCGGATATGGAATCGATTCGGGAGTTAGTGAGGGCAGCAGATCCCGAAGGGCATCTTGCAGAGGGCGCGCATAAGGAGAAGAAGACCCTCTCGCCGGAGCATTTGAAGCAGGTCGCTGCCCCTGCACAGGTCGCGCCGGGACCGGCAAAGTAGTACAACGGGAGGGATGGTCTTTGATTCCCTTTCCACCGATCTTGAGATGATGCAGCTTGCCATGGCCGAGGCGCGCGCCGCCGAAGCTGCCGGCGAGGTCCCCGTAGGCGCTGTCCTTGTGTCGGCAGAGGGCGAGGTGATTGCGCGCAGTGGCAACCTCGTGCTGCGGACCTCTGACCCAACCGCGCACGCGGAGATTGTCTCGCTGCGCGCTGCAGGCGTGGCGCTGGAAAATTACAGACTAGTCGGCTGCACGATGTATTGCACGCTGGAGCCCTGCTCGATGTGTGCGGGGGCAATTCTTCATGCGCGGATTGCCCGACTGGTCTATGCGGCGGCTGATCCGAAGGCGGGGGCGTGCGGCTCTGTACTGTCGGTGATCAATCATCCTGCGCTGAATCATCGGGTGGACGTGGTGGCAGGCGTCCTCGGCGAAGAGTGCAGCGCAATGCTCACGAATTTCTTTCGCGCCCGACGATTTCAATCTGCTACTCAAGGAGTAGGGTGCAAATGATCCGTGCACTGGACGCATCAGACATTCAGTAGAAGCTGACGGCGATGAAACACGGAACGATACAGAACGAGTGACAGAGGAGCACCATGGCGGGTCGTTTGGATGGGAAGGTTGCGGTGATTACGGGGTCGGGTTCGGGGATTGGACAGGCCATCGCGGAGCGACTGGCGCAGGAGGGCGCGGACTGCGTGGTCGATTACATCGTCGAGCCTGAAGAGGCGCAGGATACGGTTGCAAAAATCACCGCGGCAGGGGGTAAGGCTGTGATGGTGAAGGCGGATGTGTCCGTGCTGACAGACTGCACGAACCTGATTGAGCAAGCGTGGACGCAACTTGGGTCGTGCGACATCCTGGTGAACAACGCGGGGATCGAGAGATCTGCGGACTTTGTCGACGTGACCGAGGCTGACTTTGACGCGGTGCTCGGCGTGAATTTCAAAGGCGCGTTTTTTCTGACGCAGGCGTTCGTTCGCAAGCTGAGCGCGGCGAAGAAGCCGGGACGCGTCATTAACATTTCGTCGGTGCATGAGGACATGGTGTTTCCCCATTTTTCGACCTACTGCGCAAGCAAGGGTGCGATGCGGATGCTGATGCGGGACCTCGCAGTAGAGCTCGGGCCGCAGGGAATTACGGTGAATAATATTGCGCCGGGCGCGATCAATACGCCGATCAACAAGTCACTGCTTGCGGACAAGCCGAAGCTGGATGCCCTGTTAAAAAATATTCCGCTGGGTCGGCTGGGTGAGCCGGGAGAAGTTGCCGGCGTTGCTGCGTTTCTCGCTTCAGACGATGGGGCGTATGTGACGGGGAGTACCTACTTCCTCGACGGCGGATTGATTCGGAATTATCACGAGCAGTAGGATCTACGGCACCACCGGAAGGCTAATGAAGCTGGCGTCGCCGGGGGTGTGCCAGATGCGCTGCGTAGCCTTTTGATAGTCCGCGGGCTTGGCGTCGAAGATGTTTGGGACAAAGGTCTGCGGGTTGCGGTCGTAGAGCGGAAACAGCGTTGACTGGATCTGCACCATGACGCGATGGCCGGGCAGGAAGACGTGATTCACCGTCGGCAGGCCGAAGCGATAGGTGAGCGGCTTGTTGGGTGTGATGGCCTCGGGGTGCTCGAAGCTGGTGCGATAACGACCGCGAAAGATGTCGAGCGAGATGGGTAGTTCATAGCCTCCCATTTCAGGCTGAGACGGGACAGTGCCGGGGTAGACGTCGATGAGCTTGACCACCCAGTCTGCATCGCTGCCGGTGGTGGAGGCGACCAGGTTCGCGATCGGTGCGCCGCTGACGCGCAGAGGTGCGGTGAGGGGAGCAGTCTCGTAGGCGAGGATGTCTGGGCGGCCATCGACGAAGCGCTGATCCGTGACCAGCCACGTCTGCCACGCCACGCCGTCGACAGGGTTGACGGGGCGAGGAAGGTAGGGCACGGGGTTCGCGGGATCAGAAACGTACTCGTCAAATTTAGGCCCGGCAGCCGTGGGAGCATCGGGAGCATCGAAAGAGAGGCTCTTGCCGGCGGCGAGGTAGAGCCGCTTGGACTCGCTGGCACAGCCCTTTTCGCAGCTCTGCGGCCAGGACTTGAAGCGGTCCCAATGGTTCTCGCCCGTGTTGTAGATCAGGACGGGCGGGGTGTCGGCTTTAGGTGCGCCATCGAGCAGGTAATGATTGAAGAACGGGAGAAGAACATCGCGCCGGAACTGCAGGTCGGTGTCGCCATCCCACCGCAACGGGCCGAGCGAGAAGGCTTCGTAGTTGACCTGACTATGACGCCAGGGCCCCATCACCAGAAAATTCTTATCGTTGGCTGTATCCCTCGGCTCGACGGCTTCGTAGCTGTGGATGGCTCCCCACATATCTTCCTGGTCCCATAGGCCCTGCAGCCACATGGTGGGAACCGTCAGCGGAACCTTGGCCATCACTTTGTCCAGGGCCTGCCCCTGCCAGAACGAATCGTATGCGGGATGCTCTTCGACCTTCTTCCAGAACGGGAGTTGATCGAGGCCACCATAGCGAGCGAAATCTCCGGCGGAGCCGATGCGGAGGTAGTTGGTATAGTCGTCGGCGCCTTCGCGAGGAATCATTTTGCCGTTGCCGCGCGCTCCAGTCTGCTCAGCGATATAGTCGAGATTAATCTGACGATAAGCGCCATAGTGGAACCAGTCATCGCCCATCCAGCCGTCCACCATGGGGCTTTCGGGGCATGCGACTTTGAGTGCTGGATGCGGATGAATGAGCGCCATCACCACAGTGAAGCCTTCATAGGAGGAGCCGAGCATGCCGACCTTGCCATTGGACTGCGAGAGATTTTTCACCAGCCAGTCGATGGTGTCATAGGCGTCGGTAGTGTCGTTGATGCCGCTGGTATTCAGTGGGCCGAGCGGTGGCGGCGTCATGAGGTACTTGCCCTCGGACCCATACTTTCCACGGACATCCTGGAAGACTCGGATGTATCCCGCATGAACAAAGACGTCGTCGCCCTGCGGGAGTTCATCGAGCATGTGCGGAGACTCATTCCTCGCCGCCCGACCCGCCGCGTTGTACGGTGTGCGAGTCAGAAGGATCGGCGCGTGCGTGGCACCCTTGGGAATCACGATGACCGTGTAGAGTTTGACGCCGTCGCGCATGGGGATCATCTCGACACGCTTGATGTAGTCGAAGCCGATGTTCGGCGCGGTGAAGCTCGGGGGGATGTCAGGGGTGGAGATGGGAGTTTGTGCGTGGAACGAAACAGCCGCCAGGAGCAGCAGAAGTATGGGGAGCAGACGACGGTGCAAGGTCATGGCTTTCCTTATCTCTTCGCAAAACTTCTTCGAAGTATAGCGTCTGGACAGGCTTCGGATGGAATTCGGATGCTTAGCGCAGTTGCAGGGCAGCCAGTTGGTGGGTGCGGAGAGCCATGGCCTGATCGAGAATCCGGGCAGCAATCTCGTCTTTGGATGACTCAGGAAGAGGCACTGCGGTCTCGCCGGTCACGAAGACGGCGGCGTTGCGCTCGGAGTCAAAGCCAAGATCAGGGCGGGTGATGTCATTGAGAACGATGGCGTCGGCACCCTTGCGATGCAGCTTCTCCCGTGCGCGGACGATGTCCAGGCCCATCTCGGCAGCAAACGCGATGACGAGCGTGCTTGGCCTGCGATGGTCGACTACGCTGCGGACGATATCTTCGGTGGGCTCGAGATCGAGGCTCAAGGCACCGTCGCGATGCAGCTTGGTGAGCGCAACCTGGCTAACCCGAAAGTCGGCAACGGCTGCGGCTTTGATGACGATCGTGGCTTCGGATAATCGCTCGAGAACAGCGGTGTGCATTTCAGCTGCAGTGTTCACGCTGATGACTTCGCAGTTCCGCGGCGGACCGAGCGTGGTAGCGGCGGAGACAAGAATCACGCGAGCGCCGCGACGCTCGGCGGCGGCTGCGAGCGCGTAACCCATCTTGCCGCTGGACCGGTTGCCCAGGAAGCGGACGGGGTCGATGGGCTCGCGTGTGCCGCCCGCGGTGATGAGGATTGTTTCGCCGCCGAGATCGCCAATGGGATGCAGTCGATCGAGGACGGCACGGACGATCGTCTCGATGTCGGCGAGGCGGCCGTCGCCGGTCATGCCGCAGGCAAGGTAGCCGCTCTCCGACGCAACCACGGTGTGGCCGCGCTGTTCGAGGGCGAGCAGATTGGCGCGGGTCGCGGGATGGCTGGCCATATTCACGTTCATCGCGGGGGCAAGAACGACAGGGGCTTCGGTGGCCAGGTATGCGGCAGAGAGAAAGTCGTCAGCGAGGCCGTGGGCGAGCTTGGCGAGAGTGTTCGCCGTGGCCGGAGCGATGACCAGTACATCGGCCCATTGGGCCTGCGCGATGTGCTCAATGGTATCGCTCACGGCTTGTGATTCCCAGAGGTCCGTGAACACTTTGTGGCCCGTGAGCGAGGCGAAGGTGAGGGGCTGGATAAACTCCTGCGCGGCGCGTGTCATGATCACGCGGACGTTGGCGCCGTTACGTTGCAATTCGCGGACGAGCTCTGCGGATTTATAGGCTGCAATGCCGCCGCAGACTCCCAGCAGGACATTAGGCATGGGGTACCTCCACCAGAAGATTCTTATGCAGCATCTCGCCGGGCAGAGGGTTGCCGCTCAAAACATTCTCGATCAGAACGTTGTCGATCAGCCGCGTCGAGCCAACCCACGCGGCGACGGCGATTAGTGCTCCGCTCCTGATATCGGCAATGGGCAGCAGTGTTGCGGGATCGACGATAGCAGCATAGTCCAGGCGCAGGCTTGGATCGGTCGCAAGGGTGGTGAGGATCGCGCCGCGCAGGGTCTCGGCGTTGGTCTCGCCAGACTGGACGAGCTTGTATGCGGCGTGAAGTGCACGATTCAGAATCAGTGCCCGCTGGCGGTCGTGGACGGAGAGATTGCGATTACGCGAACTCATCGCAAGACCGTTCTCTTATACACATCT
>DHWW01000333.1:0-1373 GCA_002413385.1 Granulicella sp. UBA5172
TAGTGGAGAGACCTGCAGTTCCCCCGGCACCAGCCCTGAAGGAGGTCCGCTAATGTCCACCAACCTCCTCGCCATCCTCCCCGAGCTCATCCTCACCCTCACCGGCATCGTCATCATGCTGTCCGAGCCCCTCATCGCCCCCGGCAAATCCCGCAAACCCCTCGGCTGGCTCGCCATCCTCGGCACCCTCGCCTCCGGCCTCGCCGCCCTCTACCAACTCCGCATCGTAAACGCCGCAGGTCCCGTCACAGCCTTCTACTCGACCATCCAAATCGACGCCTTCTCCATCTTCTTCCATCTCCTCATCGCCGCCATCGTCCTCGTCACCCTCCTCGCCTCGCTCGACTACTTTGAGTCCCCCGTCACCCACGCCGGAGAATACTTCGCCCTCCTCTGCTTCGGAGCCACCGGCTCCACCAGCATCGCCGCCATCGCCGCGGGTCTCTCCATCACCACAACTCCACTCCTCGGCTGGCTAGCCGTCGCCATGGTCCTCATCGGCCTCGGCTTCAAGGTCTCCGCCGCTCCCTTCCACGTCTGGACCCCCGACGTCTATCAGGGCGCACCCTCCCCCGTCGTCGCCCTCATGTCGACCGCCCCCAAGGCCGCCGCCTTCGCCGTCCTCCTCCGCTTCCTCTTCAACGCCACGCCCATGTACCGCGACCACTGGATCCTCATGATCGAGATCCTCGCCGTCGCCTCCATGACCATCGGCAACCTTGGCGCCCTGCTCCAGCGCGACGTCAAGCGCCTGCTTGCCTACTCCTCCATCGCCCACGCCGGCTACATTCTCGTCGCCTTCACCGCCCCCCAGCATGACGCCGTCGCCTCCGCCTGCTTCTACACCGCCGCCTACGCCGCCATGAACGTCGGAGCCTTCCTCGTCCTCACCCAAATCTCCGGCTTCGACGAAAAACTTCGCACCCTCCAGGACTTCACCGGCCTCGCCCTCAAGCGCCCCGTCCTCTCCGCCCTCTTCGGCTTCTTCCTCATCTCGCTGATCGGGATCCCCTTCACCGGAGGCTTCTTCGGCAAGTTCTACGTCTTCTCCGCGGCCGTCCACAGCGGCCACACCTGGCTCGCCATCGTCGGCCTCGCCAACTCCGGCGTAGCCTGCTTCTACTACCTCCGCGTACTCTCCGCTCTCTACAGCCGCCCGATCCAAGATACGGTCCAAAATACGGTCCAAAATACGATCCCGGACACCCTCGCCGACATCCCCGCCATCCGCCGCGTCACCTTCCCCGCCGCCCTCGCCCTCACCGCGACGGCCGCCGCCACGCTCTGCCTCGGCATCCTCCCCAACCATCTCCTGCACCTCGTCCAGCGCGCCACCCCCACCACTCATCGCTACAGGCGCCACGGCACCCGCC
>DHWW01000333.1:1389-3479 GCA_002413385.1 Granulicella sp. UBA5172
CTTATTGGAAATTTGCTCTAATCTTCTCGCACCAACAAAACGGCCTCCGCAACCGCGGAGGCCGTTCAGCATTTCACTATCCTCTACACTCTACCCTCTATCCCCTGTACTACTTCACATACAGGAAGATAATGACGAACGTGAACAGCGCGAGCGATTCAATAAACGCGAGTCCAAGAATCAGGAACGTAAAGATACCAGGACGAGCGCCCGGGTTACGAGCCAGCGCCTCGGTAGCCGAAGCCGTTGCACGTCCCTGACCCAGGCCGCAAAGACCTGCAGCCAGCGCCATGCCGAGACCGGCAGCGATCGGAGTCCAGGGGCTGGTCGTCTCAGCCGCCGCCTGCGCGAAAGCTGGCGTTGCCAGCAGCACCGCAGCCATTGCCATAAACAAATACTTCATCGTACGCATCGTTTTATAAGTTATTGCGTTGTACATTCTTACTCCATGCTCCCGTTAGTCTCGCCGCCAGTGGGTGGTTGAGGCTCACCGTGCTGGCCCCCTCACGCTGGATCGGCGGTAGTACGCACCACAAGCAGGGAGCACCCGCCCAGGTGAATCTCGATAGGTCAGGGCTTCAGCCCTGACTAGAACGCGTCTGCGTTCTAATGTTCGTGCGACACCGCAAGGCTAAGATAAATCGCTGCCAGCAGCATAAACACATAAGCCTGTACCAGTGCCACGCCNNTAAAGACGGACCGTCAGCGACAGAATACGCGCCAGGTGCGAGATGACCTCGATCGGAAACAGCAGCCAGTACAGCCACCACACCGGCCCCAGGAACTGCTTGATATACCCAAAGCCGTTCACCCGCAACCCATGGAAGTGGTAGTACACAAACGTCACCAGTGCGAGACCCAGCGGCACGGCAACATTGGCCGTCGGAGACTCCAGCCACGGCGAAAACAGCCCCATCAAATTCGCCAGCAGGATAAACAGCAGCAGCACCGTCAGGTAGCCCGTAAAGCGCTCATACCCGTGCCCGATGATCTGCTCGCCCTGCGTCGAGACGAACTCATGCGTCATCTCCGCCAGGTGCTGCACCGCTCCCGGCTTTTCCACGCTCAGCGAAATCCGCACCACGACGAAGTAAGCCAGCAGCGCAAAAAACACCAGCAACTCCATCGCGAACACGTTCGTTATCGGAGCCTGCGCGTACTGCGGAGTCACGTGTACCAGCGCCAGGAACGTATCGACAGGCGCGGCGAAGAGGTGATTCAAAATGCTTGTAAACAACAACTGTGTAGGCATATAGAAAGTCGGCTGAAAGCTCTAACCCCAATCGGCTAGACCGTCCATGTTCGCGCCATCCTGATGGCCTCGAATGTGAGCGAAGCTATGCCCAATCCAAGCCCTACGGCGAGTGCAATCACGGAACCATTCAGAAACTTAAGACTAACATAGAGCACCACAATCGTCAGTCCCAGCCTGAGGAAGAACCCGGTCAGCACCAGCCCCATCGGCTTGGCCTCCGCTCCCTCGTCCATCCGAGCCATCACCGCGCTCATCAACCGCATCCACTCCCACAACCCCGTGCCCGAAATCGCCGCTCCCACCAGCAGGAACACCGCGCTCCGCCACCCCATCTTCCATCCCACCATCCCCATCCCCACCACCGTCAGCACCGCCAGCAGCCGCAGCGTCCGCACCAGCGTCGACCGCACATCCGCGTCCGTAAATCCTTCCATCCCCGCCATCAGTTGTCCCTCTTCATATACCGCGACGCCGTCCTGAAGATCTGCGTAAACCCAGCCGCCGCTCCCAGCAGAATCCCCACCACCGCAATCCATCCCGTATGAAAATGTTTATCCAGCGCACTCCCCGCCAACGCCCCAATCAAAACCCCAGCCGGCAGCATCAGCGCCAGCTGAATCATCGACTCAGCCTTCACCAGGTCGCCCAGCGGTCCACGCCCACCCTGCGAACCGCCCGCACCGTTCTTCTTTTCGTCCGTGTTCCCGTCATCCGCCATCGACCCAAACCTTACCACCCCAAGCCCCCGATTGCGAACCGTAGCCCCCTTCCCGCCCTTTGCGTCAAAGCCTTTGCCTTTGCCTTTGCCGTTGCCTTTGCCCTTGCCCTTGCCGTT
>DHWW01000333.1:3674-4891 GCA_002413385.1 Granulicella sp. UBA5172
TCGCTCTTTAAAGCAGTCCCAGGCGACGCAATCCCATCCCTACGCCGCACAGCCCTCTACACTCTATCCTCTGCTTCTATACTGAACCTTCATACATCCATCCACGAAACGAGCCGCACCGTGTCCCAGACCGCGTCCCAGTACGACAGCCAATTCGAAGAAAACCTCTACCAGCTTCGCCGCGACAAGCTCTCCCAGATCGCCGCCCTCGTCCGCGCCTCCAACCCCGCGATCTCGGACATCGAAGCCAAATACCCCAACACCTTCGCCTTCACCCACACCATCCCCGACCTCCGCGCCCTCGGTCAGCACCAGAACGGCGACCCCCTCACCGCCGAAGACCTCGAAGCCGCGCACCTCGAAGCCGCCATCGCCGGCCGCATCATGGCCATCCGCGTCCAGGGCAAAGCCGGCTTCGCCACCCTCCAGCAAAACGGCCAGCGCCTCCAGATCTACGTCCGCAAAGACGACGTCGGCGAAGACCTCTTCGCGCTCTACAAGCTCCTCGACCTCGGCGACCACATCGGCGTCCGCGGCTACCTCATGCGCACCCGCACCGGCGAGCTCACCCTCCACGCCGCCCCCGTGACTCTCCCCGGCGAAGAAACCCTCGCCGTGCGCGCAGCACCTGAAACCCCCGCCGTGCGCGCAGCACTCACCTTCCTCGCCAAGGCCATGCTCGCCCTCCCCGACAAATACCACGGCCTCGAAGACGTAGAACTCCGCTACCGCCAACGCTACGTAGACCTCATCGTCAACTCCGGCCACCGCGAAGCCGCAGCCTCGTCTCCCGGATTAGCAGGGGGCTTCAGCCCCCTGAATACCCCCCCCGCAGAAGGGGCTTTAGCCCCGGGCCTCTCCGCCACCGACGCCCCCCCCAACGTCCGCGAAGTCTTCGTCAAGCGCGCCCACATCCTCCGCTCCATCCGCAAATTCTTCGACGACCGCAACTACCTCGAAGTCGAAACCCCCATGCTCCACACCATCTCCGGCGGAGCCGCCGCCCGCCCCTTCGAGACCCACCACAACGCCCTCGACATCCCCCTCAAGCTCCGCATCGCCCCCGAGCTCTACCTCAAGCGCCTCGTCGTCGGTGGCCTCGACCGCCTGGCCTGGCCTGCTCGTTTCGCCTGCCTTCATGCACGCACCCCCATCCGCTCGTTTCGTGCCAACGACTTGTACCGGACCGAGAATGCATGAGGTGTGTGCCACATCGA
>DHWW01000341.1 GCA_002413385.1 Granulicella sp. UBA5172
GCTGGTGCTGGGTATGGGGTTCACTGGCTACCTGCTTCCCTGGGACCAGACGGCCTACTTTGCTACGGCAGTCGGAACGAACATCGTCGGAGAGGTCCCGTTCATTGGGCAATGGCTCACGGACATGTTACGTGGTGGGGATACGCTGGGAACGTTAACGCTGTCGCGTTTTTATGTTGCCCACGTATTTCTAATTCCAGGTCTCATTTTTCTTTTCATCGGGACCCACATTGCACTGTTCCGCAAGGCCGGGCCAGCTGGGCCGATGAGTGAAGATCCAATTCATCCGAAGCTGCCTCCGGAGAGTTTTTATCCGCGTCAGGTCATCATGGACATGGCTTTTGCGCTGCTCCTGATGGTGGGACTCGGAATTCTGGCGTACTTCCACCCAGTCCAACTGGGGCCTATCGCTGATCCTAGCGACCCCAAGTTTGTTCCAAGACCCGAGTGGTATTACCTGCCGATGTTCGAGTGGCTGAAGTTCTGGTCGAGCCGGATGGAAGTTTTTGCAGTCATCTTTGTTCCTGCAATTCTTGCTCTGCTGTTTTTCCTGATGCCCTTTCTGGATCGCAAGCTGGAGCGCAGGCCGTGGCGGAGACCGATTCCACTTCTCGCCGTATCGTTCGTTTTAGTTGGAATGGTGTTTCTCGGGTTCAAGAGCCATCTCGATGATTTGCATGATCACAGCATTGCCATTCAACTCGCATTCCAGGAAAAACAGTCCGAGGATTACACCAAGGCACCGTTCATTCCGACGCTGGAATCCTCGAATGGACAGCCGGTGGCGGCAGGACCTGTTGATCCTTTAGTGGCCAAGGGAGCGGCGATTTTCAACGCCAAGGGATGCTCCGGGTGCCATGGCCAAATGGGTACGGGCACGGCCCTGGCACCGAGTCTGATGGGGATTACAGCGAAGTATCCCTTGCCGCAGATTACGGCGTTGCTTCACCATCCGAATGCGCGGATGCTGGCTGGACATATGCCATCGTTTGATATGCCGGCTGCAGACATGACGGCATTGTTCAGCTATCTGGGCAGTCTCGGGACAAGCGCTGCGAACGCGCCCGCAGCAGCTTCGCCTGCAGAAGGTGCTGCGCCAGCCAGCGGCAGTGCCGAGGCTGCAACCGGTGCAGCGGTTCCGGCACCTGCTATGAAGATGTCGGCCGCCGCAACCGCAGGGGAACAGATCTTCGCGACGCACAGCTGTGCGGCTTGTCATGGACCCGCGGGTGCAGGAACGTCTCGCGTACCGGCGATGGCTGGGTTGATCGCAAAGAACTCGGATGCGCAACTGGCAAAGCTTGTCCAGGCACCGAGCGCCAGGATGAAGGCGGGAGGAATGCCGCCGCTGGTAGCAACGCCCAAGGAAGTAAGCTCCGTGATTGCGTATCTGCGATCGCTGGCTCCGAGTAACAATGCGACGCCGCAGAATGCGCCGGAGAGCGCTGCCAGCACAGAGGTGCCTGCAGCGAGTGGACCCGAGACCGCGAGTGCTCCTGCGGCGCAGCCAGAGGCCGCGACGGCTCCTGCCGGCGCGGCGAAGGGTGCTTCGCCAGTGCCTGCGTCCGCAAAAACATCAACTCCTGCTGGTAACGCTGATGAGACCGCAGGCCGGGCGCTGTTTCTGCAGAATGGCTGCCTGGCATGTCATGGCAGGGACGCGCGCGGGACACACTTTGCACCCTCGTTGATCAACATCACGAAGCTCTATCCGCCTGTTCAACTTTCGTACCTGCTGCGTCATCCGAAGAAAGAGATGCGAGATGGTGGTATGCCGGCGGTAACGGTGGATGATGCGCAGTTGAAGCAACTCGTGGCGTATCTTTCAGGCCTCGGTGCTGTACCGCCGCCAGAGGCAGCAAAGGTCGTTCACGGAGCGCAACCTGCAGCCGGGCATGCTGCTGCACCTGCGGGAGGCGGCGCAGCCACTACTGCGGCGGCGGCTCCAAAAGCGGTGTCGGCTGCACCGCTGAGTGCGGATGCTGTGCATGGAAAAGTGCTCTTCCAGCACAACCGCTGCGAGACCTGCCATGGGGTTGACGGTTTAAACGGAACGGTCGCGGCCCCGGGGCTGGCGGGATTGGCGTCGGTTCTTCCCGCCGCTGTGCTGGATAATCTGCTGCAGCACCACAGCACGCAGATGAAGAACGGCAACATGCCACCGACCAATATGAGTGCTGCGAACAGGAAGGCGATCGTTGCCTATATCCGCTCGATGCCTTCACCGCCGGACACGCAGTAGATGACTCGCTATTTCAGGAACTGCAGGCTGTAGGCGGTGCTGGGGTCGAGCGGCTTCTGGATGACGTGCAGGTCGAGGAGCTGCTTGTAGGGGGTGGTCCAACGCGGTGGGAGTTCATGGCTGCAGCGTAGCATCGTTTGCGAATTTTGCTCAGAGGGAAGCGCTGAGGGCGAGCAGCGCAGCGTCGCTGCCGAGAGGGCCAACGAGTTGAAGCCCGCCCGCGGGATTTTGCGGATCCGGGGATGGAAGCGTGACGACGGGAAGGCCCGCGAGGCTGATGGGTGAGGTGTAGCGGAGGATGCGCGCGCGCGTGCTTGCGTGGTCTGCGCCGGCGATGAGCGCGGACATGGGCGCGCACGGAAGCAGCAGATAGTCGAGGGATTCAAAGAGGGCGTTGGTCGATGCACGGAAGGCGTCAAGCTGGTGGTGGAGCGGAGTAAGTTCGGTTGCGGAGAGGGAAGCGCCCCAGGCGAGGCGTTCGGCGATTGCGGGTTCGAAGTGGTGAAAGTGTCCCTGGTGCAGGGCGGCCGCTTCGCTGGCCTGGATGGGCGCCAAGATGGACATGGCATCGGCCCAGAATGCTGCGTCGAAGGTGGAGAGTGTTGCCTGCCGCGCCTGGAGGCGTGACTGCCAGAGATGAAGTGTGGCGAGGACGTCGGCATCGCAATCGTGGAGGAAAGACTCGTCGGGTGTTGCGATGCGGAGGCGATCGATGGCGGGGGCGGCCGCGAAGGGGAGATCGAAGAGAGCGTGGCCGAGGAGTGGACCGTCGATGAGGTTGCGATAGAGCCAGCCGATGGTGTCGAAGGAGGATGCGAGATGGTAGCCGCCCCGCCACACGTCGGGCGTGTTGAGGGTGAGCGAGGAACGGTAGCCAGCAAGACCGCAGAGCGCCGCAGGGACGCGGACGGAGCCACCCGTGTCGGTGCCGATGGCGGCGAGCGCCGAGCCTTCCTGGACGCTGGAGGCAGCGCCGCTGGAGGAGCCTCCGGGGAGATGCGCTGCATTGAGCGGTTGGAGGCAGTCGCCGAAGTCCGTGCTCTCTCCGGTGATGCCGTAGGCGAGTTGGTGGAGATGCGTTTTGCCGGTGATGACGGCTCCGGCGGAGCGGAGGCGGGCCGCAACTGCGCTGTCCGCGGTGGCGATGCCGTGGTGGTCGCGGTAGAACGTGGAGCCGCAGGAGGTAGCGAAACCCGTGAGGTCGAAGCAGTCCTTTAGCGAGACGGGGATTCCCCAGAGAATCTGGCGGGCGATGTCTTCGCGTCGCAGACTGCGAGCTTCGTTGCGAGACCAGTCCTGATTTTGTGCCAGGTAAACGTTGTGGCCGGCATTGCTGTTGGCGTGGGCGAGGGCGGCGTCCAGTTCGGCGAGCGGGGTAGATTCGTCGCCGAGATATTGCTGGCGGAGGACGGAGATGGAGGAGGCAGCGGGCATAGTCGAATTTTACCCGGCGGCACCCCTGCTGCGGAGACGACTCCGCAGGGGATGCAAGGCGCGGAGGATTTCGAACGTGAGGGGGCGATGTCATGCTATGCCGCGCTCAAAGTCCAGGTGCAACACATCCAGAAGGATCATGTTGCATGGGGAAGTCGTACAGGCAGTTGTCTTTCGTGGAACGTGCTTTGCTTCAAGCTCAGTGGGTGTTGCGTTGGAGTCCGGCGGCTATCGCGCCGAAGCGG
>DHWW01000140.1 GCA_002413385.1 Granulicella sp. UBA5172
ATTCCGGGTAGACTAGTGGGGATGAAGGTTATGTTCACAGCAGCGTGTTGTCCTTGTTTAGGCCTTGAGGCCTCGGACGCTGCTGCTTGTTGAACGCTAAATAAGCCAGAGCTGAGAGTTGCCCAAGTGCCCACGAATTGAATCGTGGGCCTTTTGTTTTTTGGTTGATTTTTCTGAGACGGATTGGAGATTACTTTGAGCGAGATTGTTAAGTCTGGTGCGGTTGCTGTGAAGGAGACCAAGGCGCAGAGGTCTGAGCGGCTGAAGCTGGAGAAGAATCCGTGGGCCGCGTGGGATGAGGTGCGGCAGTTTGCGCGCGAAGGCCGCGGGAGCGTGGTGCCGGAGTGGGCTGAGTTCTACTTCAAATGGTGGGGTGTGTACACGCAGGGCGATGGCGCGGGCGTGACCGGCGGCACGGGGGGCGTGGGCAAGACAACGGAGTATTTCATGATGCGCATCGGGCTGCCGAACGGGCTGCTGACGGCGAAGCAGCTGCACACGATTGCGGATATTACGGCGAAGTATGCGCGGGGTGTAGCCGATATTACGACGCGGCAGAATATTCAGTTGCACTGGCTGACGATTGAATCGTTGCCGGAGGTGGTGGATGCGCTGACGGCGATTGGGTTGTCGTCGAAGGGTGCTTGTGGCGACGTGGTGCGAAATGTTACGGGATGTCCGCTGGCGGGAATGGACGGACATGAGTTGATCGATGCGTCGCCGCTGGCGGTTGAGATTGCACAGAGGCTGACGGCGAATTCGGAGTTTTATAACCTGCCGCGGAAGTTCAAGATCTCGGTGACGGGATGCCCGATCTGGTGCAGCTATCCGGAGATTAACGATGTGGGGTTGACGGCGCTGAAGCGCGTGAAGGATGGGCGCGAGGAGATTGGGTATAGTTTGCGCGTGGGTGGAGCGCTGTCGGCTGAGCCGTACCTGGCGGTGCGGTTGAATGCGTTTGTGCCGCAGGATAAGGCGCTGGATGCGGCGACGGCGGTGTGCGAGATCTTCCGAGAGCAGGAGGCGTTGCGGGAGAGCCGGACGCATGCGCGGATGAAGTATTTGTTTATGAAGCATGGGTGGACGGCGGAGTCGATGCTGGCTGCGATCGAGGAGAAGCTGGGGTATGCGTTTGATGCAGCGGAGGAAGGGCCGATTGCGGAGGATGTGTATCGCGACCACGTGGGCGTGCATAAGCAGCGGCAGGAAGGGCTGAGTTATGTGGGCGTGACGGTGCTGAATGGGCGGTTGAACCCGGAGCAATTGCATGCGCTGGCGAGCTTGAGCGAAGAGTATGGGGATGGGCATCTGCGGGCGACGATTGGGCAGAATATTGTGCTGGTGAATATTCCACATGCGAAGACGCACGAGCTGGTGAGCAAGATTACGGCGCTGGGGTTGGAGGTGCAGCCGACGATGTTTTATCGCGGTGCGGTGGCTTGCACGGGGACGGAGTTTTGCAAGCTGGCGATTGCGGAGACGAAGGGGTTTGCGAAGTGGCTCGTTGGGGAGATGGAGGAGCGGCTGCCGGAGTTTGATCAACAGCTGCGGCTGCATGTGACGGGGTGCACGAATAGCTGCGG
This sequence comes from Granulicella sp. UBA5172, assembly GCA_002413385.1. Lineage (GTDB taxonomy): Bacteria > Acidobacteriota > Terriglobia > Terriglobales > Acidobacteriaceae > Granulicella. The sequence goes on from DHWW01000140.1 coordinate 1,584, forward strand.
ACAGAGCTGGATTGCGGACATCGGGCTGGAGGGAAAGAAGCTGAAGAAGGACGGGAAGATGGTCGACGCGTTTTATTTTTGCGTGGGCGGGGCCGTCGGTCAGTATGCTGGAATTGCGCGGCAGATTGGGTATCGCGCGGCGGCGGAGGATTGCCCGGAGGCGATTGAGCGGCTGCTGCGTGGGTATTTGAAGCAGCGTGGTACGGGTGAGAATTTGCGGGCTTATTTCCGGCGGACGAGTGATGAGGATCTGCGCACGCTGTTGGCGGGAGGCGTGGTGGAGGCTGTTGAGAGGGATCCGGCTCCGGGACGTGTGCCGACGAATGTTGGTTGAGGTTCGAGTTGTCAGTTATTGGCGTTGAGGTGATGCTGTGAGTTTATTTCCGATCTTTTTGAAGCTTGCGGCGAGGCCCTGCGCGGTGGTGGGGGCTGGGCATATTGCTGAGTCGAAGATTGAGAGCTTGCTGATTGCCGAGGCTCGTGTCACGGTGATTGCTCCGGAGGCTTTGCCGCGGGTGCGGGAGTGGGCTGAGGCGGGGGAGTTGCGGTGGGAGCAGCGGGAGTATCGCGTGGGGGATCTGGCGGGGGCGTTTCTGGTGGTGGCGGGGACGGCTACGGCGGCCGTGAATCGTGCGGTGTTTGCGGAGGCTAGCGCGGCGGGGATTCTTTGCAATGCGGTGGATGATCCTCCGTTTTGTGACTACTACTTTCCCAGCGTGGTGCGGAGGGGGGAGTTGCAGATTGCGATTTCGACGGCGGGCGAGAGTCCGGCGCTGGCGCAGCGGCTGCGCAAGGAGATCAATGCGGTATTGCCGTTGGATACGGGCGAGTGGTTGATGGAGCTTGGGCGGCTGCGGCGTGAGGTGACGGCTGTGGAGCCGGTCGGCGAGGAGCGAAAGTTTCTGCTCCATGAGCTGGCGCAGCGCGAGGTGTGCGGGTATGCAGAGTGTCCGTCGCGGATGAGGGCGCGGCAGCATGCGCGGGAGCATGGGTTTTTAGCGGCGGAGGAGATTGCCTGATGACGACTGCGCAGAAAGGGATGGTGTACCTGGTGGGGGCGGGGCCGGGTGATCCGGAGCTGCTCACGGTGCGTGCGCTGCGGTTGCTGGAGACGGCGGACGTGGTGTTCCATGATGACCTGGTGCCGGAGGAGGTGCTGGCGTTGGCAGGGCGGCTTGCGCTGGTGACGAGCGTGGGGAAGCGGTGTGGGCGGCCGCGGATTACGCAGGCGGGGATTCACGCGCTGATGATTGAGTCGGCGCGGGCGGGACAGAGCGTGGTGCGGCTGAAAAGTGGAGACCCGCTGGTGTTTGGGCGCGCGGGCGAGGAGATTGCTGCGCTGCGTGCGGCGGGGATTTCGTTTGAGATCGTGCCGGGGGTGACGGCAGCGTTTGCTGCGGGAGCGGCGCTGGGGTTGCCGCTGACGGATCGGAAGAGTGCGTCGAAATTGATTTTCTGCACGGGACATCATGCGGCGGAGAAGGATACGACTCCGATTTGGAGTGGGCCGCTGCCGGAGGATGCGACGCTGGTGGTGTATATGCCGGGGCGTGACCTGGGACGGATTGCGCGGGAGATGCGCGAGGCGGGCGTGGCGGAAGATGTGGCTTGCTGCGCGATCAGCCATGCGGCGACGGCGCGGCAGAGTTGGGTTGCGGGGAAGCTGGATGGGTTGGAGGGGATGGAGTGCGGGCCTGCTCCGGTGTTGTTGCTGGTGGGACGGGCGATGTCGTCGTTGCTGGCGGAGGATGTGGATGAGCGCGTGTTGGCGGTGATGGATGAAGTTGCGGAGTTGCGTGACGAGAGTTAGGCCCAGGGGCTAAAGCCCGGACCTGTCTCGGGAGCAAGAGCAACGGCAACTGCAACGGCCAATGCGGGGATCCTTCGCTTCGCTCAAGGATGACGGCGAAAAACAGGCAAGGGCAGAGGCAAGAGCAAGAGCAACGGCAGATCCCTGCGGGATGACGGGCAGAAAGGCAAGAGCTGAGGCGAACGCGACGCAGGTGCTCTAGGGTTTTGGGGCGGAT
>DHWW01000138.1:0-128 GCA_002413385.1 Granulicella sp. UBA5172
AGTCACGCCGTTTGCAGCCCCAAACCCACCTGAACACGCACTAAATCCACCCGTCACCGGCTCAGCTTGTACCGCAATCCACCCTGCACCAGCCGCGGAGCCGCCAGCGTCAGAATGGGCGTCAATCC
>DHWW01000138.1:358-1286 GCA_002413385.1 Granulicella sp. UBA5172
AATACGTTGCCCGCAACCGTCCCGCGCTCCCCACCTCTTCGCCGCCAAACTCAAACCCCGTGGCCCGCTCCGCCAGCAGCGCATCATTGGCCAGCGTAGTCTGCTGCCCCACCTGCCCCGTCCTGTACAGCTCATTCATCGTCGGCCCGCGAAACGCACGAGACCCTGTCCCCGTCAGCAGAAACCCATGCCCCACCTTCCGCACCACTCCCACCCGCGGACTCACCATCAACTCATCCAGCTCCGGCAGCGCCGTCACCCCCGCAGCATTGGACACCACGCGCCGCGCATCAAGCGTCCGAAACGAATCCACCCGCACCGACCCCGAAACCGACCACCCCTTCGGCTGCCAGATCGCATCCACATACCCACCCGTCTCCCTCTGCCGCGCGTTTGTGCTGGTCGTCACCCCGCTAAACACCGCCGACTCATCATCCGTCGCCCGGATATCCCGCATATCCACGCCCAGCGCCGCCGTCACCTCCGGTCCCAGCGTCCCCGCCATCTGCGTCACAAACCCCATTTCATCCAGCGGAACACGCTGCAGCTTCGTCAGCTTCTCCGAGTTCCGATCCACCGCAATCGACGTAAAACTCTGCCGGTAACTCTCCCTCGATCCATACACCCGCACCGCCGCATTTCCCTTGCTCCCACGCGCATCCGCTCCCCCCACATACCTCCACAGCCGAGTCCCATTCGTCTGCAGTGGCGTTCCATTACCCCGCGCCTCGTTCAACACGTTCCCCATCAAATACCCGCTCCACCACTTCATCTGCGGTGGAGTTCCCAACACCACCCGCCCACTCTCCGCCGTCACATTCGCAGGAGTATCCACCGTCCCTCGAAACGCCGGAGCAAGCGGAATATATCCACCCGTCGTCAGCCCCGTAAACGCTCCCAGCATCGTCAGCCTGCGCATCACCCCACG
>DHWW01000138.1:1312-2683 GCA_002413385.1 Granulicella sp. UBA5172
CGACCCATACAGGTCCGCCGCCCCACCTCGCAGCAGCTTCACCTCGTCGATCGCCAGCGACGGAATCTCATCCCAATGAACCCATCCGCCGAACGGATCATTCAAAGGCACCTGGTCGCTCACCACCAGCGTCCGGCTGGCCGCCGTGCTCCCCAGCCCGCGCAGACTCACTCCCTCCGTAGTCGGATTTGCCGTCCACGAACTCGTCCGCCGAAACAACTGAAACCCCGCCACCTGGTGCAGCTTATCGTCCAGCGTAAGCCCCGGCGCATTCTCCATCTGCTTCTGCGACAGCACGGCAACGCTGGTCGCAGAGTCGCTCACCCCCACTAACCCGCGGTCCGCGTTCACCGTAACCGAATCCGTCGCCTTCACCGCAGGAACACTCTGCTGCTGCGCCAGCGCGCTCGCAGCGCATGCAATCCATGCAACAATCGCCCCGTAACGCATCCTCAGAGACCACTCTGCGCGGTCTCGATCGCAGTCCCCACCCGCAACATCGTCGCCTCATCAAAGTGTTTCCCCAGCACCTGCACCCCGATCGGCAACCCAGCCTTCGTCTCCCCGCAAGGAACACTCATCCCGCAGATCCCCGCCAGCGACGCCGCCACCGAATAAATGTCTTCCAAGTACTTTTGAAGCGGATCATCCGTCGTCTCGCCCAGCTTGAACGCCGGAGTCGGAGTCACCGGAGCGACAATCGCATCCACCTTCGCAAACGCCTCCGCAAAATCCCGCATAAGCAGCGCCCTAACCTGCTGCGCCTTCCGGTAGTACGCGTCGTAATATCCCGCCGAAAGCACATACGTCCCCAGCAGAATCCTCCGCTTCACCTCCGCGCCAAACCCCTCATCGCGAGTATTCCGGAACATCGCCGACAGCGTATCTGCAGACCCATCCCTCGAACCCGCACGCAGCCCAAACCGCACCCCATCGAACCGCGAAAGATTCGAGCTCGCCTCCGCCGTCGCAATCACGTAATACGTCGGAACCGCATACCGCGTGTGCGGCAAACTCACCTTGTGAATCGAGCATCCCGCCGCCTTCAGCCCATCCAGCGCCAGCTCAATCGCCGCCCGAATCTCCGGGTCCAATCCCTCCCCGAAGTACTCCTCCGGCACCCCAATCCGCAGCCCCGCAACATCCTTCGCCGCCTCCGCCGCATACCCGCCCACCGCCTCATGCGACGACGTAGCATCCATCGCATCCGGCCCCGCCAGCACCTCCAGCAACGTAGCCGCATCCGCCACCGACCGCGCAAACGGCCCCACCCGATCCAGCGACGACGCAAACGCAATCAACCCATATCTCGACACCCGCCCATACGTCGGCAGCACGCCCACCACCCCGCAAAACGCCGCCGGCTGACGA
>DHWW01000186.1 GCA_002413385.1 Granulicella sp. UBA5172
GTGTTGAATTTTGATCCGGACCAGGCGGGGGCGAATGCTGCGGAGAAGACGGTTGCGCTGCTGGTGGAGGAGGGGTTTGAGGTTCGTGTCGTCACGCTGGAGGGTGGGCTTGATCCGGATCGATTTATCAAGGAACGTGGGATTGCAGCGTATTCGGAGGCGGTGCGTGGGGCGGCGAGGTATGCGGATTATTTGATTGAGCGGGCGCGGACGATGTTTCCGGCGCGGACTCCGGAGAGCAAGGTGAAGGCGTTGAATATGCTGCTGCCGCATATTCGGCGGGTTCCGAATGCGATTGCGCGGAGTGATTTTGCGGAGAATGCGGCGCAGAAGCTGGGGATTGAGAGCTCGTTGATGAGGCAGGAGTTGCGGCAGGCGGCGGCGCAGAGGTTGGAGAGCGTGAAGGCGGCTCAGCCGCGCGATGTGACCGAGGTGGAGAGGATTCTGCTGTGTGCGCTGGTGCTGCCGGAGGCGGACTCGGCGCGGCAGTTGGCGGCGGAGCGGTTGGGTGCGAATCCGGAGTGGTTTTCGGCGTTGGGGAGTGCGGCGGTGATCGAGGTGCTGGTGAGTGGGCCGGCTCCGGAGAATCCGTTTGATGCGGCTCCGGATGAGGCGTCGAGGGCGCTGCTGGCGAGTGCTCTGCATAGTGCTGGCGATGCTGCGGGTGCGGGTGAGAGTCTGGCGGGGAAGGTGGAGGGGGCACTCGATTCCCTGCATGACCGTTATCTGGATCGGCGACTGCGGGAGCTGCGGGTGCAGATGGCCGAGGCGCAGCGGCGTGGGGATGAGCCGATGCTGATGCGGCTGGCCCAGGAAAAGCTGCGAGTAGACCGCGAGCTAAAACGCTAGGTCCTGCGGTCCTGCGTGGACGGCGGGAGTTGGGTTTGTGGCGGGGGATGGCGAAGTTGCGGAGCAGGATCTGCCAGACGGAGCGCAGGTCGCTGGTCGACATGGGGCGCCCGGCAGTTGCAGTTGCAGAAGGGGTCGAGGCTGCGTCGCCCACCATCAGGGAAGTGAGACGACGATGGCTACAGTAATAAGAAGGACCATGGATTGGTGAAAGGCAACGATGGTGCCCGGATTTTTCGGCTTGAGATTTATGGCCTGGAAGAGCAGGAATCCCACCGCGATCTGTGCGATGGCCATATAAAAGGCAACGGGATAGGCCGGCATGAACCAGCCCAGGGTAGCAACGATGGTCAGGGCGGCGAGGATATGGGCCGCTACCGTCCAATGGGCGGCTCGACGCGGTCTATAAAAAGCCCCAATGGGCTGAGCGAAGCCGCGTTGCCCGGTGGTCATGCCGCCTAGAAACACCGCCAGCAAAAGCGCATGGAGGGGCGACATGAGTTTGAGGTAAGACCAGAATTCAATTCCGGGGAAAGCAAAGCCGGCGAGATAACAGAGAAAGACCCCGTAGGCGAGGAGTCCATGAATGCCATGCACAAAGGCCGGCATCCGACCGGACAGAACATAGAGGGTTCCGATACCGAACAGGCCGGCGACGATTACCAGCGCCAAACCATTAATGGTCGCAGAACTGGGTGCGAGGACGACCAGGGCAAGAGCGATGAGGCCCACCAAAGTGGCTACCAATCGATGCGCTGCCTCGGGATCTCCCTGGACCATCAAGACAAAGATGTTCCGGGTGTAGGGCCAGTGGGTCCCCAGAGAGAGCCCATACCCAAATCCCTCGACAAGGCTGCCGAGAAGGATCAGGATGGCGGACAGGAGTATCTCGGTCAGAAACAGGCCGCCGACCAGCGCCGCTCTGCCCGATTGCAGGCTGGCACCCGCCTTCCAGATGCCAGCGAGGATGGCGCCCGCTACCAGGCAGGCCATGACCAGCCCGATGACACGCACCATGCGCGTCATCTCTCCGTCGATGGCTGAGGAGATGGGCATTGCTACCGTAGTGTTCTGAGCGGAGTTTCGCTCTTCAGCAACGCTTGGGTTTTTCATCGCTCCAGCTTATATCAACCGAAGCGGAATGGGGCTCCTTTGAGGAAGAACGGAGCTTAGGCTGCGCCCTGCCTGACGAAGGCTCGGGCGGCGAGGAGGATGGCGCCGGCTCCCATGAGGGTGAGGACGAGGGCGTTGACCCAGAGGTCGGAGAAGGCGGAGCCGCGGAGAACGATGCCGCGGATGATCTGGATGTAATAGGTGGTGGGGATGAGATAGCTGATGCCTCGGAAGAACGCGGGCATGGTGGAGATCTGGAAGATGTAGCCGGACAGGAAGACGGACGGGAGGATCGTGCCCATGGAGAGTTGGAAGGCTTCGGCCTGGGTGTGGGCTCGGGTGGAGATGAAGAGGCCGACGCCGAGGACGGTGAGGAGGAAGGGCAAGGACATCAGCAGAAGCATGAAGACGCTGCCGTGGATGGGGACCTGGAAGATGAAACGCATGATGGCGAGGATGAGGCAGAGTTCACTGAAGGCGAGGACGCCGTAGGGGATCATCTTGCCGAGCATGAGGCCGAGAGGGGCGATGGGGGTCATGGTGAGCTGCTCGAGGGTTCCGCGCTCACGCTCGCGGACGAGCGAGAGGGCGATGAGCAGGATAATCATGGTCTGGAGAAGGATAGCGATGAGGCCGGGGATGAAGAAGTTGGCGGAGCGGGTGCTGGGGTTGTAGAGGACCGAGGGGCGGACTTCGATGGGCTGGGAGATGACGCCGGGGATGCGCGATAGAGACTGTTCGAGGGCTACGCCGGTGGAGGCGTTTACGGCGATGCCGGCGACGGAGGAGTCGGAGCCATCGACGAGGACGAGGACGCTGGCGGTGGTGCCGCGCTGCAGGCTGCGGGCGTAGTCGTAGGGGATGCGGATGGCAACCTGTGCTTTGCCGGAGCGCATGGTGGCGTACAGGGCCGGCTCGGACTGGACGTAGGAGCTGATGTGGAAGATGTCAGAGGCGGCGAAGGCCTGGATGAGGCTGCGGCTTTGTTGGGTGTGGGACTCGTCGTAGATGACGGTGGGAATCTGGCGAACGTTGGTATCGACCGCGTAGCCGAAGAGGAAGAGCTGGATGATGGGGATGAGCAGCGCAAAGAAGAGGGTGGAAGGGTCGCGCAGGATGTGCGTGAACTCTTTGCGTGCGACCGGGCGGAGGCCAAAGGTCCTGCGCGGACGGCGAGAGTTAAGTTGGGTGGTGGTGGTCATTTTCGCTCGCCCATGATGTGCAGGGTAAGGGTAACGAAGATGTCTTCGAGGGAGGGTTGGATGGTGCGGACGGAGAGTTGGGGGAAGGCGGTGCGGAGGGCGTCGATGGAGTCGGTTGCGACGAGGGCGTGGATGGCTCGGCCGAAGATGGTGGCCTCGCGGACGCCGGGGAACTGGCGGAGTTGGGCGAGGAGGACGGAGACCTGGGGGGCTTCGATTTCGAGACGAGAGGTGCCGGGAGGGTTGGCGTCGGGGAGTTGCTGCAGGTCGGCGACGGTGCCGAGGGCGATGAGCTTGGACATGTAGATGTAGCCGAGGCGGCCGCAGCGCTCGGCCTCGTCCATGTAGTGGGTGGTAACGAAGAAGGTGACGCCCTGGCCGGAGAGCTGGAAGAAGAGGTCCCAGAGGGAGCGGCGGGCGACGGGGTCGATGCCGGCGGTGGGCTCGTCGAGGAAGACAACCTCGGGGGAGTGGATGATGGCGCAGGCGAGGGCAAGGCGCTGCTTCCATCCTCCGGAGAGTTGGGCGACGCGGCGGGTGAAGTAGGGCTGCAGACTGGTGAGGGCGAGGAGTTCTTCGATGCGGGCGCTGGCGGCGGAGGCAGACAGACCGTAGGCTGCAGCGTAGAAGTTGAGGTTTTCCTGGACGGTGAGGTCTTCGTAGAGGCCGAACTTCTGCGACATGTAGCCGACGTGGCGCTTGATGTCGGCGGCGTGCTGGCGGACGTCCATGCCGAGGATGGTGGCGTTGCCGGAGGTGAGGGGAATGAGGCCGCAGAGGGCTCGGATGATGGTGGTTTTGCCGGAGCCGTTGGGGCCGAGGAAGCCGAAGAGCTCGCCGCGGTCGAGGTGGAAGCTGACGTCGTCGACGGCGGTGAAGGCGCCGAAGCGGAGGGTGAGGTGCTCGGCATTGATGACGGCCACTGCGCGTGGGGCGAGAGGCGCTCCGCGCGTTGTGCGGGCGTCGGATGATATGGGTACGGAACCCGCCATTGGGTCGCCGGAGTCGATTGGGTCGGCCGGGATCATTGCAGGTGGACCGTGGCGGCCATGCCGGACTTGAGGACGCCGTTGGGGTTGTCGACGCGGACTTTTACTCCGAAGACCTGGTGCTCGCGGTCGTCGCGGGTCTGGACGTTGCGGGGAAGGAATTCGGCGGCGGAGGCGATCTCCTGGATGTGGCCGTTGAAGTGGCGGTCGCCGAAGGAGTCCACCGTGACGGTGGCGGGCTGGCCGATTTTGAGGCGGCTGAGGTCGGTTTCGGGGACGTAGACCTTGACCCAGAGCTGGTCGGATTCGAGCAGGGTGAGGACGATCTGGTTGGCGGGGACGAGGTCGCCGGGGCGGACGCTGACGGTTTCGACGAGGGCATCGGTGGGGGAGAGGAGGCTGGCTTCTTTGAGGCGGGCGTCGAGCTCGGCGACGTGGGCCTGGGCCTGGACGAGGCGGGCTTTGCCGGCGTCGATGTCCTGACGGCGAAAGCCCTGGTGCATGAGGTTGTCGGCGTCGAGGGCTTGTTGGTAGCGGGCATGGGCGGCGCGGATGTCTTCGGTGCGGGTTCCGGCCTGGAGCAGGGCGAGGTGCTGGCGGGCGGACTCGGCTTGCTGGGCGGTGTTGTCGCGCTGGGCGGTGTTGGCGTCGAACTGCTGCCTGGAGATGACGTCTTTGGCGGCGAGAGGCTTCATGCGGCTGTAGGTGGAGGCGGCGGCGATGGCGTTGGCTTTGGCGGCGGCGTAGTCGGCTTGAGCCTGACGGAGCTCCTCGGGGCGGGGACCGTTTTTGGCCGCGAGGAAGAGGGCGTCCTGCTCGTGGAGCGTGGCGTCGGCCTGGGCGATTTCTTCGGGGCGGTTGCCTCGCTGGAGGCGGTTGTAGTCGGCTGCGGCCTGGTCGACGGCGGCCTGTGCCTGGTTGCGCTGGGCTTGCAGTTCGTTGGCTTCGAAGGTGACGAGGGGAGCGTTGGCGGAGATGCTCTGGCCTTCTTCGACGTTGACGGTCGTGACGCGGCCACCGATTTTGGAGCCGATCTGGATTTCGCGGGTTTCGATGGTGCCGGAGTAGGCGAGGGGCGCGGGGCGGGCGGCGAGCCAGCGATAGAGAAAGATCGCGGCGAGGAGGATGGCTACGGCTGCAATCGCGAGGATAATCTGTTTACGCTTCAAGGGCGCTCCAGCTTGCGGACACAGGATGACTATAAATGGACCGCCCTGCGCGGAAAGGCAACGGCAAGAGCAACAACCAATACAGTGGTCCTTCCCCNNTCGTTTGCTACCGCAAACGATAACCCACGCTCCACCCCAGCGGACAAAGAACGTCCGCCGGGGACCTCGGTTGGGTGCCGGGTGGTTTGGTCCGGGGGGAAGGTTATTGGCCGGTGTAGGGGTTGGGTGTGCCGGGGGTGCCAGGGGGTGGGGCTGGGGG
>DHWW01000281.1:0-1398 GCA_002413385.1 Granulicella sp. UBA5172
GTTTCTCGCCGTCATCCTGAGCGAAGCGAAGGACCCCTGTATTGGCCTTTGCTGTTGCCTTTGCTGTTGCTGTTGCCTTTGCCTTTGCCTTTGCCTTTGCTGTCCCCAGGTCCTTGCCATCGCCCGCCCGGATTAGCAGGGGGCTTCAGCCCCCTGAAAAATCCCCCAACCTAACCGGGCTTTAGCCCTGGCCCTACATCTCCGGAGCCCACGTCCATCCCTCGATCCCACACAGCGGATCACGCGGCCGCGGCAGCCTCACAAACCCCTCCCTCCGCTCCGCCATCACCATCGTGCTCACCAGCGCATCGAACGCATCCTCACTCGCACGAGCCTTCTGCATCACCCCCCGCGACAGCCCCGCATACGCCGCATCCTCTCTCAGCTTCCTGCGCAAATACTCCGCCCGAGCCTCCGCATTCGACTTCCGCACCGCCCCCGTATTCAGCCGCGTATACATCTCCACAACCAGCGGACGAGCCCCCACCCCCACAAGCTCCGGCGCATCGAACGGCCACTCCCGAAACCCCTCCTCCCGCAACCGCAACAGCACCGGAAACCCGCGCAGCGAAGCCGTTCCCACGCTCCCCGACCCGCCAATCTGAAACACGCTCTTCGGAGTAATCCCCTTCACCCGCGCCTGCCGTTCCGCTTCAGGAATCTCCGCCACAATCTTGCAATCAATGTCCGTAGCCCGCAACATCCGATGCACATGCTCCCCTGAAAACTCCGCAGGCCGCGCACCCCGATGCCCCACGCCCGGCTTCCCCCAGAACCGCCGGTCCTCCGCACCCCGCGCCAGCCATCTCTCTCCGTGCCCCTCGCGCACTACCCGTTCCCAAAACTCCGGCCCACTCCCCACACCATGCTCATCGCGCACAAACCATGCCGGAAAGCTGAAGCAGAAATCGAACCCCACCACCATCCTTGGAGTCTCGCGCGCAAGCTCAATCAACCACGCCGTAATCTCCTCACGAGTGCGCCCAGCCTCCAGCCGCACGCTCACCTTCCCGCCAGCATTCTCCGTCCACACCCCCGCCCAGATATGCCGCCGCTGCCCCGCCGCATCCACCCTTCCCGACCAATCGATCCCCACCACCCGCTGCACCAGACCACTCTTCAACAAGCCCAACTCCTCACTCACCAGCACTAGCCACTAGCCACTAATCACTAACCACTAACCACTNNATCCACCTCTTCCAGCTCCGCGCCCCAACCCCGCAGCACCTTCCAGATCGTCTGCGTAGAAAATCCCGCCCCCACCAGCCTGCGCATCGCACGCGCGACCTCTTTCTCTCCCTCCGGCTTTTTCATCCGCTTGCGCGCCACATACTCCTTCGCCAGCGCCACCTCGTCTACCTCGTCATACGCGGTCGCCAGCGTCGACTGCGTCAGCTC
>DHWW01000281.1:1459-7436 GCA_002413385.1 Granulicella sp. UBA5172
CATCGCTCATCCGCCGCCGCAGGTCGCGCACGCTCTTCATCTTCGAACTCAGCGACCGCACCGCAAACTCCAGCAACCCCACTGCGTCCAGCGGCGCCCGCACCGTCTTCGTCTTCCGCGCAAACGCCATCGCAACCCTCTCCACTCATCGCTGCAATCGCAGCCCTGCTCATCGCGCCAGTTTACGCCCGAACCCCACCCTCAACCTTTCCAACGCAATCCCCGTCTATCCTGTCAGAAGCAGACCATGACCCCGAAGACACTCATCCTCGCCGCCCTCCTCGCCGCAACCCCTCTCCTCGCCCAGCAGGCGACCGAGGGCTTCGGCCCGCTCGACCCCACTCCCCCCACCGGCATCACCGTCCCCCAGATCATCGACAAGATGGGCAAGCAGGAGTCCGCCTTCGCCGCCGCGCGCGATGAGTACACCTTCGTCCAGGACGTAAAGTTCGACACCATCTCCGACGACACCGGCCGCCCCGACGGCGAGTACCACCAGATCACCAACATCAGCTTCGACGACGCCGGCCGCCGCGAAGAGCACGTCACCTTCGCCCCTCAAAACACCATCGAGCGCGTCATCATGACCGAGAACGACTTCAAGGACATCGAGAAGCGCCTCCCCTTCATCCTCACCGCGCCCGAGCTCCCCGGCTACGACCTCACCTACCTCGGCCAGCAGCACGTCGACGATCTCGAAACCTACGTCTTCGACGTCAAGCCCAAACAGCTCGTCAAAAATCACCGCTACTTCCAGGGCAAGGTCTGGGTCGATCAGGAGGACAACGAGATCGTCCTCATCAACGGCATCACCGTCCCCCAGGACACCCGCCCCGGCCACGAAGACCTCAGCCCTCCCTACACCACCTACTACCAGCAAATCGACGGCAAGTACTGGTTCCCCACCTACACCAAGGCTGAAGGCACCCTCCACTTCGTCGCCCAGCGAGGAGCCCTCTCGCAGGATGTCCACGTCCGCACCATCGTCCGCTACACCAACTACAAGCGCTTCCACACCAACGTCATCATCCACTACGACGGCGAAGTCCTCGACAACAAAACCACCCCCCAGAAGCCCGACGCCACCACCCCACCAACATCCAAACCGCAGCCCTGATCAGGCCCGAGCCCTCTACGCAGCCGACTCCGATTCGAAGTAAAGATACTTCCGCCAGTTCGCATCCGCGCTTCCAATCATCCGCATAATATGTCGGCTCGTATGCAGCGAGAACGGCCGCGGCTCGCGGCAGCAGCTTCATCTCCGTCAGCTCGTGCAGCATCAGGCTGCCCTTCCGCCGATTGCAATCCCTACAGCACGCCACCAGATTCTCCCAGGTCGACAAACCCCCGCGGCACCGCGGCACCACATGATCCAAGGTGAGCTCCGATGCGATCAGCACCTTCTGGCAGTACTGGCACGTATTGCGATCGCGCAGCAGAATATTCTTCCGGCTCAGCGCCCGCGTCTGGTGAGGAATCCGGCGATACTCCAGCAGCCGAATCACGCTCGGCATCTGCAGGTTCATCCGATGGGAGTGCAATACAGCGCCCTGCTCCTCCTCCGTCCTCGCCACGCCCTTCAGCACCAGCACCAGCGCCCGCCGCGCACCGCAAATATTGATCGGCTCATAGCTCGCATTCAGCACCAGCACCGGAGTCTGCATCGCCGGCTGCCGAAACACCCCCATGCGAATATCGATGGCCTCGGCCCGCGCCGTCCCTGCCACCGGATGCGTCGCATGGTGCCTGTTGCCTGCCCGTTTCGTCCGAGTCCCGTTTGATTTGCCAGCCTGCATTCCTGCCCTCCGGTCACATCATCGCTACCACTGCTAGTGAAACCTCTCCTGCTTCGCCACCACCGGCTCAACCACACGAGCCGCTGGCGTTAAACCTGCATCCCACATCGCAAACCCATCCGCCTCATGCTGCACAGCCTCATGCCGCACCGCGTCCTGGACGCTCTCCGGCTGCGCCTTCGCCGCCGTCGCCACCCACACCTTCGCCGCGCCTGCACGCTTCAGCACCTTCGCGCACTCCCGGGCCGTAGCTCCGGTCGTCATAATGTCGTCGATCAGCAGCACCTCGCGCCCCCGCACCGCCGCCGCATCTGCCACGCGAAACGCTCCGCTCAAATTCCGTCGCCGCTCGGCAGGATTCAGCCCATAGAGCGCATGAGTATCTTTCACCCGCTCTAAAAGGTCGCTCCTTACTCTCAGCTTCCACGCCGGCTCTAACTTCCGCAACCGCTTCACCGCAGCCTCCGCCAGCAGCTTCGCCTGGTTGAACCCCCGCTTGTGCTCTCTCGCCGCAAACAACGGCACGGGAACCACCATCAACTCGTTCCCCGCAACCTCTCGCAGCGTCCGCACCGCCGTCGCCATTCCTCCGCCCAGCACATGCTCCGCCACGCCGCGCATGCCGTTAAACTTCAGCAGGTGCAGCATCTCACGCATCTCTTTGTCGTAGTTCGCAAACGCCACAGCCCGGTCAAACATCGGAGGAGCCAGCCTGCACATCGTGCACTCGCTCGCCCCCATCGCCGCAGCAAACCGCGCCGATTCCATCCCCAGCGCATCCCCGCACCGCGAGCACAACACATCCTTTTCGGCTCCCACCTGCGGCCCCACCCGCGCAACGCACGCCTCACAAACCCTTACCTGGCTCAGCGTAGCCATCGCAGCCCCACACACCAGGCAGTCGGACGGCAAAAATACATTGGTGATATCAGCGAGGACCCACTCCATCGCCATTCCGCAACTTCGGAGCACGCGTGTCCCCGCGCGCCATCCGGTCTCGCCGCCATACCGTCCGGGCGGACCGCCATTTCCGAGCTGGACATCCTTCACGCTTACGCTGAAGACGAACCTCACTCGCGGCACAGCAAGAAAAACACCAGCTCTGCCGATACCCGCAGTATAACCCCACTACATTTCCTCAGCAATATCCACAGCACATTCCAATAGGAATCAACGACGCTTCACTCTCGCGCTTCCCCCCAACGGTCTTCGCCGACTCACACTGCATCTAGCCGTGCATAATTCTGACGCCACGCCACCTCTTCAGCCAAAGTTGATTCGAAAGCTCTACACTCTACCCTCTACGCTCTACACTCTGCCCCTATGCCCGCACTCACTCAGCTCTCCCCCGACGAAACCCTCTTCCGCGACACCATCCGCGACTTTGCCCGCAACGAAATCACGCCCCTCGTCCGCTCCATGGACGAACAGCAAGCCTTCGACCCCGCGCTCCTCCGCAAGCTCTTTCAGCTCGGCCTCATGGGCATCCAGGTCCCCGAAGCCTACGGTGGCCCCGCCGGAACCCTCTTCGAAGCCGTCCTCGCCGTCGAAGAAATCTCCGCCGTCGATCCCTCCGTCGGCGTCCTCGTCGACGTCCAGAACACCCTCGTCGTCAGCGCGCTCCTGCGCTGGGCCAACGAAGCGCAGAAGCACCACTACCTCCCGCTCCTGGGCGAAACCCTCACCGGAGCCTACGCCCTCTCCGAAGCCTCCAGCGGCTCCGACGCCTTCGCTCTCCAATGCCGCGCCACCCTCCAGCCCGATGGCGACTATCTCCTCAACGGCTCCAAGCTCTGGATCACCAATGCCATCGAAGCCGGCCTCTTCCTCGTCTTCGCCACCCTCGATCCAGCGCTCGGCTACAAGGGCATCACCTGCTTCCTCGTCGCGAAAAATCAGCCCGGCTTCACCCTCGGCCGCAAGGAAGACAAGCTCGGCATCCGCGCCAGCTCCACCTGCGAACTCCTCTTCAACAACTGCCGCATCCCCGCCGCCAACATCCTCGGTGAGCCCGGCAAAGGCTACAGGATCGCCATCGAAACCCTCAACGAAGGCCGCATCGGCATCGGCGCGCAGCTCGTCGGCCTCGCCTCAGGAGCATGGCGCCACGCCGCCCGCTACGCCCGCGAGCGCCAGCAGTTCGGCAAGCCCCTGGCCGAGTTCCAGGCCATGCAATTCCAGCTCGCCCGCATGGCCATGGAGGTCGAAGCCGCCCGCCTCATGGTCTACAACGCGGCTAGGCTAAAAGACTCCGGCGCCGAGTACCTTAAAGAAGCCGCCATGGCCAAGCTCTTCGCCTCCGAAGTCGCCGAACGCACCGCCTCCCTCGCCGTCGAAGTCTTCGGCGGCGCCGGCTTCGTCAAGGACTACCCCGTAGAAAAGCTCTACCGCGACGCCAAAATCGGCAAAATCTACGAAGGCACCAGCTTCATGCAACTCGCCACCATCGCCAAACTCACCATCCCCAACGCCTAGCCCTTCCCTCCCACCGACTTCGCACCACCACAAATACCGCCTGTCCCCTTCATCGCGCAGCCTATCTGCGCGATCAGCGGACGCACGAAACCCGCTAATCACGGTATCCTTGAAGTTCGACGTGTCCACCACCGCCACATCTACGGCTATCCACGCGCGCACCGGCAGCCACTCGCTGTTCTCGGACTACCTCGTGCTCTTCAAGCCGCGCGTCTCCCTGATGGTCATCATCACCGCCGCCGCAGGCTTCTATCTCGGCTCGCTGGCCTCGGGCATCTCTCCCTTCCAGATCGGCCTGATCAAAGCCGTCTTCGGCATCGCTCTCGTCACCGTCGGCTCCAGCACGCTCAACCAGGCCATCGAGCGCAACTCCGACCGCCGCATGCCCCGCACTGCCGACCGCCCGATGGCGCAGCACCGCATCGGCCTCGCCCACGGCCTCATCGTCGGCTTCGTCCTGGTCTGCGGAGGCTCCATCTATCTCGCCTGGGCCACCAACCCCATCACCGGCATGCTGACTCTCCTCACCGCCGTCGGCTACATCGCCATCTACACCCCCCTCAAGCGCATCACCACCCTCAACACCTTCATCGGAGCCTTCCCCGGCGCTCTCCCCCCGCTCCTCGGCTGGACCGCCTCCCGCGGCATCATCGAGTGGCCCGCCGTCGCTCTCTTCGCCATCCTCTTCGTCTGGCAGTTCCCCCACTTCATGGCCATCGGCTGGATGTACCGCGCCGACTACGCCCACGCCGGCATCCGCGTCGCTGCCACCCAGCAGCCCGTCCGCGAAGCCGCCCGCTCCTGCGCCGTCCAGGCCCTCTTCTACGTTCTCCTCATGATCCCCGTCAGCCTCTGGCCCACCTGGCTGCACGTCACCGGCATCCCCTACGCCATCGCCGCCATCCTGCTCGACGCCTACTACCTCACCGCCACCCTCAAATTCCTGCGCATCACCCGCAACCCCGACGACCCCGCAAACCGCGTCATCGCCCGCCACCTCCTCAAAGTCTCCGTCATCTATCTCCCTTTACTGCTACTGGCGATGATGCTCAACGCNNCGAACTACCGCACACCCCCCTCGATCATCGCCGCGATCATCGCCATCAGCGCCATCGCCTCGCTCTTCCTCGCATGGCTGGTCTACTACCACCCGCCCGTCGACGCCGCCGGTGCCCACCTCACCTTTCTCCCCGCGCTCGACGCCGTACTCAACGCCCTCTGCGCCATCTTCCTCCTGCTCGGCTTCCGTTACATCCGCCGCCGCGAGATCACAGCCCACCGCAACAGCATGTTCGCTGCCTTCATCGTCTCCAGCGCCTTCCTCGTCGCCTACGTCGCCAACCACGTCCTGCACGGCGACATCCTCTTCCCCACCGGCCATCCCACCGCGCGCTTCCTCTATCTCTGGGTCCTTCTCCTCCCCCACATCCTTCTCGCGGTCGTCGCTCTTCCGATGATCCTCATCACGTTCTTCCTCTCCCTCACCGGCCGTTTCCCCGCCCACCGCAAGCTCGCCCGCTACACCTTCCCCATCTGGCTCTACGTCTCTGTCAGCGGAGTCATCGTGTACGCGATGCTAGCCGCCTACCGCTAGCATCGCCTTTGCCTTCCTGACGGCCTTTGCCTTTCTTTCTGTCATCCCCGCAGGGAATCTGCTTCTGCCCTTGCCTTCGCCCTTCACGAATCACTAACCACTAGCCACTGCC
>DHWW01000296.1 GCA_002413385.1 Granulicella sp. UBA5172
CCTGCAGCCGTGCTTTTGATTGCGCTCGCCAGCCAGTCTGCGCAGCCCCAGTCCCCGACGCAGCCCGCCGCCCCAGCAACGACCACGGTTCCCCAACAGTCTGAGCCCGCCGTACCAGCAGCAACGACCGTCCAGCAATCATCGCGTCCGGCCTTGCCAGCGTATGCACCCAACGGAATTGGGCCCCGCGAGGACAACCTCGGCTCCGCCTACATTCCGGTCGACAGCATCGTTTATCCCATGGCATTGCGGCTGTATTCCCTGGGCTATCTGGATACCGCCTTCATCAATATGCGGCCGTGGACCCGGCGCAGCCTGCTGCACATGCTCGAACAATCTTCACCAGCGATCATCGCCAGCGGCAATGATCAGGCCATCGACCTGCTCGCGAAACTGGATGAGTCCATTGCCTCCGAGGGCGCAGAAATCGCGACGCCCGGGGAGCACTTCAACCGTGGCAATGTCTACGGCGTTGAGTCTGTCTACACCAGAATGCTGGGGATCAGCGGGCAGACGCTGCACGACAGCTTCCACCTGGGACAGACCTTTGCGCAGGACTATGGACGTCCCTACGAGCCCGGCTTCAATAACATCACCGGCTTCTCGACGCTGAATGAATACGGAAGGTTTTCACTCTACGTTCGTGGCGAGTATCAACATGCTCCGTCATCGGTCGGTTACTCGACCAGCGACACCGGCAATCCTCTGGCTCCCGGCGGTCTTGCACAGACGCTTTCGAATCTCGACGAGATTCCGTACTCTGGTTCCAACCTGAATCAGGCGACCATTCCTGCCGGACCGATTGCCGTGCAGAATCCGTTCCGCCTCGTCAATGCGACGCTGTCCTTTCATGTGCTCGGCCATGAGATTTCGGGCGGGAAGACCGACGCATGGAATGGCCCGGGCATGGGCAGCGCGATGATCTGGAGTAATAACGCCGAGAACATCTACTCGTTCCGGATCAACCGCGTCGAGCCGCTGGAGGTTCCCCTGCTCTCTCGCGTGCTTGGTCCGCTGCGCTACGACTTCTTCGTGGGTTCGCTCAAGGGCCACACGTATCCCAATTCTCCCTATGTTCATTCGGAGATGTTCAGCTTCGCTCCGACGAAGAACTTCCAGTTCGGCTTCTCACGCTCCGCCATATGGGGCGGTAAGGGCCATGAGCCGGTAACGATCCATACCTTCCTGCAGAGTTTTTTCTCCTTCAGCGATACCACCGGTTCCGAGAAGTATTCCGTCAAGGATCCAGGGGCGCGTTTCAGTGCTTTCAACTTCTCCTGGCGGCTTCCTTTCCTCAGCCACCGCGTAACCCTCTACACGGATTCGATCACCCACGACGACGTGTCACCCATTAGTGCTCCGCGCCGTGCTGCCTACCGTCCCGGGATCTATATCTCCCAACTGCCAGGCATCCCGAAGCTCGACTTCCGCATGGAAGGTGTCAGCACGGACTGCTCGACGAATGCTTGCGTCCATGGCAATCCTGATTACTGGGAGGTCGTCCAGCTCCAGGGGTATACCAACAAGGGCTTCATTATGGGCGACTGGATCGGCCGTGAAGCGATGGGCGGCCAAGCCTGGCTTACTTATCATCTTTCTGCAAACGAGTGGGTGCAGCTGGAGTATATGAAGAAAAGGATCTNNGGAGTATATGAAGAAAAGGACCCCCACCGACTTCATCCCCGGCGGAACATCACAAAATCAGTTCAAGATCGACGTCTTGAAGCGCCTGGGGAAGGACCTTGAGTTGAACGCCTGGTTGCAGATCGAGCGCTGGAAGGCACCCATCTACATCAACAGCCCGAACAACGCTGCAAACTTCAATACTTCCATGGCCGTTCAGCTGAAGTGGTATCCGAAGCTGCACACGCGTGACAACCCGGATACACCGTAGAGCGCACCTATGCTGAAGAAAAAGCTCGCTAGGCGCGGGATTCTTCACGTTTAACACATGCCGTAAAGTATTCCAGCGAACGCTCCAAGCCTTCGCGCAGTGCAACCTTGGGGGACCACCCAAGCAGCGTCTGCGCTCGAGTAATATCTGGCCGCCGCCGCGTGGGATCGTCCTGCGGAAGGGGTTGGAAGACAATCTCGCTCCCTACTCCGACCAGGGACTGAACTTCCCTGGCGCATTCGAGGATGGTCCATTCGTCTGGATTGCCGATGTTGACCGGATCGTGTTCGTCACTCTTCGACAGGCGAACGATGCCATCAATCAGGTCGGAACAGTAGCAGAAACTGCGAGTCTGCAAGCCATCTCCGTAGATCGTGAGTGGCTCACCGCGCAGGGCCTGCATCATGAAGTTGGAGATCAGACGACCATCGTTGGGCTGAAGCCGGGGTCCATAGGTGTTGAAGATCCGCACCAGATGCGTATTGACTCCGTGGTAGCGGTAGTAAGCAGCGACCGCCGCCTCTGAGAAGCGTTTCGCCTCGTCATAAACCGACCGCGGGCCGATGGGATTTACGTTTCCCCAATAGGATTCGATCTGGGGATGGACCAGCGGGTCGCCGTAGCACTCCGAGGTAGAAGCATGCAGATAACCTGCACCATATTTCTTCGCGATCTCAAGAGTATGGATGGTTCCCGCCGAGCCGACAAGCAACGTCTCGATCCCCAGACGCAGGTAATCCACCGGACTGGCGGGTGGCGCGAAATTGAAAACATAGCCGACCTCGCCGGGATCAAACGCCTGGGGGATGTCGGTC
>DHWW01000223.1:0-10405 GCA_002413385.1 Granulicella sp. UBA5172
GGATGGAAAAGTATGGGGGGGAGGGGGTGGGGGCACCCCTACACTGTCGCCTACCGCTCAACCCGCCAGCTCCGCACCGCCAGCAGGAACGTATCCCGCAGCCGCTCCAGCGGGGTGTCGCCGCTCGTATCCTCCGCCAGCGGCCCCGAGAAGTACACCAGCAGCGGCCGCCCCACGATCACGCTGCGGGGCACAAACCCCCAGTAGCGGCTGTCCTCGCTATCGTTGCGGTTGTCGCCCAACACGAAATACTCTCCCGCGGGCACGATCACATCGCCTCCGCTCACCGTCCGGCGCAGCTCAATCCACCAGCGCAGGTCAACGCTCGGATCGGCCTCCAGCAGGGAAGGGAAGTCGTCCCGAAACCCGTTCGGCAGTGTCGGCGAGTAGAACGCATACGGCTCCGCCAGAGTTCGCCCATTCACCAGCACACGCCCTCCGCGCAGCCTCACCCTGTCGCCCGGCAAACCCACCACCCGCTTCACCAGGTGCAACGAAGGGTCCACAGGGTAATGGAACACCACCAGGTCGCCGCGCTTGATCCGCGTCGGAGGAAGCAGCCGGTCCAATAACCCCGCCGGCGCATACGACTGCTTATCCACCAGCAGAAAATCTCCCACCCGCAGCGTCGGTTCCATCGACGACGACGGAATCCGAAACGGCTGCACCACGAACGTCATCGCAAACAACGCACACACGACAATCTCGACGATCAACTTCATCGCCGTCAGCACCCCATCCCGCTGCATCACCTCGTGATCGGCCAGACCCGGCGAACTCAACGCGCGCCTCGCGCTCTGGGTGACCTCGTATCGTCCCAGCCCGTCAGCGCCAGCTCTGCCGCTCGCTGCTGCGCCTCCTTCTTGCTCGGCCCCTCCGCCGCGGCCAGCACGCGCTCACCCTCCTCACCCTCCAGCCGCGCCTCCACCGAGAACACCCGCTGGTGCGCCGGCCCGCTCTGCGCCGTATCGATGTACCGCAGCTTCCCAGCCCCCTCCGCCTGCACCCGCTCCTGCAGCAGCGTTTTATGATCCCGCATCGCGCCTCGACCATCATCCTCAGCCACCGCAGCTCGCATGGCCTCCATCTCTGGCCTCACCAGGTAGCGCTCCGCCAAGGCCTGCAACTGCGCCAAGCCATCTTTCCCTGCATCCAGATAGACCGCTGCAAGCACCGCTTCCGCCGCATTCGCCAGCAGCGCCGGTTTGCGTCGACCACCATTCTGCTCAGCGCTTCTGCCCATCAGCAGCGCCTCGCCGAGTCCCAGTTTTGTCCCCATCTCTGCCATCCGCTTGCGACTCACAAGGTTCGACCGCAGCCTCGTCAACTCGCCCTCGCTGCAATGCGGAAACTCCCGGAACAGCGCCTCCGTAATCACCAGTCCAAGCACCGCATCGCCCAGGAACTCAAGCTGCTCATTGTCCGTTCCCGGAGCATTGCGCTGATCCCGCTGGTCAGGATGTGCGGGAAGAATCACCGCAGGAACGCCGTTGCGAGCCTCATACGTGTGCGATCGATGCGTCAGCGCCAGCTCCAGCAGCTCTGGCCGCCGAAACTCGTAGCCAAGCTTCCCCTCAAGCTCCAGTTGTGCCGCTCCGACCACGCGACGCACCGCTGCTCCCTCGCTGGTCGAGCTCTGGCCTCTTGCGCTTCGTCGTCATCGCCCCCCTTAGCCGCAAGAACGTCCTCTGCAGCTCTCGCCTCGCGCATGCTGCTCTCTACTCTACGCGGGCTCTTCGGTTCCCGAGCCTCGATCCGCACAGAGGAACCTCCGGCGGAACCGTGCCCTGAACCTACTGCGGTGTTGGCGGCTTGTACGCTTCCTTCTGTGCCTTGCCCGTAGGATCGAAGTCCTTGTCGTCGGCTGCAGGCTTGTCCCGCTGCGGCAGCGCAAACGGCTTCGCAATCCCGCTCTCCGCAGCCCCCTTCGTGTCCGGGCGACTATCCCGCACCGTCAGCGCCGCCTTATACTCCGCAACCGCCTTCGCCCGGTCCGGAGGGTTCATCGAGTCATACAACCGCCCCAGATAGATGTGGCTCCAGGCCATTGTCCGCGGGTCCTTGCTAAGCTCCAGCGTCTGCTGGAAGCCCGCCGTAGCCTTCTCCGGATCTCCCTCCATCAGGTCGATCCGCGCCAGCACATACGCAGCTCTGGCGTGATCGCCCTTCGGATCGGCCATGGCCTTCTCTGCCAGATCCGCCGCTTCGCCGCTATCTCCCTTCATCAGGTCGAGTTCGGCCAGGTCCATGCCCTCGATCTTGCGGGGCTTCTGCGCTGGGCGTAACGGGTCAGGAGGGACCGACTTCACGAACAGGATCTGTTCATCGGCCTTTCGCTCCCGCTCGACATCCATGCCATAAATCATCGGTGCAATCTCTTCTCGCAGACCATCGCCGTTATGCTGCATCGCCGTCAGACCATGGTAGAAATACCGCGTCAATACCCAACCCTGCCGTTCATCCGTGGTGATGAGATTATCGCGTGCCACGCTCGTCTTCGCGTCGTAGGCCGTCTTCTCCAGGTCGTACTGCGCCATTTCCTCACGCGATCTCACCCCCTTCAACCTCTGCGGCGGTGGATCCGGAATCACGTAGAGATGCGCCTCGATGGCCTTGATCAGGCATTCGGTCATCAGAGCCACAATGTCACTCTTGTAGAAGAACTCCAGAGGTGCGTCCTGCACGCTCCGCAGCAAGGGCTGCATGCGCTCCATCGCCCGGCCGCGGCTGTACACCAGCGGCTCCCACCATGTAGTGCAGGTAGATGTGGCGAATCTGGGCCATGCTGATCGGGTCACCAGAGGTGCTATTCGGTGATACCACGATGATGTAGTCGAACCCATACACCCGCGCATTGGTAAGGTTTGGCGACAGCATCGGCTCCAGCAGCACCAGAAAGCGCCGGCCATCATAGGTGCTCACCGGCTGATGCAGATAGATGTTTGTGTCCAGGATCATCTGCGTCATCGGATCGTGCACGCGCGCGGTCAATGCCTCATATTCAGCGCGATGCTGCAGCCAGATATAGTGCAGGTGAATGTCATCGGCGAACGTGCGCAACAATGGAAGTACATTCACCACGGCAGCGGCTTGCGGAGGCAACTGCGTCAGGTCGACATTTGGGGTCAACTCCGGTGGTGGCGACAGATACAGCGCCAAGCGACACATACTGCCCCACATCGAGGCCAAGGTCATTCAGATGATGCAGCGAAATGTAGGCGCAGAGCTTGTCACGGCTGTCGCGAGCAGGCTCCGAAGTCGCCAGCGCCGCGTTCATATCCGCGCGTACCTTCGCGCGGACTGGTGCCGATTTGTCCAGGTCAGCATCGTAGCCGCAGGTATTCAGCGCGGATGCAATCTGGAACAGGGACTCACTTACCTCAAGCGTTACTGCGGCACCACCCTGCTCAATCTGCGCCGCACGCGGCCGATTCTGCGGGTTTCCCGTATCGACGGCACGGTTCTCAGGCGCCGCAGACGACGAAGAACTCTGCGCCATCGCGGTCAGGCACAAGCCCCCACTAAGTGCGATCAGCACAATGCCGAGCGAGCACACTCTTGATCGCGGTGTTGGCAGTAGGACGAAAGGAGGCAGGAGTTTCACGATACGGATTTGACGCACTGGAATAGTCTATGGAACCTTGAGCAGCCTGCGCAATGCGACACTGGGCGCTGCTCGCCGCTTATCCGCGTACCGAGACCCCGGTATAGGTCATCACCACGTGACCAGGCACTGGCATGCCAAAGACAGTTGCCGGTTTGAAAATGCTGCCTAGAAGGTTGTTCTCGACCCGCACCTTCACCTCAGGATCATCAGGCCCCGCAAGAATCGCATAGTCATAGACTCGCCCCTTGCTGTCTACCAGCGCTTCAACGATGATCGGCACATCATGCCGCGTTGTGATCGGATCGGGCGGCACCTCCGAATACAGATAGCGTGGGGCCACCAGATGCGCCATCGCATCGTCATTGGCCTGCACGATAATCGGCGCTCCAAACATCCAGCTCAAACCACCGGCCAGCATGATCGTTGCCGCTAAGCCACCACTCAGCCGCAAGGCTAGCGGCGCAATCGAGCTCTTCCACAGCAGCAGAGCCCGACGGTGGAATGGCAAGTGTGCCCCGCGCTCCCGCTCCACGCCGAGCGCTGCCCGCAAACGCGCTTGAAACCTCGCCGGCGGCTGTGCCGGTCCTAGCTCAACCAGCGACCGTTGCACTTCGCGCCAAGCATTGAAATCCGTCGCACACCCTTCACATCCCTTCAGGTGACTGGAGATCTCAGCCATCTCCACCCCACTGATCGCGCCATCCAGATAGGCCGAAAATCCGGAGCGCACACCTGCGCACTTGCTGCCGCGCGCCTCACGGGACGTATTCGTTTTCTGGGTGCGCCAAGTCATCGCGACACCGCCTGCATATTCTCTATCGGACGTGAGTGCGAAATTCTGATCGCTACCGCATCATCACGCAATGCTTCTCGTAATGCAGCGCGTCCGCGAGTCAATCGGCTCTTCACCGTGCCAAGATTCACGCCCAGCATCTCCGCAATCTCCTCGTACCCAAACCCTTCGATCTCCCGCAGCACAACCACCTCGCGAAATGCTTCAGGTAATGTACGCAGGGCAGCGACCACTCGTTCCCCGAGTTGAGCCCGTGCAGCGCATTCGTAAGGTGATGCATCGCTCGCCGCCAGCCCGTCAGCCATGCAGAAGGTCTCCCCCTCGTCATTCTCGTGCTGCGCGTCGATCGTCAGTTCCTTCCGCTTGTGCCGACTCCACCAGCGTCGCTGGTTGCTCGCTTCATGCAGCGCAATCCGGTAGATCCACGTCCTAAGGCTCGAATCTCCATGGAAGCTCGATATATTGCGGAACACCTTGACGAAGACCTCTTGCGTCACATCCGCAGCATCCGCCGGATCGCTCAGGCTGCGCGCAATCAGCGAGTAGATCGGGTGGCTATACTGCGCCAGCAGAAGCGAGAACGCCTCCTCCGAACCAGCCTTCAACTCGGCGACGAGATCCTGCTCCTCTGCCCGGATTCCAATCGCACTCGCCAGATCGCTCATTGCTGTCCCGCCTGCGGCCGGAGGACTCCCGACCCTT
The DNA here is from genome assembly GCA_002413385.1 of Granulicella sp. UBA5172. Lineage (GTDB taxonomy): Bacteria > Acidobacteriota > Terriglobia > Terriglobales > Acidobacteriaceae > Granulicella. Next base: position 5,103 of record DHWW01000223.1, read on the forward strand.
TAGTGCTATTAAAGTAGGCTTACCCAACACTCTCTGTCCAGCTACGCCTACCAATCCGTCGAGCTCGAGCAAAGATACAGCGCCGCCGGCGGCGAGGTGCTCGCTCAATCTGCCATCTTTAGACACCGCCCGACTGGGCTTTGTTCCTCCGCGCCTGTTTGACTTGCCGCCCCGCATCCGAGAGAATAAGGGAGTCCTTCCTAGAGAGTGGGCCTGTGGCGCAGCTGGGAGCGCGCTTCCATGGCATGGAAGAGGTCATCGGTTCGATCCCGATCAGGTCCACCAACAAATCGATAACTTAGACAATGTGGATGCTCTGGTTTAGGGCGGTAGTGTGATTTTTTGTGTCATACCCCCATGTCATACCCCCATTTTGCTGCTTTCTGACAGAGGTCGTGGAATCGGAATCCCGGCCGCCCAGCCGCTTGACAGTTATGCCGTGTGGCTTGTGGGCGCTGGATGTTGTGTTGAGGCCGGCATTTCACGCAATGCCTGTCCGCAGAAAATGGTTGAGTAGATCCGCGGCAAGCTCCTGCTCGCCGACACGATGATCGGCTTAAAAACTTCAGCTTCCAGGATCGGATATTAAGCCGGCCAAGGAGTTCGCAACGGCAGCCGGTGCTGCGAGTGCGAATCAAAAGTTGGGGTACGCATTGCTGGTCGCCCAGAAGCCGGTAGCGGAGCGCAACGTCAACCCCTAGCCTTGCAGTTGCTCTTCAGAGACAAGCTCCTTTACGCGTTCCCGAATCTCATCGCGAATTGCGCGAACCTCATCCAACGCTAGTCCATTAGGATCGCGAAGCGGCCAATCTGCACGGCGAAGGCCCGGCACGTAAGGACACTCATCTCCACAACCCATGGTGACCAGCAACTCAGCGCCTTGAGCTAGTTCTGCGGTCAGCTTCTGAGGCTTCGCCTTGCTAAGATCAATGCCCACCTCCTTCATGACTTCAACGACAACAGGATGGACGTGCGGTCCGGGGTTAGTCCCGGCGGAAATCGCGCGTGCTTTTGAACTATCGACGAGTTGATTGAAGAAGGCAGCCGACATCTGTGAGCGCCCGGCATTGTGGATACAAGCGAAAATGTAAGTGCGCAACAATTAAATCTCCTTGTGGGCGTCCTGTCCTACTGCTGACCGATCGCGTCGATTTTCTGCTGTAGGGCAAGCGTATCCAGCATTGCGAGGGGAAGACATAAACTAAGCTGATTCTTCTATCTAGGGAAGTAAATGCTTAGTTGAACCCATACCCGCCTGAGCGCGCATTGGCGCGAGCGCGGTCGATCATCGCCTGGGGCATGTCGATCCCGATGGCTTTGCCTTTCGGTCCCACGAGCGGGGATGCGAGAAGGACGTCCAGCTCGCCGCCGCAGCCGAGGTCGACCACTGTTTCACCGGGACGAATGGAGGCGATTGCTGTCGGGTTCCCGCACGAAAGCCCCATGTTCGCGCTGGCAGGAATCGAAGCGAGATCAGCGGCGCTATATCCAAATGCTTCGGCTACGGCCTTCATGCCCACGTCGTCATTGGATAGCCCGCTTTCCGCCACGGCTCCATACTTTAGCCTTACCGATGCGAGCACTTTATTCACCATCAGTTCCTCCAGAAAATATCCGTCAAGGCGACTATATGATCTCGCTACGCATACGTCAATGCGCATATAATTCGTCTATGGCACGGGGACAAACAGTTTTCAATATCGAGCGATTCTTTCAGGCGTTGGGAGACATGACACGGCTTCGCCTGCTCAACCTAATAGGCGATCAGGAGATTTGTGTTTGCTACTTCACGGAGATTCTTGGCCAGCCTCAACCCAAAATTTCAAGACACCTCGCTTACCTGCGCAGCGCGGGAATCGTAACGGTGCGCCGAGAAGGACGCTGGATGCACTACCGAATCGTCATGCCGCCGCACGTTGGAGCAACGCTGATTCTTCAGCAAACGCTGTCGTGGCTGAAGGAAGATCGCACCATGCAGACTGATCGTGCGCGCCTTTCCAAAGCCTGCTGTAGCCCCTGCAAAATTTGTTGCGCTACAGGGGGCACCGTTGCCCACTCCTATCGGCCCAGCCATTCCTTCCACTTCGAGGTAATCATGTCCAGCGTCTCCGCCACGCAAGTTCCGATTTGCGCCCCCATGCCGCGAAAGAAGCTCTCGTTCCTCGACCGATTCCTCACACTCTGGATATTCCTCGCGATGGCCATCGGCGTTGCGATCGGCCACTTCGACCCTGGCTCCGCGGCTTTTGTGAACCGGTTTCAGTCCGGCACGACGAACGTACCCATTGCCATCGGCCTCATCATCATGATGTACCCACCGCTCGCCAAAGTGCGCTACGAAAAGCTGGGCCAGGTCTTTCGCAATCGCCGTGTTCTCGGCCTGTCGCTTGTTCAGAACTGGATCATCGGCCCGCTGCTGATGTTCGCCCTTGCGTTGATCTTTCTGCACGGCGAACCGGCCTACATGCGTGGCTTGATCCTGATCGGTATCGCGCGCTGCATCGCGATGGTGCTGGTGTGGAACGAACTGGCCGGGGGAGACACGGACTACGTCGCCGGACTCGTTGCGCTCAACAGCGTGTTTCAAGTGATTTTCTATAGTCTTTATGCGTGGGTGTTCATTACGATTCTGCCAACGTGGTTCGGCCTTCAAGGATCGGTGGTAAAAATTGGTATCGGCCAGATTGCCCACAGCGTGTTTATCTACTTGGGAATTCCATTTCTGGCCGGTATGCTGACGCGCTTCGTCCTCGTTCGCGTCAAGGGTGAAGAGTGGTACAGAACGCAGTTCATTCCGCGCATCAGTCCCTTTACCCTGGTAGCTTTGCTCTTCACGATCGTCGTGATGTTTTCGCTCAAGGGCGACCTGATCGTCAAACTGCCATTCGACGTTCTCAAGATTGCGGTTCCGCTCTTGATCTACTTCTTGATCATGTTCCTCGTCAGTTTCTGGATGGGACGTAAGCTGGGCGCCGACTATGCGCAGACTGCCACGCTCTCGTTTACGGCCGCTGGTAACAACTTTGAGCTCGCGATTGCCGTCGCTGTTGCCGTCTTCGGTTTGAATTCAGGAGAGGCATTCGTTGGTGTCATCGGCCCGCTAGTGGAGGTCCCCGCGCTGATTGGCCTTGTCCATGTTGCGTTCTGGATGCGCAAGCGCTACTTCGGCCTTGCGGATCGGGCGTTCGACGCGCATCCCGCAGAGACAGTCCCTCAGTCCACGGCCGCTGAATTGAGTAACCGCAGATGCCCATCGTGAGCGTCACCGATACGTATCTGTATTGACGAATATATATCGAAAGAATATAGTCGTCTTAGCAGATGTATCGCGCGGCAACGTTCTTTGGTTTTTGAATGGAGATTCCCCAATGAAAAATATTCAGGTTTTTGATCCGGCGCTGTGCTGCAGTACCGGCGTATGTGGCGTCGATGTCGATCAGGCCTTGGTTAGCTTCTCGGCTGACGTAGACTGGGCCAGACAGAATGGCGCTCATATCGAACGCTTCAATCTGGCGCAGCAACCCGTGGCCTTCGCGCAAAACTCAATCGTCAAGAGCTTCCTGGAGCGCTCTGGTCAGGAGGCGCTGCCGCTGATTCTCATGGATGGAGAAGTTGCGTTGGCAGGCCGCTATCCCAATCGCGCGGAACTTGCCCGCTGGGTAGGCATTGCGCAGGCCGCCGCAGAGTCGAAACCTGTCAAATCATGCTGTTCTGGCAGCGGCTGCTGCTGAGCCCTAGAGCATCGGGTCAGGACAGCAGCCCGGAGAAACTTCTATGAAATTCCTCGAAATGCCCCCACGCTTCCTCTTCTTTACCGGCAAGGGCGGCGTGGGAAAAACCTCGATTGCCTGCGCCACAGCCATACATCTCGCCGAGGCTGGACAGCGCGTGCTACTGGTCAGCACCGATCCAGCTTCGAACGTAGGCCAGGTATTCGGTGTGAGGATCGGCAATCTGATCACTTCCATTCCAGCGGTGCCGGGCCTGTCTGCGCTGGAGATTGATCCACAGGCCGCGGCTCAGGTCTATCGCGACCGCATCGTGGATCCGGTGCGAGGCATACTGCCGGAGTCGATCGTCAAGGGCATTGAGGAACAACTTTCAGGGGCCTGCACAACAGAGATTGCAGCATTCGATGAGTTCACGGCGCTGCTGATCGATTCACCCCAGACGGCAGACTACGATCACATCCTCTTCGACACAGCACCAACAGGACATACCATTCGACTATTCCAACTGCCCGGTGCGTGGACCGGCTTTCTGGAGGAAGGGAAGGGCGATGCCTCGTGCTTGGGACCACTGGCGGGACTGGAGAAACAACGCACTCAATACCGATCCGCCGTAGAAGCACTAGCCGATCCATTGCGCACGCGTCTAATTCTTGTCGCCCGTGCACAACAATCGACGCTGCGAGAAGTTGCGCGTACCCACGAAGAACTCGCAGCCATCGGTCTGTCGCAGCAATATCTCGTGATTAACGGAGTGCTGCCAGCAAGTGAAGCAACGAAGGATCCAATAGCTTCGGCGGTCTGGGATCGTGAGCAAACTGCTCTAGCCTCCATCCCCGCAGGTCTCATGTCGCTTCCGCGCGATGAGGTGGCGTTGAAGCCTTTCAACCTGGTAGGCCTCGATGCGCTCCACCAATTATTCACTGACGCGGCTTTTCAGTTCGACGCGGGGACAGAGCAGTCGATTCCTCTGGATGCCCCCAGCCTCTCGTCGCTGGTCGATGACATTGCCGCGGATGGACGTGGACTAGTGATGTTGATGGGCAAGGGCGGCGTCGGCAAGACTACCGTGGCTGCCGCGGTGGCCGTGGAACTTGCGCGTCGTGGTCTATCGGTACATCTCACCACCTCCGATCCTGCCGCACATCTCACCGAAACCCTGGATGGTTCGCTCGATCATCTGACCGTAAGCCGCATCGATCCGCACGCGGAGACGGAGCGCTACCGGCAGCATGTACTGGAAACCAAGGGTGCGCAGTTGGATGCCGAGGGCCGAGCACTCCTCGAAGAAGACTTGCGCTCTCCCTGCACAGAGGAGATTGCTGTATTTCAGGCGTTCTCGCGCATCATTCGCGAAGCGAGCCAGAAGTTTGTGGTGATGGATACAGCGCCTACCGGTCATACACTACTGCTCCTCGATGCGACCGGAGCCTACGATCGCGAGGTAAAGCGCCAGGTTGGGAACACGCTTCTGCACCCCCTAACCCCAATGATGCAGTTGCAGAATCCGAAGCAGACCAAGGTGCTGCTCGTGACCTTGGCGGAGACCACGCCCGTACTTGAAGCTGCAAATCT
>DHWW01000223.1:10420-22856 GCA_002413385.1 Granulicella sp. UBA5172
GCCGTCGTGCCACTTCTTCAGGACGAGCCAATCGGTGTTGATCGCCTACTGGAACTTGCAGGCCATGCTATGGAGCCTGTGTAGCGCAACTGAATGAAGGCACACTTCCTGAATGATGAGCATCGTCGACACCGCTCTGACGACGTGCACGCCGATTCAATCTTCGCCCCGACCGTCTAGCGTCTCTCCGCTATAAACTGCGTCAGCGGTATCCCCCAAGATGGCGTCTTGCCGCCCATTTCGAAGTACATCTCTTTGAACGCTAATTTCATCTCGTAGTATCGGTATCCCATCTTTAGTACGCTGGTTCTTCCTCCGTACCAAGTATCGGTATGCATATAGAAGGCCGCATGCGCCCATATCTCCCGTACAGGTGAACCCTGGCCAGAATGGCTCGTCGGCCTCTTCTGCGCTCATCTATCCCATACGCTTGATCATCAATGGCCATAGGTATCGGCATGTTCCGGCACCTTGCCTCGAAAGAGCCAGTAAACAATGCAGAAGTACATCATGGCCAGCAGCGTCCCAAAAGTCCACCACACAAGGCCCACCTTCAGGCTATGTGGCCCCGCAATCGAACTGGCAATTGTGATCGAGGCGGTTGCCGGATTGGTCGAGGGCAGCAGCACCGGATAGAGGCCTGCCGCTGCACCGCAAAGCATCGCAATCAAATACACGCAAGATGATATAAATGCACCCAGTTCCCGATGCTTCCGCATCGCCAGCAGTATCGAAATCAGGCTCACGGCAACGCCTATAGGAGACAGCAAAGCTACCGGATGGGCATGATAATTGTGCAATGAATCTGGTCGTGCAACGACCGTTGCAGGTACAGCCAGAACCGTCGCAATCGCTACGAGTGGCCACAGCCGATTGGCTGCACTCCGAGCGCGTATTCGGAGATCGCCTTCGGTCTTGAGCGTGAGATACAGCGCGCCGTGGAGTGCGAGCGCAACCAAAGCCATCACCCCGCCGATGACCGTGTACCAATCCAGAATGCCAGGATTCGCACCAGTCCGCCAGTTAGTCCAAAGCGGGAGGAAGAAGTAGTTATCTGCTCCCAGCGGCACACCGCGGACCACATTGGCCAGTGCCGCTCCAAAGAAGATTGCGAGTAACGTGCTCGCGAAGAAGAATAGCCCGCCGAAGAAGCTTCGCCAGAGTGGATCTTTAAAGTGCCCTCGAAGTTCTACAGCCAGTCCTCGCAGGATCAGCAGCCACAGTACGATCATCAGCGGCATATAGAAACCGCTAAACGACGAGGCATATACCAGCGGAAACGCAAAGAACAGGGTGCCCCCCGCTGCCAGTAACCAAACCTCGTTGCCGTCCCACACCGGACCGATTGACCGTATAGCCTGCTGCCGCTCATCCTCTGTTCTTGTAACGAACGGGTACAGTATGCCAACTCCCAGATCGAAGCCGTCGAACACCACATACGCCGCGAGCATCACCGCGACAATCCAGAACCAGAGAGCATCCATGTCGCGCCTCCTAAGCGGTCGTACGGGGTTGGTCTGCAGCCGGTTCGGTCGTAGACGCCGGACCCTCTTCGATGATGTTGTAGACCAGCATCACCCACAAGATAGATAGAACCGTATACAGCCCAAGAAAGCCAAGCAGACTAAATAAACTAGTCCCCGCACCGATATGCTTGGAATACCCATCCGAGGTGCGAATCAGGTTGTAGACCAACCAGGGTTGGCGACCAATCTCAGCCGTCATCCAACCCGCGGTGTTCGCGATATACGGTAGCGGAAAACTCAGCAGGATCGGCCACAGCACCCAACGCGATGTGAAGAGTTTGCCGCGCCAAAGCAGACATCCTGCAATGCCCATCAGCGCGACGAAGTAAGTCCCCAGTCCCGCCATGATGTGATAGCTGTAAAACAGCAGCGGTAAGGTCGTCGGCCACAGGTCCTTCGGATAAGCATCCAGTCCCTTCACCTCCGCAGCCGTAGTGCCATAGATCAGAAAACTCAAAACGTTATTCACCGCAATCGGGTTATCAATCTTCTGTCCTTCCATGTCCGGTTGCCCCATCAATACGATTGGCGCGCCCTTTACCGAGTGGAAGAGCCCCTCCATGCCCGCAATCGCAATCGGTTGGTTCTTGGCCATGTACTTGCCGTGAAGATCGCCGGTAGGGAAAATCTGCACCACACACGCTAGAACTCCAGCGATCACTCCGAGCCGCAGAAACATCCTCCCGAAATCTCCATTTCGCTTCTGCAGAATATAGAGCGCGCCAACAGACGACATCACAAAGGTCGCCGTAACCACAGCGCCACACATATTATGTGCATACTGTAGCCACGCCCAGGGATTCATCATCAGTCCCCAGAAGCTACTCACCTCATACGTCCCGTTTGGGAGCAGGTGATAAGCCACCGGATGTTGCATCCACGCGTCAGTCACGATGATGGGGAATCCAGAAATCCATGAGCCGTAGCNNCAAATACTAGAAATGCAGCTCCCCAATGAGCAAAGCGCGACAACCGCTTTTCACCAAATAAAAATAATCCGAGAAATGCAGACTCCAGAAAGAAGGAAAACACTCCCTCCATCGCAAGTGGTTGACCAATCACCCCGCCCGTGCGCCGCGAGAACTCAGACCAGTTCGTGCCGAACTGGAATTCCATCGGGATGCCCGTGACCACCCCTAGCAAAAAATTCACAGTAAAAATCCGTGCCCAGAATCGTGCCGCGTCGTTATACCGCTCGTCTTTCGTTCGCAGCGCCATGGTCTTCAGCACGACAATGAGCAGCGCAAGCCCCATCGTCAATTGCGGAAAGAGATAGTGATACGTAATAGTAAAGGCGAAGTGAATCCGGTGCAGCGTAAGTGCATCCATGAGTGCGCTCTCCGATCAAGCAGCCATCATGCTGGCTATCCCATGTGGCTCCGCGGATTATAGGCTCGCATGTCTTACATCAATGTGATCGTGGTCACACTCGAAAACAGCCTGTTAGTTCTCCCGTAATCATTGACTCTCGATCACTCTCAAGCCCGATCAACAACAGCAAACCTAAGACGAAGCGCTGAGGTTATAAAAATCCAAAGCGTTCTCCCCAAAGATCAGCCGGGTCTCACTCTCGCTGAAGCCCGCAAAGTAGTGTGCGAGCACATCCCACCAACGGGAATAGCTGGACGCTAACAGGCACACTGGCCAGTCTGAACCCGCCATCAGTCGCTGCGGTCCAAATGCTTCCACACACACATCGAGGTACGGTCGCAGCGAGTCGCCGGACCACGTCTGCCAATTCGCCTCGGTGACGAGACCGGAGATCTTGCAGTACACATTCGGCCGCCGCGCTAACTCATGAAGATTCGTCTTCCAGGGTTCCAGTTCGTTGCTGGATATTCGCGGTTTGGCTGCATGATCGACCACGAATTTTTGATGTGGGTGTCGATCGACGAACTGGATCGCCTCCATGATCTGCCGTTCCTGAATCAGAACATCATAGCTATATCCGCGTTTGGTCAGCTCCTCGATACCGCGATTGAATGCAGGCTGCATTAGATATCCGTCGTGCTTCCCTTGTACTACCTCACGGAAGCCTACGAGTTTCGGGCTGCGTCCGAAGCGGTCGAGGATATCTGGCAATTCATCAAACATAAGTGGTGCCCAGCCTACCACCCCGCAGATCGCAGAGGTCAACCGCGCACACTCCATTAGCCATAGAGTTTCTTCAATCGACTCGCGCGCTTGCACCGCAACCGTAGCATCGATCCTTGCGCCTTCGAGCTCCTTCGTGAGATCACTTGTTAGGAAATCACGGCGCAACATCGACATCGTATCGTCGATCCAGGAAAACTCTACTTCGTTGAAGCGCCAAAGATGATGATGTGCATCAACCCGCAATGCGCGCGTCACATGGCTTCGCGTCGCAAGCTCGTCAAGGTCCGGTCGAATGCTTTCAGGAGTACGCATAACTAGGCTGATTCAAGAATCACGTTCGAGTAGGGAAGAGTATCCGCAGTACGTATTAGCCCAATCGCAGAAGGAACGCGGCGTTTCAACTGAATGTGCTCCTCAAATTCAATCGGAGGAAGCAGCATACTGTAAGCATTAAGCGTCTTTGCCGACACCCCTTCCCGGAATTCACTCGCCATCCAGACCCGGCCAACAATGAAGTTTGCACATACTGCTTTCAGAACATCCAGCACGGTCGGTATATCGTCAACCAGCGAGAGATCGATGGTCTCAATCTGTGGCCAGAACGGAAATCCACGATCCGCGATGACCAGCGTATTCGTATGTCGAACACGGCCAAGTAGGGAATTAATCTGCGGATTGAGAATTCCGGTCTTCAGCATAACTCCTCTTTTCCTTATCTGGTTGTCCTACACGTCATCGCCGCCGGAGTGCCGTAGCGGTTGCACCCTATCTCCCTGTAGCACCCCGCCTCGAACTACTCGATCTCTATTTGTGGAGGCTACGAATTTCATCGTGCTCCGTTCTCCATGCTTCTCCGTGAGTAAATTCGAACCGCATCAGCGATGCGGCAAGAACCTCGCCGCTATATCCCGGTCTCGTGGGCACCATGTAATGCCCGTCCTGAATCACCACAGGGTCTCGAAAATGTTCGTGCAGATGATCTACATATTCGATAATTCGATCCTCCAGAGAACACGAAACGCCCAAATAATCGAAGATCGAAAGATGCTGCACATACTCACAAAGCCCAACACCGCCAGCATGGGGACAAACGGGAATGCCAAACTTCGCTGCCATCAGCAAAATCGCGAGATTCTCATTAATCCCGGCAACACGGCAACTATCGATCTGACAAACATCAATAGCCTTTGCCTGCAGAAATTGCTTGAACATCACTGCATTATGGCAATGCTCGCCCGTTGCAATGCGTATGGGTGCAACCTCGGCGCGTATGCGGGCATGGCCAAGAATATCGTCTGGGCTGGTTGGCTCTTCCATCCAATAAGGCTTCAGCTCCCCCAGTTGCAGCGTACGACCTATGGCTTCCTCAACTCCCCACTTCTGATTGGCGTCCAACATGATGCGGCGGTCCCAGCCAATTTCTTCACGCACCAATCGCCCACGCCGCAGATCATCGATAGCATCGCCGCCCACCTTCAGTTTGAAGTGAGTCCACCCCTCTGCGATCGCCTCGTGGCACAGCCTTCGAATCTTTTCATCACTGAACCCAAACCATCCAACGGATGTCGTATACGCTGGATAGCCATCTGCCTCTAGAGCGGCTAGACGCTCTGCCTGCCCCCTCTTCCCGGTCTGGAGAATGGCGAGTGCTTCCTCTGGTGTGAGTGCGTCGGAGATGTAACGAAAATCTACAATCGCCACAATCTCTTCAGGGGTCATCTCCGTAAGCAGCCGCCATACGGGCTTTCCCTCTGCCTTTGCATATAGGTCCCAAACCGCATTCAGCAGCGCACCGCACGCAAGGTGGATCACCCCTTTTTCCGGCCCCAACCAGCGGAACTGCGTGTCTCCAACAAGCTGCAGATAGAGTCCATTGAGGTCGGACGTCATCGATTCAAGGGTCCGATTGCAAACAAACTTCGATAGATACTGAATCGCAGTCACGCATAACTCCGTCCCGCGACCCAGCGTGAATGTCAGTCCATGTCCTTCGATTTCGGCGTCCGTCTCCAGAATGCAGTAAGCAGCAGAGTAGTCCGGATCCTTGTTGACCGCGTCGGATCCAATAGATTCGCGCGAGGTCGGAAAGCGGAGATCAACAACCCGCACATTCGTTATTGTGATTGGTTTCAAAGCTTCCTCTTCACTCTGCGCCTGCTCAGTGGCCAGTCCAACTTAGCTGGTTGTTCATCCTTCGGCTGTTGCGCAAGTTTAGCCAGAGCATCCTACTTTCGTCAATCACGCAGTCATCCCTCACGCCAACGATCTATCCGTTGCCTGCAATATCCAAGCCATTCGATGAGAGTTGAGTTCGAATCGCAAGATAGTTGACATGTACCAGTCTCCCGCAGCACACTCAGGACGACAAGAGATTGAAGTCAACAGGAGAACCGTGACGCTGTGTTTGAACTAAATGGAAAACGTGCCGTGGTGACCGGAGCTGCCAGCGGCATCGGTCTTGCGATCGCCGAACTCTTCGCATCGCAGGGCGCGAACGTCGTCCTGATCGACCTGGATCAAGCCCGCCTCGATGCAGCTATTGCCGGCATCCTTCAGAAGACAGGTGCAACCTCCACCGGATTCGCCTGCGACGTTGCTTCCGAGGAAAGTGTTGAACAAGTATTCTCCTCGATAGGCAGCCCCATCGATGTCCTCGTCAACTGTGCCGGCATCGCCCATGTTGGTACACTCCTGTCCACGTCGGTCGAGGACATTGACCGATTGTTCGCGGTCAATGTCCGAGGTACTTATCTTTGTATGCGAGCCGCGATGACGCCAATGCTCGGAGCGAAACGCGGGACCATCCTGAACATGGCTTCCATTGCAGCANNTGTCGCAGGGAATTCGTTGCAACTGTATCTCGCCTGCACGCGTGCACACGCCCTTTGTCGATGGTTTTGTCGCGAAAAACTACCCTGGACACGAGGCCGAGAAAATGAAGGATCTTGCCCTCTCTCAACCAATAGGTCGCATGGGAAAGCCCGACGAGATAGCCGCTCTCGCTCTATACCTTTGTTCCGATGCCGCATCGTTTCTGACGGGTGTTGATTATCCGATAGACGGTGGCTTCTTCAATCTGCGCTAAATTCATTACCACGGAGACTCTATGGATCTCGACCTCAAAGATCGTGTCATCGTTGTGACCGGAGGTGGTGCCGGCATTGGAGAAGCCATTACGCGCTTCTGTATCGACGAAGGCGCGCATGTTGTTGTCGTCAGTCGGGCCTCCAAAGGCGTCCTGAAGTTTCTCGAGGAGATGCAACCAGGAGGCCGTTGCGACTTTGTCGAGACGCATCTCGAGGATACCCTGCAGTGCCGTCGCGCTATTGAATACGTCGAGCGACAGCATGGCCGCATCGATGGTCTAGTCAACAATGCTGGAGTCAATGACGGAGTAGGCCTCGCTAGTGGCGACCCTGACCGTTTCCTGGAGAGCCTCCGTCAAAACCTCGTGCATTATTACGCCATGGCGCATTACGCGCTACCCATGCTCAAGAAATCACAAGGCTCTATCGTCAATATTTCGTCCAAGGTCGCACTCACCGGACAAGGTGGAACGTCGGCCTACGCTGCGGCAAAAGGTGCTCAACTCGCGCTCACACGTGAGTGGGCTGCAGAACTCCTGCCCTTCGGTATTCGCGTCAATAGCGTCTTGCCAGCAGAAGTCCTCACTCCGCTTTACAAGCGATGGCTCGAAAGCAAGGAACATCCTGCGGCCGCTCTGAAAGCGATCACTGATCGAATTCCCTTAGGTCATCGCATGACGGAAGGCTCTGAAATTGCTGCGATGACAGTCTTCCTTCTATCTTCAAAACAGTCTGGCCACACCACTGCCCAACACCTTATCGTCGATGGCGGCTATACCCACCTTGACCGCACGCTGACTTAGGCCCCGACGATTATCCATGAAGACACCACCGGCATTCTGCTGGCTGCAACTTCGAAGTCTGGAAATTCGATGGCCAAGTGGAATAGTGCAGCACCTTGATCATCTAATGGCGAACCGAATTATCAAAGTCAATGAGCCCAGACCCTAAGACCATCTCGCTATGGAGTGATCTTGGCTGATAAGCTCTGCGCAAGCTTCGTTTGTTGATTCCGATTCAGCAAATCAACTACGCCTTGTATTACTTCACGGTTTCCCTTGGAGTAGGCCGCCAGTAGTTCTGCAGTGATATCCGCATCTCTAACCTTACCCAGACGAAAGTAAGCGTCACAGAGCATATACAACAAGGACGGCTCCACCGTCCTGGACCGTGACAACTGGTTCACCGCGTCGGCCCACCGGCCTTCTCGATAGCGCACTTCGCCAAGCTCTGCTACCGCCATCTGGTAGTTAGGATCGCGTGAAAGCTCTCTCTGAAACTCACCCTCGGCCGTATTGAGATCTCCTTCTTGAAGCGCCAGAATACCAAGATAAGTATGGGCTCCGCGCACTGAGGGTTCGATCTCCTGCGCACGCTTCAGATTTCTTGCAGCCTCCATTGGCCGTCCCATGTACAGATAGAGTGCTCCGACGAGAACGCATGGCTCGCCCGCAGTAGCATTCGGCCCACGCGAATCTGTTTTAAATAATTGCAAGGCGTCTGCTTCATGGTTCTCGCTCAATAACGCCCGAGCCTTCTCCCACACTATCTTTTCGTGCGCTGTGTCTCCGGCCGACGCAGCTGACGAAGCTCGCTCAAGCATCTGACTATGCAGGTCAGCTTCGTGCTGTGCTTCAGTCATGTTCCCTAAGCCCATGTAATCGCGGGATAAATAAAAATGTGCCAGTATCTGCGTCGGATCCAGCCGGAGCAAATGATTTAGGGCATCGATGGATGCCTGATAATTTTTTACTTCCATCTCGCAGTGGCCTAGCCCTAGCAAAGAGGAAACATCATCGCTGTTCACAGAAAGGATCTTTTGGAATAGGAGCGCTGCATCCTGCCAGCGTGACTGCTTAACGTCCACAGCGGCTAGTAGCGCCAGGGCATTCAAATTATTAGGCTGAAGCTCTACAGCTTTTGTCGAATAAGTAACCGCATCGTCCAGATGCATGCCCTTGTAACTTGCAACACCTAGATCGAAATCTAGTCGATCCAGTGTTGGGTCCGCATGCTTGGCTTTCAAAAGCCATTGCACTGCCCCATCGTTATCACCGGAACTGCAAAGCAACTCTCCATATTTCTGGAGGACGGACGCATTATCCGGCTCAACCTTTACGCACTCGCGAATAGTAGCCAATGCGAGGCTATTATTACCATTCAAATAATAAGCCTGGGCCAGATAATATAACGCGTCTCCATCCTTAGGCTTGATCTTCAGCAGATGAAGAAAGAGTTGGATCGCCTGCTCTTTATTACCGCTTACCAGGTGATAAATTCCTATCTTCAATAGGAGTTCAGTGTCATTGGGAGATAGCTTCAATGCCTTCTGATAGGGAATTGCTGCTTCAGGACCCCGCCCCAAATCCTCCAGAAGCATCCCTTGCAGCTTCAATGCGGGCCCAAACTCCGGATGCTTATCCAGCAGCGCATCAGTAAGCGCCATGGCCCGTGTCTCATCGCCATGCTCTGCAGCGCTGACTGCGTCATGCAACTCCTCCGTCACGGTAGGGTCCGCTGGTCGAACCCCTGTCTGCGCTCTCAAGGTCACGCCCAGACCTGCAAGCAGCACTGGCATCAGCAACCATGATTGCTTGGTCTGGCTAATCCTTGCAAAGCCCATCCGGTAGCGCACTTCGCGGACTCCATCTTTGTTTGGCGACAATCCCATCCGCAACTCCCCAATCCATTGCGCTATTACTAGCAAGGCTGCAGATAGGCTGCGCGATGAAGTAAATCGACTGCTGCACAATCATATCAAGGCCGCTTAGTCGGCTAGCGCCCTACACCGCGCTATCTAAGTCCGCGTCAAATGCCACGTCTCTGCAAGTGAGCTATCGAACGAGTAGCCTGTCACCGGAAAGCGACGCAGCATAACTCTGCTTGGGAGCATCGCTAAGCAGGGACTAGGTCTACCCGGGCAACTCCGGGCTAAGGTGTTGTCGCGACCTGCTGCACCGCTCCATTTGCCGTCACCTTCGACGCCGCAGGAAGCTGCGTCGCATCCCATCCACCGCCCAGCGCTTGTACTAGTTGCACCGCCGCCATCATCTCACTCACCTTCAGCGATAACTGGGTCTGCTGATCGTTCAACAGCGTCGTCTGGGCAGAAACCACGTTCAGATATGGGTCTAGCCCCGTCTCGTACCGCGCCGTCGCTAAATCGACATAACGTTGCGCCGACCTCACCGCAGTATCTTGCTGCGTGATTTGTTGCGACGTCACGCGCAACGTTGAGATATAGTCCTCCACCTGCTGAAACGCTGTCAGCACCGTCTGCCGATAGGTCGCAACATCAGCGTTATACCTCGCCGTATACTGCGCTACCGTAGCTCTACGCAAACCTGCGTCGAAGATTGCCTGTGATGCCGAAGCGCCTGCAGCCCAGAAGAATGCTGGTGCTGAAAAGAGGGTACTAATCCCGGAAGCCTCCAGGCCGCCGCTACCGGTCAGGCTAAGCGTCGGATAATACGCAGCCGTTTCCACCCCAATCAGCGCATTCGCCTCCGCCATCGTCCTCTCCGCGCCCGCGATATCCGGCCGCCTCTGCAGTAACTGAGATGGCACGCCCAGCGGTATCGACGGCACCTGCGTTGCAAGGCCCTTCTCAGGCATGGAAAAGCTCGACGCTGGTTTCCCAATCAGCGTCGCCATTGCATGTTCGTAGATCGCGCGGTTCGTCGCAACGCCGGTCGCGGCTGCCTGTGCATTCTCGAGCGTCACCTCCGCCTGCGCAACAGACTCGTCGTTGTCGATTCCCGTCTCATACAGCGCCTTTGTCAGGTCCAGCGACTTCTGGTCTGCAGCGACCGTCTGCCGGTACAACTCCTGCAGCGCATCCTGCCCACGCAGTTGGAAATAATATTCCGCCAATGCCGCCTGCTCAGTCAGTCGCTCATTCTCAAGATCAGCCGCGCTTACTTGCGCCGCATACTGGTACTCGCGCACCGTGTTCCGTATCTTGCCCCACAGATCCGGCTCCCACGACACATCAAAAGGCAGTGACATATTCGTCGCTGTGCTCCCAGTTGACTGCGTTGTTCCCGTTCCACTGCTTCCAGTCCCCGTGGTGGTTATATTGTGCAGCGTCCCCGGCGTCCTCTGCCGCCCGTACGATGGACTTGTTCCCAGCGTTGGATAGAAGTTAGACTTCGCCTCGCGTACCAGTGACCGCGCCGCCATGAAATTCTGGAAGTAGACCGCAATTGTCTGGTTGTTGATGTCCAGTTGTTCTTCCAGCGCATTAAGCTCCGGTTCGTGGAACACCTCCCACCACTTGCCTTTCAGCATCGCATCCTGCGGCTTTGCCGGTTGCCATGTCCCTGCAGGCGCGTTGGTATAAGCCGCTGGCGAAGACTCTTTAAATTCCGGCGGTGCCGGGGCCGTTGGCACCACATATTTGGGCCCCACACGGCAACCGCTCAGCAGCACGACGGCCATCGAAGCCACGCACGCCACGCTCTTCGCGGCAGTCAAACTCTTCGTACTGGTCAAGCCCGCAAAGCTTGTGATTCTTTGGTTGGATGTCTTCGCTCTCATCATTCCTACTTTCATTGCGCTGCCGCCGGAGTCGCGGTGAACAACCGCGCCCTCTTATCTCCCTGCACCTTAAGCCGTAGATTATCCATGAACAGGTAAATCACCGGCGTCGTGTACAGCGTCAGCACCTGGCTCACCAGCAGTCCGCCGATGATCGAGATACCCAGCGGCCTCCGCAGCTCCGATCCCATGCCCGTCCCTACTGCCAGCGGAATCGCGCCAAACATCGCAGCCATCGTTGTCATCAGAATCGGACGAAACCGAAGCATTGAGGCCTCAAAGATCGAGTCCCGCGTACTCTTGCCCTCGATCCGCTCCGCGGTCAGCGCAAAGTCCACCATCATAATCGCGTTCTTCTTAACGATACCAATCAGTAGAACAATTCCTATGATGGACATCACATTCAAATCCGTGTGCGTCATCTTCAACGCCAGCATCGCCCCCAGGCTTGCCGGCGGCAGCGTCGACAAGATAGTGATTGGATGCACCAGGCTCTCATACAGCACGCCCAGCACAATATAGACCGCAAAAATTGCCGTGATAATCAGATACTTCTCCGAACTCAGAGAATCCTTGAATGCCTGCAACGTCCCCGCATACTTTCCGTGCACCGATTGCGGAACATTCAGTTTCTGCTCAATGTCCGTGATCTCTTTCGTCGCCTGGCTCAGTGACACGCCTGGCGCGAGGTTGAAGTTGACCGTCACCGATGGAAACAGCCCAGTGTGATTGACCGCCAGCGGAGACGTCGATGGAGCATACGTCATCACCGAATCGAGCGGCACCGCACCGCCGCCGCTCTTCGGAATCACGTACGTGTCTTTCAGCCCTGCCGGCGACTGCCAATACTTCGGCGCTACTTCCATCACCACGTAGTACTGATTCAACTCGCTATAGATCGTCGACACTTCAGACTGCCCGAACGCTGCATACAACGTGCTGTCCAAAAGCTGAGGTGTGATGCCCAGCCTCGCCGCCGTTGGCCGATCATAGGTCAACAGCGCCTGCAGACCATCGTTCTGCTGGTCCGTATTCGCGTCTTGTATCCCCGGTGCTCTCCGCAGTGCAGATAACAATTGCGGTCCGAACTTCGCCAGGTCGGCTGTTGACTCGGCCTGCAGCGTGTACTGATATTGCGCACTTGAGTTTCGCCCACCGATGCGAATATCCTGCACCGCCTGTAGATAA
>DHWW01000223.1:22931-23131 GCA_002413385.1 Granulicella sp. UBA5172
TTGCGCTCACTCAGCGGCTTCAACGCGAT
Organism: Granulicella sp. UBA5172; assembly: GCA_002413385.1. Lineage (GTDB taxonomy): Bacteria > Acidobacteriota > Terriglobia > Terriglobales > Acidobacteriaceae > Granulicella. The sequence goes on from DHWW01000223.1 coordinate 22,961, forward strand.
AAACGTAAATCCACCATTCATCGATCCCCGGCCGCCTGTGAACGCCATCGCGTTCTGTACCCCAGGATCATTCTTGATGATCTCGTTCGCTGCGTGTACCGCCTTGTTCATGGCATAGAAGGATGTGTCCTGCGGTCCCTGCATTCCGCCGGAAAGCACGCCGGTGTCCTG
>DHWW01000223.1:23186-40926 GCA_002413385.1 Granulicella sp. UBA5172
AGCATCATGTAGCCGATCTGGCTCATGGTCGAGCCGGCCAGGACCTTCTTGATGTCGTCGAAGAGCCGCCCGATGATGCCGCCCATCAGCAGCAGTGGAATAAATACTGCGATCAGTGAAACGCTGATCGAGAAGACCGTGAACCCAATCTCCTGTGCCCCCTTCAACGCAGCCTGGATCGGAGTCAGCCCCTCTTCCACATGGCGCGAAATATTCTCCATCACCACAATCGCGTCGTCCACCACGAATCCGCTGGCAATCGCCAGCGCCATAAGGGATAAATTATCCAGCGAAAACCCGCACAGATACATCACCGTGCACGTCCCGATCAGTGAAACCGGAACTGCCACGGCCGGCACAAACGTTGCAGGAACATTGCGCAGAAAGAGAAACACCACCAGGATCACGAGCGCTACGGAGATAAGCAGCGTTAGTTCGATATCGGTCACCGACGCTCGAATCGTAAGCGTCCGGTCAAGAATCGTAAACAGGTGTTCGCCCTTCGGTATCGTCGCCTGTAACGCCGGAATCGCGGCCTTGATCGCGTCCACCGTAGTGATAATATTCGCGCCCGGCTGCCTGAAAATGATCAGGTTCACCGAATGCTTGCCATTAAGATATCCCGCTTGTCGCACCGACTGCTGGGAGTTCACAACCTCGGCAACATCCTCTAGTCGCACCGCGCCGCCGTTGTGATACCCCACAATCAGCGGCTTGTACGCCGCCGCCCTGGAGATCTGATCATTCGCCAGTATGTCCGCAGTCGTTGCGCCGTTGGAAATCTGTCCCTTCGCTGAATTCGAGTTCTGCCCCGCGATCACCGCCTGCACTGCCGGCAGACTGATGCCGTAACTATTCAATTGCGTTGGGTTCAACTCCACGCGTACCGCCGGCAGCGACGCTCCAACAGCCAGCACCTCACCCACTCCTGCGATCTGCGAGATCCGCTGCTGAATCACGGTCGACGCCTCATCGTAAAGCGTCGGAACATCGTAGATGTCAGACTGCAGCCCAATCACCATGATTGGCGAATCCGCTGGATTCACCAGCCTGTATGACGGGTTCGCTGGAAGGTTCGCTGGCAGATACGAACGTGCTGCATTGATCCCAGCTTCCACATCGCGCGCCGCCCCATTGATATCGCGATTGAGGTCGAACTGCATCGTCACACTCGTCGTACCCAGTGAGCTCGACGACGTCATCTCGGTCATGCCCGCTATATGCGCAAACTGCCGCTCCAGCGGTGTCGCTACCGACGATGCCATAATGTCAGGGCTCGCTCCAGGCAGCCCCGCCGCCACACTGATTGTCGGAAAGTCTACCTGCGGCAGCGGAGACACTGGCAGCACCATAAACGAGATCATGCCCGCAATCGCCAACGCGATTGTCAGCAGCGTCGTCGCCACAGGGCGTTCAATGAATACGCGCGAGGGATTCATGCCTGACTCGCTCCCTGCGGTCCGCCCATCTCTGGTTGCACCCGCCTCGTCTCCGAGTGTTTGGAGAATCGCTGTGCCAGATTATCGAAGAAGATATAAATCACCGGCGTCGTATACAGCGTCAGCACCTGGCTGAAAAGCAGGCCGCCCACCATTGCAACGCCCAGCGGCCGGCGCAACTCCGATCCAATGCCGGTGCCAATCGCCAGCGGAATCCCGCTCAACAGAGCGGCCATCGTCGTCATCAAAATCGGACGGAAGCGCAACAACGAAGCCTGATAGATTGCCTCCGTCGCATCCAATCCATGCTGGCGCTCGCCCTCCAGCGCGAAGTCCACCATCATAATGCCGTTCTTCTTAACGATACCGATCAGCAGGATGATTCCTATGATCGCCACAATATCCAAATCAAGATGGAACAATTGCAGCGCCAGCAACGCTCCAACACCCGCCGATGGCAGCGTTGACAGAATCGTGATCGGATGCACAAAGCTCTCATAAAGCACGCCCAGTACGATATACACCGTCACCAGCGCGGCCAGAATCAGCAGCCCCTCATTCGATAGCGAACCCTCGAACGCCGCCGCCGTTCCCTGGTAATTCGAGACCACGCTGGGAGGCAACGGATCATCTGCAATCACCTTGTTGATCGCCGTCAGCGCCTGTCCCAGCGAGTACCCTGTATTCAAATTGAACGAGATCGTCACAGCAGGGAACTGCCCCATGTGATTCACTGCAAGCGATTCACTCGTCGGAACAAAATGTGTGAAGGCACTCAACGGCACCGGTGTCGCCAGAGTTGTTCCGCTGCTAGAGCTCCCGGACCCGCCACCGCCCCCACTACCATTCGAGCTCCCTCCACTGCCAGCAGCCGGGCGCGAAGTCCCGCTTGCCGATGTCGTCGCGCTCGACGATGTCCTCGTATTCGCACTTGTGTTCGATAGCACGGTTGTTCGTGCCCCCGACGTCGATCCCGTCGATAGTGCAGAACTCGAGTTCACGTTGGCCGTCGCCCCGACTCCATTCCTGTTCCCCGCCGATAGCGCCGTCGTCGAACCTGCCGCTGCCGAAACTCCATTCGTCGACGAAGTCGTCAGCAGGGATCTGGTTGCCCCTCCCCGTCCCGATCCCGCGCCCGACGATGATCCCGCCGTATTCGATCCACCCGCCGCGACCGTCCCCGTCGTTGTCGCCTGCACATAAATATTGTTCAGCATCTGAGGATTCAACTGGAACTTCGGATCAGCTTCCAGAATCACGTGATACTGATTCACCTGCGTGTACAAAGTGTTAATCTGCCGCTGCCCAAACGCATCATACAGCGTGTTGTCGATGGTCGATGGTGTAATTCCAAAGCGCGATGCCGTCGCGCGATCGATCACCACCGACTCTGCCTCGCCGCCCAGTTGCTGGTCCGTCACCACGTCAGCCAGTTGCGGCAGCTTCTTCAGCTTCGCCACCAGCTTGCTTGTCACGGAGTTCAACTCCGTCTGGTTCGGATCTTCCAGCGTGTACTGATATTCTGTCCGGCTCACCAGATCGTCGACCGTCAGATCCTGCACCGGCTGCATGTACAGCTTGATGCCCGCGACTTTCTCCAGCTTCGGCCCCAGTCGGTCGATCACCTCCGTAGCGGATATCCCGCGCACATCCAGTGGCTTCAGATCAATCTGTATGCGCCCGCTGTTCAGTGTCGCGTTCGTTCCATCCGCACCGATAAACGACGAAATCCCTTGCACCGCCGGATCCGCCAGCAGCACCTTGGCAATCGCCTGCTGTCTCTCTTCCATCGATTCAAACGAGATCGATGGCGACGCCTGCGTGATGCCCTGGATGATCCCCGTATCCTGTGTCGGGAAGAAGCCTTTCGGAATCACCACATACAGCACCACCGTCAGCACCAGTGTCGCCACCGCAACCAGCAGCGTAATTGTCTGGAATCGCAGCACCCACCGCAGCGTCCGTCCATAGAATGCAATGATGCTTTCGAACACCTCTTCAGATTTCCTATAGAACCATCCCTGGTCCTCCGGTCGTGTATGCTTCAGCAACCGCGCCGACATCATCGGCGTCAGCGTCAGCGACACGAAGGCCGAAAAAATAATCGTCACCGCCAGAGTCACAGCAAACTGGCGGAACAGGCGTCCTGCAATATCGCCCATGAATAGCAGTGGAATCAGCACCGCAATCAGCGACACAGTCAGAGACAGAATCGTGAACCCGATCTGCTCAGCGCCCACCAGCGCCGCCTCCATGGGAGCCATGCCCTCTTCGATGTACCGTGAAATATTCTCGATCATCACGATCGCATCATCCACCACAAAGCCAGTCGAGATGGTCAGCGCCATCATCGTCAGGTTGTTCAGGCTGTACCCCGCTAGGTACATCACACCGAACGTCCCCACCAGCGAGAGCGGCACCGCAATGCTCGGAATAATCGTTGCCGTCAGGCTCCGCAGGAACAGGAAGATCACCATCACGACCAGCGCGATGACCAGCATCAATTCAAACTCAACGTCCTTCACCGACGCCCGGATACTCGTCGTCCGATCCGTTACGATCTCTACATGCACCGACCTCGGCAGCGTTGACTCCAGCTGTGGCAGCAGCTTCTCGATGCTGTCCACCACCTGAATCGTGTTCGCCCCCGGCTGCCGTTGAATATTCAGGATCACCGCAGGCGTCGTGTCGTTCCATGCCGCCAGCTTGTTATTTTCCACCCCATCCACAACCCGCGCCACATCCGTCAGCATGACGGGAGCGCCATCGCGATACGCCACCACCACAGACTTGTAGTCTTTGCTGCTCAGCAGTTGGTCGTTGGAGTTGATCGTGTAATCCTGCGATGGCCCGTCAAAATTACCCTTCGCGGCATTGACGCTGTTCGCCGTCAGAGCATTGCGTAAATCTTCGAGATTGATCCCATACGCCGCAAGCGCCGTCGGATTCGCTTGGATGCGCACAGCAGGCTTCTGTCCACCGGAGATGCTCACCAACCCCACGCCCGACATCTGCGAGATCTTCGGTGCCAGCCGCGTATCCGCAAGGTCCTCCACCTGCGACAGCGTCATCTCGGCGGAGTTCAGCGCCAGCGTCAACACCGGTGCATCCGCCGGATTCGATTTGCTATACACCGGGGGTGTTGGCAGGTTCGCAGGCAGATAGCTCTGCGCCGAATTGATCGCAGCCTGCACCTCCTGCTCAGCTATATCGATGTTCAGACTTAGCTGGAACTGCATCACGATCACAGACGATCCGCCTGAGCTGATCGACGTCATCTGGCTCAACCCGGCAACCTGTCCGAACTGTCGCTCCAGCGGCGCCGTCACCGCCGACGCCACCACATCCGGGCTCGCTCCCGGATAGAACGTCTGCACCTGGATCGTCGGGTAGTCCACCTCTGGCAGCGCCGACACCGGGAGTTGAAAGTACGCAACGCCGCCTGCCAGAAAAATTGCCACCATCAGCAGGGACGTTGCAACCGGACGAAGAATAAATGGCCGGGATGGACTCATGGGGTCTTATTTCCGCCTGACCCTGGTCCCATCCGTGTCGCAGTTCCCTTCGTCCCTTGTGGCCTCTCTCGCACCTGTACCTGCGCTCCATTGTCGAGCCGGTCGAAGCCGCTCGTCGCGACGGTCACTCCCGTCTCCAGCCCGTCCACCGCGGTCATCGTATCGTTGCTCGTCATCGCCGTAATGGGCTGCACGCTGACCGTATTATTCGGGTTCACGAGATACACAAACGCCGCTATACCGTTATGCTGCACCGCTGCCGTTGGAACCAGCGTCGCACCGACCAGCGTCCGTACCCGCAACCGCGCATTCACAAACTGATTCGGAAATAGCGGAATATCTTTGTTCGGAAAGCTGGCCCGGAACTTCACCGTCCCAGTTGTCGTGTCGATCTGATTGTCCAGCGACGTCAGCTTTCCCGCCTCCAGCATTGTCTCGTCCGCACGATCGTACGCGAACACATCGAGCGCCTGCTTCCCCTTCAACTGCGCCTGCACTTGCGGCAGATTGTCCTCTGAAATATTGAACACCACCGTAATCGGCTGGAGCTGCGTGATCACCACCAGCGTCGAGCTGCTCCCCGAAAACACCGTGTTCCCCGGATCCACTAGCCGCAGGCCTACCCGCCCATTAATCGGCGAAACGATGTGGCAGTAGGACAGTTGCACTTTGTCATAATCCACCGTGCCCTGGTCCGACTTCACCGAACCCTCATCCTGGATGACCGCCTTTTCCTGGTCATCCACCTGCTGCTTCGCAATCGCATTCCGCGCATACGCCGCCTGGTAGCGAGTCAGGTCCATCTTTGCCTGATCCAGCACGCCCTGGTCGTGGAGCAACACTCCTTCCGCCTGCGTCAACGTCGCCCGGTACGGTCGAGAGTCAATGTCCACCAGCGCCTCGCCTTTGCGCACCATCTGTCCCTCGTGGTAATGCACCGCCATCACCACGCCAGTAATCTGGCTATACAGCGTCACCGTCGCCACCGGCGTCACCGTACCCAGCGCATCCACATAGACGTCGATGTTGCCCGTAGTCGACTTGCCAACCGTGATCGCTGCTGGCCCGTTCTGCCCTCGCCCACCACTCCCCGCACTCTGCGAGTTCGGCGTCGTGAAGTAATACACCAGTCCCGCAGCCAGCAGCGCCACGACGATCAATACGACCCATAGCCCCGCGCGCGACTTCTTCTCCACCACAACCTCTGTGGCGGCGTGCCGTCCTTCAAAGGTCGAGCCTGCGCTCCCGCTGTTCCCCTCGTGCGCTTGACCCAGATCCGCGCCCTGTGGTCGCGTGTCTCGGCTATCTTCCTGGGCCATTCTTCATCCTCTTCTTCACTATCGTCTCGATTGGGACGCACAAAGCCGCGTCGTTCATCTGCTCTATCGCTGGCGCTTACTATCTATGGATGGTTTACCTTGGGAAAAAGTTTCGCCTACGCTGCACGCACAATGTTAAGAACTCACCATTGCGTTACTGCGCTGCAAATTAACAGCGACATGTCGCCGTCCGATCTCTTCATCCCGTCGCCAGCTCTCGATTATCACCAGGTCTTGATTATCTGTTAGCGTTGGCTCCGGTGCCAACATGCGCCCGGCCCTCCCGCCGATCGCTGCGGCTTGCTCCTCGGAGGACTCGCAAACCATGAACACACTGAATGACCTAAAAACACTGCGCTTCGAACAAATGGGCTACGTTGCGACCATCGTCCTCGATCGCCCCGAAGTCCTCCATGCCCTCAACGCCGAGATGTTCGACGAACTCGAGCGCGTCTTCACCACTCTTGCCGCCGACCCCTCCGTCCGCGTCCTCGTCGTCACTGGCTCCGGTGACCGCGCCTTCGCTGCTGGTGCCGACATCCGCGCCCTCGCCGAGACCGACGCCCTCTCCGGCCTCGCCGTCTCCCAGCGCGGCCAGCACGTCTTCTCNNGGCTGCGAACTCGCCCTCGCCTGCACCCTCCGCATCGCCAGCGACAAGGCCCGCCTCGGCCTCCCCGAGCTCAAACTCGGCCTCATCCCCGGCTACGGCGGCTCTCAGCGCCTCCCGCGCCTCATCGGCCGCGGCCCCGCCCTCCGCATGATGCTCACCGCTCAGATCGTCGATGCCCCCGAAGCCCTCCGCCTCGGCCTGGTCGACGAAGTCGTTCCCGCCGCCGACCTCCTGCCCTGGGCCCAGGCCCTCGCCGAATCCATTGCCGCCATGGCTCCCCTCGCCCTCGCTGGCCTCCTCGAAGCCGTTCAGCGCGGCGACGGCAAATCCCTCGACGAAGCCCTCCACGCCGAGGCCGACATCTTCGGTCGCCTCTGCGGCACCGCCGACAAGCACGAAGGCCTCACCGCCTTCCTCGCCAAACGTCCCCCCGTCTGGCACAACCGCTAAGGAGTCGTTGCAGTCGGCACATGCGGCGTCATGCCGCGGAACAGGAACTCCTGCATCACGTGTCCAAATGCCACTCCGGCAATACTAATCAACCCACTCTCGATCGTCAGCGCCGCTCCATGCCGGTCGCTCGGCGCATAGTAAAAATTCGAAATTGCACCCGCGGTCAGCCCCGCAAAGATCGCCGAATAGTTCGCCTCCCACCGCCCTTTGTCGCTCTTGGCGATCACCGCCGTCGCCATCGCATACTTCGTCCGCGACCACGTACTGCCCGTGCCCTTGTAGAAGTACCTCGGGTCCTGCCGAAACAGCGACGGATACACCGAGCCCCGCAGCAACTCACTCGTCGTCGTCGTCGCCAGCGCCGCCCCATACCGCTTCCCGAACCCCTCCGGCCCCGGCCCAAAACCCGGATACATGCTGGTCCATCTGCTCAAATCCAGCGATCCCCGCAGCGAACACAAAGTGCGTCGGATCGAGCGCCGCGTGAAGCCCCAGGCTGAACTTCTGCTTCGCATGCAGCGGCACAGGATTCTTGTCATACGTCACAAAATAGTTCGGAACAATCCCCAGCACGCGCTGTTTCTCTTCCACCTTCACCTGCTCCTGGGCAATCATATACTCCGTCTCCGGCGTTACATACACCTCGGTATTCATCGTCGCCACCCGCAGGCGGATCGGCGGCGAGTTGTAAATCTCCCCCGGCGTCAATGTCCCAATAATCTTGCCCGTCGCCAGTCCCTTGGCTCGGATCGTCAGCCGAAATTCTCCCGCCACCACTCCCGGAAAGGTAAACTTGCCCGCGCTATCGGAGATCGCCGTGCGCTCGTGCTTCGTCGTATCGTTGAGCAGCGTCACCTCTGCACCCTGCACCAGCGCGCCATCGCCATCCTGTACCGTCCCGAAGATGATCCCCGTCGCCTGCCCCTCCGCTGCCTGTCCCACCGTCGCCTGTCCCTCCACGGCCTGTCCCTCCACGGCCGGCACCTGCGCAACAGGAGCGTTCGGCAGACTCTCCACCGCGGCCACATGCGTCGCTGCCGCCGCCATCCCCTCCTGCCCCCACGCCGCACTCGTCATGCAACATCCGGTGACCCACAACGCGAAGATCACGCCCCTTCGCCAATACGGTTTGTTGCATGTCTTCGATCTCATCCAGTGCTGATGGCCCATGCTTCGAGCATAGCGTCTCAAGGCTCGATAAGCGAATGACACTTCCGTCAGGCAGCGCATTACGGCTGCGACATTCCAGAGGATTTAGCTCCACTACTGACCTTCCGCGCAGCGTCACCAGCGCCCCCGGAACCAGCGCCCCATCCACATCCGTCACCATGCCACTCAGTGTTCGTCCCGCCCGCACCTCGGCCTGCGTCCCCATCGTCGACACCTGTGTAGACGCCTCCTGCGCTCTTGCTAAACCACACAAGCACATCGACAGGCAGCACAACACGGCAAAGACCATTCTCATCTTCCAAGAATATCTGCTCTCCTTCCGCCATGAAAACAAAGGGACTTCCGGCCACGAACAGGAATAGCCATACCCCGACGTGCAACCTATCCCAGGTTCCGGGGTTCCTACAGATCAGAATGCCGTTTCAATTGAATACTTGAAATGTGCGTCACGGGCAACCGCAGTATCCCATGCACCTATAGGAACCGCAGCCACCGTAAGAGAGGTTCCAAATGCGTGGATTCAAGAGTCTCCTGTGCGCAGGAGCAATATTCTCAGCCTTGGCGTTTGCGCCAACAGCCAAGGCGCAAATCAGCTTTGGCATCAACATCGGCGCTCCGCCCGTCTGCTCCTATGGCTACTACGGCTACGCCCCTTACGCGTGCGCGCCGTATGGCTACTATGGCTCGGGCTACTTCTATAACGGCATCTTCCTCGGCATGGGTCCCTGGTCCAACTGGGGCTATGGCCACGGCTGGGAGGGTCATCGTTTCAACGGGGATGGCGGTGGTCGCTACCATGGCGGCTACGGCGGTCGTGGCTATGGTNNGGTGGCAATCACGGCGGTGGCGACCACGGTGGCGGCGGCAACCACGGTGGTGGCGGCGGTCATCACTAGATCGTCCTGCACTTGGATCAACCAGCGGCGGAGCCAACCAGCTCCGCCGTTTTGGCTCTCTGCTCCACGCCAGCCGCCAGCGCTTCGCCGGGAATCCGCTCCCGCCCAACCAACGCATCCCTCGATCTTGGTATCCTATGAGACGTGCTGAACCTGCGAACCTCTTCCGCTGCCTGCGTTCTTCCAGCGCTCTTGCTCCTGCTCTCCGGCTGCTCTGGACACTCGACCCACGCCTCCTCGGTGCAGGTGCAGACGCTTGCCCAGCAGCGTGTACAGCTCGAAACCCAGCGCGAAGTGCTCGACCGTATTCCTCCCCCCTCCAAGAACACCTACATGGCTATCCACAGCTTCGATAGCTGGCAGAACCCCGTGCTCACCGTGCAGCCCGCCATGCTCGAGCTTCAGGTCACCCTCGCCGATGCCAACACCACCGACCTCGGCATCGGCGGCATGCTTCGCCCCATTGGCGCTCGCCGCCAGGAGCTCAACATCAGCGCCGATACGCTCGGCGATGCCATCAGCGCCGTTCCCCAATCCTCCTGGCCCTATGGCCGCGTCGTCGCCATCGAGGAGGCCAACAAGACCCCACACTCCGCTGAGCCTGCCGTCCGCCGCAACCTCGAGATCACCATCAGCCGGCTCAACGACCTCGGCATCGTCGTCTACGATCTCAGCGACGGGAAGTTGCAGTAAGCCCCAAACCGTCCATTGCCCTGCGCGTCTCGCCAAATAGCCCTTCTTCCGCAGGTGCAACCTGTAGGACCGTTAAGTCACGCGGTTTGCAGCGCGAAGAGGGGTTGAGTGCGCACGATAACGGTACAATCGAAGGATGATCAAGGGACTTACAACCGTGGCGCAAGTCGCCTCGGAGGAAGCTTTCACGCAGCTCGGAGACCTGTTCCGAGTGCTGGGCTTCGAGCAGGGAAAAGGCTGGAACGACGCGACTGGCAAGGGTGAATCCTTCCTCGCACCGCTGGGTAATCTGGAGTTCGTCACCGGCCGCATGCCGACAGTTCCTTCGTTGCTGGTCGAGGTAACGCAACTGGATGCAGTCCATGCAGCCGTAGAGATTTGGCTGACAGCCCATCGGCGCACCGAAGATGTGGCCGCAAGTCTATCTGCGCCAACACTTACGCACTGGAACTCGCGCCTGTTTACGGTCGATCTCGGCCCCGGATTGAGCCTCGGCTTCTGGGAGTCCGAAAACCCGCTGCACAATAAGCCGGTCGCGATTGAGGGCGATCTATCTGCTGCAGGCAAACGGTTTGCGATCGTTGTCGCGCGCTGGAACGCGGTCATCACCGACCGTCTCCTGCAGGGCTCGCTGGACGCCTTGCACCGCAGCGGCTGCGCCAAAACCGATATCGAGATCGTCCGCGTCCCCGGCGCCTGGGAGATTCCCTCGGCTGCACGCACGCTCGCAGAGACCAGACGCTTCGCCGGAATCATTACGCTGGGAGTTCTGCTTCGCGGCGAAACTGCTCATTATGAAGCCATTTACAACGAAGTCGCGCGTGGCATCGGACAGTCGCAGCAGGATACGGGCGTGCCCCATGCGTTTGGCGTACTCACCTGCGAGACGCTGGAGCAGGCGCTCGACCGAGCTGGATTGAAGGCCGGAAACAAGGGCTTCGAGGCAGCGATTGCAGCCATCGAGATGGCGTCGATTCAGCAGAAGCTAAGCGTGCAGCAGCAGCTGGCCGAGGTGAAAGCCTGATGGGTACTCGCCGCAAGTCACGCGAACTCGCAATGCAGATGCTCTTTCAGGGCGACCTCGGCAAGCAGAAGCCGGAAGAGGTCGAGCAGCTTTTCTGGGATTCGCGCGACGATGTCGACGACGAAACCCGCGGATTTGCCGACGACCTGCATCGCCTTGCTACGCAGCGCGAAGAAGAGGTCGATGGGCTGATCCAGAAGCACGCGCAGAACTGGCGCCTGGAGCGTATGCCGGTGGTGGATCGCAACCTGCTGCGCACGGCCGTCGCAGAGATGCTGGGCTACCCAAAGACGCCCGCCGCAGTGATCATCAACGAGGCGCTGGAGATCGCGCGCCGTTACGCTGCTCCCGAGAGCATCCACTTCCTGAACGGGGTGCTGGACGCCATTGGGCGCGAGCTGCTCCATGCAAAATTGGACGCGAAGTAAGGGGGCACCCCCACCCCCCCTCTCTTTTTTCGTTTTGTATGGAATCAATGGGTTACAGACACAAAATCCTGTAAAATCTTCCATCGAAACGGGTTACGCGCAAAATGTGCCATCCAAAGGACTTAGCGGCGAAAACCGGGAAACCCGCCCGTAAAATCTTCCATCCATAGGGGTTACGGGCAAAATCTAGATTCGATGAGACTTAGCTATGGGGGCGTCGGTCGCGTTCGATCTGGAAATGAGGCCCTACTTCAATTATAGAGAGTCGGGGGAGTAACTATGCCAGGTTTTGAAAAGATTATTCGCCAGTATTCATAGGGGTTTTGGCGTATTCAGGGGTCGCAGGGGGCTTGACAGGAAATTGGCGTGCAGCAGAAAGGCCCTCGGGATCGAGGGCCTTTCTGCTGCATGGCGGGTGGTGTTGAGGTTAGCTGGTCGACTTCTTGGGGTGCTGAGCGATCAGATTGATGGGTGCGTTGCCGGTGCCGTTCTCGAGCGGAAGGTTCGGCGTAAGGACAGCACCCGGAGCTTCGGTTGCTGTTGGCTGGGCCCCTGACGGGTAGGTGAGCGAGATCAGATGAACCTGGTTGTCGCCCGAGGTGCCCACGTAGAAGGTGAAGTTGTCGGTGCTGAAGACTCCGACAATGGGCGCCGAAGCGGCTGTTGCGCCGTTGCCGAGCGTGAGGAACTGCAGTGTGCCGCTGCCAGTTGCGGGCGGGAAGTACATCGGCAACAGGCCGCCAGCGGTGGTTCCTACAGGAGCGCCGGCAGCAGGACCAGCGTAGGTGACAAAGGCTGCCTTCGAGTTACTGGATGGGACAACTCCAGTAATCGCTGCGGCATTGATCCCGGGCAGTGCCTGCGTGGTGAACGAACTCTGGAAGTAGTTCGAAGGAATGACGGTTGGGCAGGCTGCGTCGTTGGGCAACGTGACGTCGATATCGCTCAGGGTCGCGGCACCGTTGGCGGCGGCGTGGGCTCCGAGGATATGGGTACCGTTGGTCGTCGCTGCGATCTGATCGGTAGCAACAGCCTTCTGGTCGGCCAGTGGAATGAACTGGTTCGTTACCGTGGGCGGATTTCCCGTTCCGATGGTGCTGGACGAGCAATAACTGCGGGCATCGGTGGTGGAGGGTCCAGCGAAGTAGGCACCAAGGCTGGGCACGGTGACGGCGACGTTGGTGTAGACCTCATCGGCGTTGGTCGACTGCCAGTCGGTGAAGGTCGAGTGGGTCAGTACGGTGCCGGTGGTTGTGGTGATGTAGACGGTCTGGGTGTCAGGCGACCAGGAAGCACTGGTTCCAATGCCACCGTAGCTTGTAATGACGCCATTGCTGGAAGCTGCGATCAGCGAAATGGTCTGCCGGATGGGGTCGGTGACAACCAGGGTGTTGCCTTCCGGGGACACGGAAAGCACGGTCCCCTGGATGGATTGCACGGTCGAACCGTAGGTATTGGTGGAGGCGTTGATGGTCATCAATCCCTGGCTGCTGCCGAAATAGAGTGCACTTCCGGACAGATTCATGACCATGGAGTTGGGCAGGTAGGGCAGCTTGATCAAGGCGCTGGTCTGGTTGGTGGTGAAGTCATGGAAGGCTACATACCGGGAGCTGGTGCTGGCCATGTAGAGAACGGTGCTGCTGGTGCCCACGGCATTGATCGTGATGGGGTTTGAGGTGATGGGCTTGCCGTTGCCGAAGAGCCCGATCTGACTGAACGGAGCCGTATTGCAACTGGTCGGCTGGCAGACCGCGGTGATGTCCGCGGAGCCGGGGAAGAGCGGTGTCACGGAACCGATGGCAGCAGGAATGGTCTGCGGTGTGGTGGAGTTGAACTCAAGCGAGAGACCGCTGATGGGATTGCCCTGGGTATCGATCACGGTGGCGATGAGTGGCTGGAGATTGTTGATTGCGACCGTGACCTTGCTGGTGCCGGCAGGCTGGCCGGGAATCGACAAGTTGATGGACGCTGGCGGGCAGGTGGAGAAGAAGCCTGCGTTGGTGGCTGTAGACGAGTTCGCAACGGTCGCCGTGATGATGGTCGAACCGGGCTGCTGGGCAGTTGCCGCGCCGTTCTCATCAATGGAAACGATGCCTGGCGATTGATCTGCAAAGGTGAGATGGCCGACCTGGCAGGTGATGTTATTGGCAGGGCTGGTGCCGACACCCTGGTACACGCGCGCTACAAGTTGACCGATCTGGTTCTGCGACAGGCAGGAATTGGCGGTGTAGACGGGGGCGATAACAGGTACGCCGACGGTGTCGTTGGGGCAGCAGTCGGTTCCTGGATCGGTGGTGCAGGAGGTTGACTTGGGACCGAGAACGATGCCCGTAACCACTGGGTGGACGTAGACGGGAATGGCATTGCTGACGGCGCCCTGAGCGGTGGCGGTGACGGTAGGCGAGAGAGGTGGAGGGGGCGGTGGGCGGCGGCGTGCAGGTGGTGTAGTCGGCAATGCCGCCACCGACGTTCCGGTTCCACGTTCCTCCACAAACCTGTCCGGTGTGCGGATTGATGTCAGCGAAGACCACTCCACTGTTTGCGGAGAAGCTGCTGGTGCTGGCAAAGGTGAAGGAGGTGACCGAGACCGCGTTTCCTTTGCAATCGATCGCCGAGGCGGAGAGCGACTGGCCAATCTGGCCGTAGTTCAGGCTTTCGCCTGTGGTCGACAGATTGGGCGACAGGGTGATGCTCGCAACCTGGCCGACCGTCGGCCCCGTGTCACCCGTGCTGCAGAATTGGACGGGCGCGGATTTGTGGCCGCAACCGATGACGGACAGACCAAAAGGAAGCGCAAAGAAAAGCAGAACTGTGATACCTACAAACCTACGTACTGTATTGACGAAAACCGACCGCACTCGAACCTCCCCGTTCAACCGGAACTAAAGCTGAACGGTAAACCCGTCAACTACGTAAACTCCGAGATTCCAGTTTAGGGGTTGGACGGTTGCTGAGCAAATGGGATGGGGCGGATCGGTAAACATTTGGCGGAAAAGTGAAGGCGGCACGTCATCGCAGGGATGACGTGCCGCCGGTTGATTGTCTGATTTGTGAGAGAAATGGCTACTTTGCAGGCATGTATTCTGCAAACCACTTGACTTCGCGCTCAGCACGATCGCGGATGTGCGCGGGATTGCGGAAGCCGTGGCCTTCGTCGGGGTAGACGACGAGTTGGGTCTTGACTCCCTCGGCGCGGAGGGCGTGCCAGAACTCGAAGGATTGGGGAGCGGGGCACTCGCCGTCGCGGTCGCCGACGATGACGAGGGTTGGGGTGGTGACGTTCTTGATGAAGTTGATGGCGGAGGACTTTGCGTAGACTGCGGGGTCGTCGTAGACGCTGGCGCCGAAGAAGGGAATCATCCACTGGTCAATGGAGTTCTCGCCGTAGTAGCTGAGCCAGTCGCTGAGGCCCGCGCCGGCAATGGCCGCGCGGAAGCGATGGGTTTGGGTGACGCCGAACATGGTCATGAAGCCTCCGTAGCTCCATCCGGTGAGGCCTTCGCGATCCTTGTCGATGGGGTATTTGGCTTCGAGGACGTCCATGCCCTTGAGAATGTCGCGGAGGTCGCCGTAGCCGAAGTCCTTGACGTTGGCCTGCACGAATTTTTCACCCTGGCCGAAGGAGCCGCGGGGGTTGGGCTGGAATTCGAAGTAGCCCTGCTCGGCCCACATGCTGTTGCCCCAGCGTGCGCCGACAGAGGCGGATGGGCCTCCGTGGACGCTGACGATGAGCGGATATTTCTTGGCGGCGTCGTAGTGGGCGGGGAAGGTGAGCCAGCCCTGGACGTGGAAGCCGTCGTTGTCCCACTCGATGGAGACGGTTTTGGAGAGGGGCTTGGCGTCCGCATTGAGGTGGGTGATCTGGTGTTCGACGCCGTGGGTGTAAGCGAAGATCTCAGGTGGAGAGGTGAAGCTGGATTTGACGAAGGCGAAGGCCTGGGCACCAGAGGTGACGGAGGCGGCGTCTTTGATGGGGCCTCCGGAGATGGAGGACTCGCCGAGATCGATGGCGGAGCCGTCAATGTAAGCGTGTTTGGCGACGTCGTAGTCGGGAAGGAGGGTGCGGCCGCTGCGGTCTTCGACGATGCCGATGCGGTTGTCGTTGAGCCAGACCTCCCAGCTGGGGGTGCCGTCGATGTTGGGAGTGACGTCGGCGGGGTTGCCACCTTTGGCGTCGACGACGTAGACGTCGCCGCCGGTAGAGCCCTGGTCGGACATGAGGCCGCCGATGAAGGCGATGTGCTTGCCGTCGGGCGAGTAGCGGGGGACGGCGATCTGCAGGCCGTGGAGGGCGGTGGAGCTGGTGTTGGGATCGAAGACGACGGTGGGTGTTTGCGCGGTGGTGGATTCACGGTAGAGCTTGGCGATCCACCAGGTATTTTCTCCGGGAGGGTTGGCGGCGATGAACGCGATCTCGTTGGAGGATGGAGCGAAGTCGAACTCGTAGACGTGGAGCTTGGCGGGGGTGAGCCATTTGTCTTTGCCGGTGGCGA
The DNA here is from genome assembly GCA_002413385.1 of Granulicella sp. UBA5172. Classification (GTDB taxonomy): domain Bacteria; phylum Acidobacteriota; class Terriglobia; order Terriglobales; family Acidobacteriaceae; genus Granulicella. The sequence goes on from DHWW01000223.1 coordinate 39,228, forward strand.
CGTCGACGGAATCAACGCGCTGGATTTCGACGCCGTCTTCGCCGATGACGCCGGACCAGGGCTTCATGGCGTCGAGGGCTCCGGCGGAGCGGGTGGCGTTTTCGACGAAGAGGAAGGCGATGGACTTGCCGTCGGGGGACCAGGCTGGCTGCTGAAGGTTGCCGGTGAGGTGGCTGAGTTGCTTTGTCCTGCCCGTGGTTTTGGACCAGAGGAAGATCTGCTCTTGTGTGGGCTTGGCCTTGTCGCCTGTGCAGGTGGAGAGGAAGGCGAGGGTCTTGCTGTCAGGGGACCAGATGGGCGAGGCATTGGAGCAGTCGGTTGTGGCTTCTACTGCGATGATCTTTGATTTGGCGGGATCGGCAACGTCGGTGAGGTGGAGCGTGGAGCCGTCGTGGCCGCGCAGGGTCCAGGCTACGGTTGTGCCGTCGGGCGAGAGGGCGACTCCGCCGGGCATGGCCGCGCTCGAGAACTGCTGGTTCGGGTTGGCGGTGTCGGGAGCGGGGGCAAGGGTGGGCTTGGAGGCTGTCTGCGCGGTGAGGGCTGTAGAGAGCAGCAGGGAACAGGCGGCGGCGTAGAGCGGCAGGCGGGCGCGGCGGACGGGAAAGATCATGTCCGCCAGCCTATCACTGGGCAGGGGATGCGGCACAGGGGCGTGTGGCGGGATCGTGGGTGAGGGCGAGGTGGTGGTGGGTGGAGTGGAGGGCGGTCCAGATCGCATTGGCGAAGGGGTCGTCGCGTGAGGCCATGTCAAAAGGTATCTCGGAGGAACTGGGTGAGGATAGTGGAGCAGTTTCCGAGACTGTGGGCTGCGATGGATGCTTGTCCAGATGTCGGAGATTTGAGATGGGAGGAGATGCTGCTAACCTTCGGCATCGTTCCTTCCCTATGTTGCGGGTGACGACGATATCATCGGACTCTTGGATTTCAACGTCTGCCATAGATCAACGCATGGATGTCACTGCATCCTCCGCGAATCGGTACGGACGCTACTGTGATTCCGAGTCTTCTATCGGTGGCGGGGTGGCGTTTGCATTCAATGTAGTCACGGTTATCGACATCCTGAAGCAGAATGACTGCACACTTCCCCAACTCAGAGCGGTGAAAGCAGGGTCGCCCCCTGTGATCTTTTTTGCCAGCCACTCGTATGCCATCTTCATCTCTTGCAAGGTCTCTTGAAGATTTATCCGCGCGTTTTTTACTCGATACTCGTGCGTTGCCGTCCAACGTTGATTGAAGGCATCGAAGGCCGGGGAAATCTGCGTGACGTTCGGGCTGGATTGCGCGAACGCGATAACGAAGGCGGCATCGCCGTGGGTCCATGCAAGCGAACCGAATACGGAAAATTCAATGGGTGCGTTCGATGACAGTTCGCCTGCTTCGCGCAAATGGCTGAAGATAATTTCGGGCCTCTTCGACGGGACCCAGCGCAGCCTTCAGGCGAAGCAGCTCAGGCGCTTTCTTTTTCACAAGCGGAAGAGCTTCCATGATGTGCCCAAATCGGTGAGCGAAATCTATGAATGAGACGGACGCCAGTAGAGGAGAAACCGTGCGCTTACCTACATCAACACCGCTGAGCAGGTCATCTTCGAGGGTCGCAACTTCATCCGTTACACGCTTGAGCATGACTTCTGAAGCCAGCAACGAACGCTTAGCGGTCTCAAAGAGCAGTACAAATTTTATGGGGCTGTCCTAGATAACT